>URBJ01000089.1 GCA_900546005.1 uncultured Alistipes sp. | reverse complement strand
TCCGGATTGCACACTTGAACCTCAACCCCAAAACTAAGGGCACACCAAAGTTATTCGCCGCCAAACACAGACTGACTTACAAAACAAACATTTGGAGAAATTGAGACATTTGCCCCTGCCATCTTCAACAATACCGACCGGAACCATACACAAAAAGGTCGTTCAGGTTTCCTCTAATAGAAACCTGAACGACCCCGCAACGATACGACTGCCACGCTCGATGTTTTGCCGACAAGCCTCGCAAGACACCTTGCTCTCTTCACCTAACCTCTATTCTTGCTCGATAAGCTGCTGCCACCGGAGACCTGCAATCGCCCCCCTCGTACCATCCTTATTCTTCCAGCCAAACCAACCAAGGCATTCCTATACATAAGCACACTCCTGCACCCAGATCTACCATCCCACTAAAAAATAAAACCGCCCTTCATACACACTTTCGGTTTATTCTCTATCTCGGCATCGTTGTATTCTGGAAACTGATCCGTTTGAGCTTCCACATAGTCCAAGGCTAACCTCAACAGCACGTCCGCATCCTCTTTTGCCTGCCGCTTAACCTTTTCCATATTTTTTTCAGAAGCCGCCTCAGCATAATCGGTCTCCGTCTGCAACACACCTGAGGTTCCGGGCAAAGCGCTTAAATCATCGATGATCAAATACCGTACATAATAGGCCAAAGCCGGTTTGACGAACTGCCCCAAGAAGGTCTCGTATCGCTCCTCGGCCAAACAGGGATAGAGATTCCCGAAGGCAGGCTTCAGAAAGCGATACTGAGCCGTATCAATTTTTGCCGGGAGAATCATCTCTTCGGGCAAATACTGGTTCGACGGAAAGGCCAATTCCAATACCTCAGCCGGAGTTATCAATCTTGTAATTTCCATAACTTCATTTTTTACTCGATACTGGTCAATGCATATTTGGTAATTTGAGCCAAAAAGAGATTTTGATCCTCATCCTCGGGATCAAAGCTCAATCCGTCACATTTGCGCGCCTCCCAGACCTTCATGTAGAGGGGTTTTGAGCGAGTCGGAGGCTGATTGATCACCTGCAACGAAACCGCATCACACCCCAAAACCTCTTCGATGACTTTTCTAATCGGCTCGAGCAGTTCCTGTTGTTCGGGCAGGATCAGCGTATTGAGCGCGATTTCATACTCGTGAAGGATCCGTTCCGCACTGAATCCTCCGGCATAATCCAGCCCACTGAGCGATCGGAACCAAGAATGGGCAATTACGATGTCTGAAGTAGCCTGATCGTGGAGGTCTTTCCAATCACCGTCGTTGGCCGAAGAGATGGGTATGAATTTCGAATTGTCGGCGGTTTCTGCATGTTTTACCATAAACATCACCTGCCCGGGCTTCCCTGCAAAACGTTTTTCAGCAGCGGATATGATCTCGTAGGCATCGTTTTCGTTATCCACATCGCCGTCCAACACCATAATACCGGAAGGCTGGAACGAGTTGTCCAACCGACTGATGTTCCAACGGTCGGTTTTGTAGGCAATCGACGACACGTTCAATCCGGCAATGTATCCGGGCAAGCCGTAATGTTCAAACATCGGTTCGTAATCCTTGTAGTGAATGATACTCCGCAAGGTGCCGTCTGCCGCCGGTTCGAAATTTGGGAAGATCGCGATTGACTGAGCCTGAGCCGGGACAAAACCGGCCCAATTGTGGTGCAACAAGACATGACGACCATCACGCGCCACTCTACATTTCGAAGCATCCTGATGAAATAGCGACAAGAAGGATCGTTGCTCATCGGTCACAATCTCGAGGAAAGCGTTTCCGAAAAGCGATTTATCAAAGGCCAGCTTATTCATCACCACCCGCAACGATTCGTTCATATCGTTTGCACGATCGATAAAGTGATGCAGCACCTCGTTTTCCCGATCGCAAACGAAACCTTTTCCCGAGATGTAATCTGCTTTGTCGTTAATGATCCTACGATGAGTTGCCGATCTACGCGACAACAAGGCCAGAGCATTCGGGAAGAGATTATCTGATCCCCATTTCCAACACCGTTCGGCATCAAGATTTTCTGGTTTTTCAGATATATTTCTATTTCCGAAGCCGCCTTTGACGAAAAAGTTTTTGGTTTTATTACTCTTTTCCATAGTTTCTAAATTGAAAAAAGCCGACGACACACCAGACTGTCGTCGGCTAATATTACAGATCAACCATCAGCACGCTATGCCGAAACAAAAAGAGCGTTAAGGTCGCCAGCAAAGATTCTGGCTTTTGCGACATCGGTACTGGAGAGAGTCACCACCTCACTGGTTCCATCCGAGAGCTGTTTTCCGGTTGTACCGTCTGATGAGTCCAGTCTCAGAGGCCGTTCTTTGCCGAACTCTTGAGAATAACCGACCAAAAACGCATCCCCGTTTGTCGTCTGAACAATCGCAATCAAACCTTCGTCAGCGGCTTCCGCTATCGCCGATACGGCTGCAGAACATTCGCTTCCCATCTTATCCAACAAGAAAGAGAGCTCATGAGTAACAATCCGAGCGCCATTCGAAACCGAAACGGATTCTTTATATACGGCCTCATCCTCCCGGAATTCATACTTCGAAAAACAGCATCCCTCTTCGAAGGTAATTGCCGTAAATTCTGTAGTTGATCCTTGCGCCGTAACTTCTGCAATTTCACTGCGTTCAATCAGCCCCAACATTCGGATACCGCCATTTTTTCGACTTCTGGTTCTTACATAATTCGTTAAAGCCATACTTAGTTACCTTTTTGATGTTACCAAACCATATTATTTCAACGGGACATCGACCGAAGCTCCGTTAACAAGCGTTGCCGTCAACTTAACGGAAGCGATATTCGATCCAGACAACGAGCCAGAATATTCACCCTGCGTACCAGACAATGTAGCGGCCTCACCAGCCTCCGTACCCTCAGCCGTAAATCCTTGAATCGACAAAGCACTAACGGCAGAATAACCCGTCAGTTTCACGGTAACAGCCCCACCTGAAGCCGGAACATCACCCGAAGTCAATTCGGCGGCGACACCTCCAATTGCCAAGGAGACCATTTCGGGGAGCAGGTAATCGCAACCGGCCATAAATACGGCCCGTTGCCTGTTTTCCATTTGATCCGGGTTGTACCACATGCGAATCTCCGTACCCGGGAAGTCAGCCGTATTGACCGCCATAGCCAGATTGCGCCGATCCGTAAGCAATGCGAACGACTGAGGCATATCCGCACACTGTTTGAGGTATTCCGAAACTTGAATATCGATCACGGGAATCCCGCGGAAGGATAAACCGTCACGCCCGTTCTGTTTTGCGAGATAGGCAGACTCCAGCACGACGTTGTCGAGTTCCTCCTCATATTTTGCATAGATATCGGACGTAACCAGATAGACCAGATTTCCCTGTGCTTTAAATGCCTTGAGCACTTCGGGCGCTTCGTTCCAGAGCTTTTTGAGCAACGATTCCGCAGCATCGGGTTCCTGACTCGAAGCGATATTGTCTGCGATTCCGAAACCGTGAACATCGTTTTCTTGGCTACCGCTATCGGCGAGCAGTCTTTTCAGGAAACCGTCGAAGGTTGCGAGGGCACCGGACCGATCTGTATCACCCAACCACATGGTTGCCCGGATACTCTCCGCAATAGCATCTCTGAAGAGAGCCGTTTCAGCGGCTTCGAGTTCCGTTCCGGAAAGGTCATCGAGGTTAACGTCCGCCCGAGCAGCGATTTGTTCGAAAACCATGTTAAAATAGTCTTCGGCCGAATAGCCGACCTCTGCCTTGACCTTCGAGAGTTGAATAAGCTTTTGGTACTTCGAGGCGCTCTCACCGCCGTTCCATCCGGCAGTGGAGTATTTCTGCAGGATGTCACCGCCACGTTTCCAGAATTGGAGAGTCGTTGGAACGGGCATGTTATACATCACTTTGATCCCGAGGTCAACGGCATTCGGACCGCTCAGCATGGGTCTGAAAAAGATCGTTTCGAGATCACGTCCTTCATAGCTTTTTGTACTTTCGATTTTTGCCATATTTTTACAAAATAAATTAATTAATTTTAATATACTATAATTTAGATTAATCGACGGACATCATTGTCGTAAGCCAGTTCATTCACCGAACGTTGTCCCTCGACGGGAGAGGGATCGTCACAGGGTTTCGTAAGAGTAGGCATAACAGGAGGACGATCATTTTCGCGAATCAGAGCTGCCGCGATCGCATTGCTGTTCGGTGAATCGTGAGGAGACGACACGTTTTTTCCGTTGGTTTGAGAGTTAGTTTTTTCGTGCTTAAGAATTTCCCGCTCCACCCCATCCGATTTCGGTTTCATTCCCAGCCGTTCGAGCAAGGTCGTCAACCATTGGCTTTTGATTTTCAGATCACTCATTTTATTTTTTAGGTTTAAAAAATTGACTATGCGAAAATAGATGTAGAATCGGGTGATTTTTTTCTACAAAACCCGACATTAATTCAGTCCCACATCGGTATAGTAATACATACATTTACGGATGTACTCATAGGTGCATGCAAACTTTTCGGAGGCGATCCACATGGCATCAATCTTTTTGACACCGTTGCGTTGCAGAGCGGCGACGAATTCTCTCACGACAAGCACTTTACACAACACATAGTCAAGCACACCGATTTCAGACAATTTTTCGAGCAACTGTTGGGTCGAAAGTTGTCCGAATTTCTCCTGCAACAGATGCATCAACTCTTTTTGATATACGGTCATAATCGAACGATTTTAGAATGAAGCTTGTTTCACGACAGTTTTTACAGCTTGTTGTGCCTCTGTAATATCCGATTCCAACACATAGACCTTCAATTCAGCAAGTTGTTCCTTTACCACTTGCCGCACCGTCTGCATCATTGAACTGCCTCCATCCATTTGTACTTCATATTGACTGGCATCAATCTTTCGAGACGATGAGCGCATAGATCTGCTACTAAGCGCATGTCCTTCATTACTTACTGAAGCGAGACTGACAGGACTCTGCACATGAGTAAAATTGGATGTATCGAGAAGCATTTCTCGTGGAATCGATGAGATAGAGCGACCTGTTCTCCTCATCGAGAAATCATGGACGGCGTCGAGATCGAAGTTAACACTTGAAGCATTCGATATATTCGGTTCTTTAACATGAGCTTCATTTGACAACGACTCAATATAGTCCATCATGTTGGTTTCCGAATTTACATGAGGGGAATCATTTTTCCTCTGACCTGAGGTATCATGGGTATTTGCTGTGCTACCAACCGGAAACTTGACTTCAGATGAGGCGTATAAAAAGGCATTTGGGCCATCTGCTTTCTTTAGATCCGACTGCTCTGGATAGGAATCGGAACTTTCTGCCATGCTTTCATTACGATCATGTGTTCCGGCAACGACATCCGCGCGATGCATATCGTCCAAATCCGGATCAGAAAGCGATATCGTATCTGTATCTGTATTTGCTTCCTCTCGATTTGCATGTGGAACTTCCATATCTCTCCATAATTCATCGTTCCATACGATTCGTAACCATTTTTTATTAGCCATACTTAAACATTTTTAAGGAATGTACATTTCGTCGAGGTGTTTGCGAAAGGGTTATAATCGCAGATCTCTTCGAGCCTGCACCACAAAATTTCGCCACCGATTTTCAATTTAAAAAGCGCCCTGAAGTCACGTTGCAATCCGTTTGGAGAAGAGAATGGTTCGATATCTTCGGGTCTAAGTCTTAGATAGAGAGTTACTCTACGACTGTTGT
The DNA here is from genome assembly GCA_900546005.1 of uncultured Alistipes sp. GTDB lineage: Bacteria > Bacteroidota > Bacteroidia > Bacteroidales > Rikenellaceae > Alistipes_A > Alistipes_A pullicola. The sequence continues at coordinate 3,248 of URBJ01000089.1, read as the reverse complement.
TGTAGAGGTCGATGGTCTTGTCATAATAGGCATGCAATCCGGAACAGTTGTCGCGGTCCTCGAAACAAAGGGAGAAAGGCACCTCTCCCCCGGGGTCATGAAATGCGATTTTCGGATACTGATCGCCATACGAAGGCCATCCCCAACGTCCGCTCTCGAGGGTCTGCATTCCACAGAACCGAACGATCTTTGCAGGGAAATTCAGATTTTCGTAGTCGTCGGTTCCATCCGAAGTTCTGTCACCGACCTGTATCAGGGAAGCCTGCGGCACATCAGCATAAGCACCGGACACATTCAACGTAGGGACAAAGAGCGGATTCTGATAGATTTGCTCACCTTCTTCGGCAAAGCGGTTAAAAATTTCGGTACTCCAACGGCCAAAGACAGTTTGCTGGGCTTGGCCCCAACGGGCTGCATATCCATCACCCTCGAGATATCTCAGCGTAAAATATTGCGACAGATCAGAGCCGAGTTCTTCTATTTCCACAGGTTTTTCGAGATCCAACCGATCGCTCCAATCAACGACCGCCCCATCCGAATAGAATGCTTCACGCGGCTCGATATAAATTGTTTTTGACAACGTATCGGTATAGAAATAGAGGTTGAACATCTGTTTGAGCGCATTCATCAATTCGATTTGCCGGACGTGATGAGCAGCCACGTCAGCAAACTGGATTGTCTGTCCTTCACATGGATGCGGCATAAATACAGACTTAAGTCTGGTCGTATTATAGAGGGTTAACGTCATCCCTTCGTCAGCGCCACCGAAGTGAATTCGATGAAAGAATTTCGGGTTCGAGGCGGAGACTTCACTTGCCGCACTGCGTACGGTCAAGGCTATCTCGATTTGTCCGGTTTCCGAGACATAACCGTCGTATAGGGCCCAATCGGCGTCATAAGCACGATAACTCGAGCCATCGAGAATCCACAGTTTGGGATTACGCACGGTTATACCCTCCTCCATTCCTATCGAGACGCATCTTGAGGAGAAATTCACTTTATTTACAATCGTTCCGTCCTCTTTTTCATAGGAGAACATATACGAAGCACCTTCTGCGTGATCGAACACAACCAGAAGGTAGCTCCACATATCATGGAACGACTCTCTCCGATCTTCATACTGATTTTTCACCGAGAACTTCCGTTCAATATCGTCGTCAAGATAGACTCGATCGAAGCATTTCAGTTCATTTCGGTTAGCTATTCGGAAATCGGAACGGTACCGCAGCTCATATTCGAATCCCACGGCAATTTTTTCGAGCGGATAATAGCCTATACGTCCGGACTCATCGGTTTTGAAACACCCTCCATGATTGTACACACCACTGATGACACCGCTCTCCGACGATTGATCGGGGTCAGCGGAATCGACAAGATTTCCGATGGAGGACACGGTTGTAAACGGATCTGCATATACTCTTCCGAATCGATCTGCGGTAGCGGAGGCGTTTTGGAACCGTCCGGCCACGAACCCCATCTCCTCGGCAAACGACTGCACCTCCTTTTCGGGGTATTTTCCGCTCATGTACAGCGACTTAAAGAAATCACTATCCATAAATTGGGAATTGATCGTATATCCGGCATCCGCCACAATCGCATCGACCAATGCCTTCACATTGATAAAGGGGTGATAGTCGCTGAACGAGAGTAACCGGACACCACCGTCAAGCGTGTTCGACACCGTTTCATAACGGTCTCTTTGCACCGGAAAGAAGCGTACGGGATCTTCCCACACCCAGCTTTGTGCCACGGTGTCAGCCGAAATCGATTTTTCGAACACAATGGGAATTTCATTGAACATCTTCTCAGCCGCACTTTTTACCCACTCTTTACCCGCACCGATGATATTCATTTTGTACCAACCACCGCCGTACGAAGACGCAGCGCACTTTGTCATCATGGGCGTACCCTCGATTACGGTATACCCATCGACCTCAATTCTTGCCGAATGGGCACTCTGATTGAATGCCTCAGCCGCATGCAGTTCAGCCGCGTCACCGAAAATTGCCCGGTTTCGGGCAGTCATGGGGAGTTGTATCGTTTTGGAGTATCCGGTACGTCCGGATTCTATTTTGGTTACAGAAGCGATACCGAGCGAAATGGAAACAGAGGTTTGTTGATCCATATCGACAAGACGATCATCTACAAATAACTTGATCATACTCTATTCGTGTTGTAAAATATCAGGTTCGTTATATCTAATCGTAAGATCCATCTGAACGGGATCGGCGCCTGACAGTTTGACAGATTCATCAATCACATCGACACGAATAAAGTTTCCATTCTCGACGATCCACACTCGAGGAGCAGAGGCTATTTCGCTGAGCCACTCAATCATTTCAGAGTACACGAAATCTGAGACGATTCTCATTTTTCGTTCACGTTTGCACGAGGTTGTTTTATATCCGTCAGGCGTAAGGATTCTTTCTTTTGTCAAATCATACTGAGCATCGAGTACTCTTCTCATTGTACAATAATCGATTTGTCCGAGCGAATTCCACCAACACACCCGAACGTCATCCATCAAATCGGGAACCACACGGTATCTTTGTTCAGCCAATACATATCCCTCACCATCGACAATCCGGACAGCCATCTGCTCACCAAGGTTTAATTTATCTTTACCTGCATTATGTAACTTAGTCATCAGGTCAGACATTTTGAGCGTAAAGACATATAATCCTTGTGCATCCGATTTGGTTGCTAGTTCAACCGTCATTTCAGCGGGATCATCAAATACAGCCTCAGCCCGCAGGATTCCACCATCCGCGATTACTGCGATTTCATCATTCTGATTTGTTGAGATATCGATCAGTTTAGGAGACCGGGACAACTTTTCGTAGGAGTAACAGGTTCGACAACCACCAGTTAATATTGTATTTTTTTTGACACCTCCTATTCCGACCGTTACATTAACCGTTCGTCCGACAGGTTCGACAAAAGCGCATTGTACGGTCGTCAAAGGCAGAATATCCAGTTGACTCTGGGCACAGTTTGCCAGATTAACATCATAGGAAGTTGTTCCCGAGAAACGTCTTTTCCCAATGATTGTGGTTTGAGAATGATCATATAGATCCACTTCAACCACCTCATCTGCAGTTGCAGAGATGCGGCATATCGCTTCTTGGAAAGCAGAGGCATACAGCGTTGGAAACTTTACAATATTCATTTTGGAATAATTAATTAAATATAGACATTAGTGTCCCGTTAAAATGGGACGAGTTAAACAATTAATCAAAAAGCCCCGG
>URBJ01000088.1 GCA_900546005.1 uncultured Alistipes sp. | reverse complement strand
GGTTGCTGACGGTTGGGTACCGGGCAAGACGTTGTTCGAGATCGAAGAGGCCTGCGAAAAGGGAACGATTATTCAGTATCTGCTTTCGGATGCAGCACAGATCTCTGTATGGCCGACGGTTAAGAAACACCTGACAGCAGGTAAAGCCCTCTATTTCTCGCACGGTTTCGGTGTAACCTATTCTGATCGTACGGGCATCGTTCCTCCCAAGGATGTGGATGTGATCATGATCGCACCGAAAGGTTCGGGTACCTCATTGCGTCGTTTGTTCTTGGAAGGCCGTGGCTTGAACTCGAGCTATGCCGTAATGCAGGATGCAACGGGCCGCGCAATGGATCGTGTACTGGCTTTGGGAATCGGTGTAGGTTCAGGATACCTGTTTGAAACGACTTTCCAACGTGAGGTTTATTCTGACTTGACCGGTGAACGTGGAACGTTGATGGGAGCAATCCAAGGTATCTTCGCTGCACAGTATCAGGTGTTGCGTGAAAACGGACACACTCCTTCCGAAGCATTCAACGAAACGGTAGAAGAGCTGACTCAGAGCTTGATGCCGTTGATCGGCGAGAACGGTATGGACTGGATGTATGCCAACTGCTCGACTACTGCACAACGTGGTGCACTCGACTGGTGGGGTCCGTTCCGCGATGCGACGCTGCCTGTATTCAGAAAACTGTATGCAGAGGTGGCATGTGGTAACGAGGCACAGCGTTCGATCGACTCGAACAGCAAACCCGATTATCGTGAAAAGCTGAACGAAGAGCTTAAACAACTGCGCGAAAGCGAAATGTGGCAGGCAGGTGCTACGGTACGTAGCTTGCGTCCCGAACGGAACAAATAGTATCAGCTTGTTTCGATTTATAGCGGCTCGAGCTTGAAAAGAAAAGAGCAGAAGGACCCCTAGGAAGTCGGCTGGATCTTTTTGGATAGAACCGGGCGCGCTCAGATAATATGAAGACTCGGAAGCGGAGGGTATTGGAATCGATACCCGGATCGCTTCCGAGTCTTTTTTGTGGATTGGGGTAGAGTTTGGGTTCCCGGGAAGGGTATAGTGATCATTTGAATAAAAATGGATCGGCCGGGAGTGAGAATTCGTGAGCATTCGGATGTAAGAAAGAGCGGATTCGGTCCCGTTTGATTCGGGAAACAATAATAAGCTCGAAATATCTCCGTTCGTTTATTGAAAAGGATCATGAGGAAAGCGTAGGTTAATGGAGCGAAGGCATCTGTGCACCTTGGTTTTTGCTCCATTTATAACTACCTTAGGGGCGATAAACATAAACGCTATTTTATGAAGAAATCGATCATTGCATGTTTGCTGTGTCTGTGTGCGGGATTTGCAAGTGCGCAGACGCGGTGGTACAATCCGATGCAGGCCGAAGGGCGTGTGGTGGAGGGACAAGGATGGTATGAGGAGTTGTCGGGAAGCTACAATCGTTTGCCCGATCGGATTCGAGAAAAGATACGCCCGTCGTTGTGGAATTTGTCAACCCACTCAGCCGGTCTTTCGGTACTTTTCCGTACGAACGCTCCGTCTATTACGGTCCGTTACGGTGTGTCCGGAGAGATAGATATGCAACACATGCCAGCAACAGGGGTTTCCGGAGTCGATCTGTATGTCATGAACGAAACCGACGGAGAGTGGCACTTTACGGCAAGGGATATCGATTGGCGTTTTGGCGATACGATTCGCTACACATTCCGCTATGCAGGGGACGATCTACACGAGTATCGACTCTATCTGCCGTTGTATAATCATGTCGAATGGTTGGAAGTGGGGGTTGACTCAACCATGCAGTTCGAGTGGGTACCGTGCGATGATGCTTGTCCGATCGTGGCTTACGGGACCTCGATTCTTCAGGGCGGTTGCGCTTCGCGTCCGGGAATGGCGTGGACCAATGTGCTCTCACGCCGTCTGCAATATCCGTTGATGAATCTGGGCTTTTCGGGAAACGGGCAGATGGACCCGGAAATCATAGATCTGATTGCCGAGGTGCCGGCTCGACTCTACATCATAGATTGCATTCCGAATGTACCCTATATGGAGGACGAACAGTTTGTGAGCCGTTTCCGGTATGGAGTGACCAAGCTGAGGGAGGCGAGCGGCGCTCCGATTCTTTTGGTTGAGCACGAAGGGGGCATGTCCCAGTTGGGTGATCCGGGTGTGTTGCACAAAAACGAGCTGCTGAGAAACTGTTATGAGGCGCTGTGCCGAGAGGGCGTGAAGGACCTCTATCTTTTTAAATGCGAGGAGATGGACTTCCCGGAGGATGGAACGGTTGATGGTGTCCATCCTAACGATTTGGGTATGGAGGCGACGGCAGCCGGTTATGAAAAAAAGATTCGCGAAATATTTCGGGATAATCGCTATTTTTGTCCCGAGCAAAAATAAGTGAGAATTTAATAATTGTGTTTTATGAGCAAGGATAGCAAAAAACTTCATTTGGGGACGCTTTGCGTGCAAGCGGGCTGGACGCCTAAAAAGGGAGAACCGAGAGTTGTGCCGATCTATCAGAGTACGACTTACCGATATGAGACGAGCGAACAGATGGCCGATTTGTTCGACCTGAAGGAGAGTGGGTATTTTTATACGCGGTTGCAAAATCCGACCAACGATGCGGTAGCAGCCAAGATTGCGGCTCTCGAAGGCGGTGTTGCAGCGATGTTGACCTCGTCGGGACAGGCAGCTTCGTTCTATGCCATTTTGAATCTCTGTTCTGCGGGCGATCATATCGTCAGTGCTTCGACGATCTATGGCGGTACCTATAATCTGTTTGGCGTCACCATGCCCAAAATGGGGATTGACGTGACTTTTGTCGATCAGAACGCTTCGGAAGAGGAGATTGCCAAGGCTTTCCGTCCGAATACCAAAGCGTTGTTCGGAGAGACGATTTCGAATCCGGCAGTAGAAGTGCTCGATATTGAGAAATTTGCGCGGATCGCTCACAGCCATGGGGTACCCTTGGTTGTGGACAACACCTTTGCCACGCCGATCAACTGTCGTCCCTTCGAGTGGGGTGCAGATATCGTGACGCACTCGACGACGAAATATATGGATGGGCATGCGACCAGTGTAGGAGGAGCGATTGTCGACAGCGGAAATTTCGATTGGGAGGCGCACGCCGATAAATTCCCCGGACTGACGACACCCGATGAGTCGTATCACGGTCTGACCTACACCAAACAATTTGGCAAGTTGGCCTACATAACGAAGGCTACGGTTCAGTTGATGCGAGATCTGGGATCTATTCCTTCGCCGCACAATGCATTTCTGTTGAATATTGGGCTGGAAACGCTTCATCTTCGAGTTCCCCGTCACTGTGAGAATGCGCTGAAAGTGGCAGAATATCTTCAAAAACGGAGCGACAAGGTGGCTTGGGTTCACTATTGCGGTTTGAAGGGAGACAAGTATTATGAGTTGGGTCAGAAATATTTGCCCAATGGATCGTGCGGAGTGGTAGCTTTCGGGCTGAAGGGAGGTCGCGATGAGTCGATCCGGTTTATCGACAGCCTGAAACTGACGGCTATTGTGACCCACGTAGCCGATGCACGGACCTCTGTACTGCATCCTGCAAGCCATACACATCGTCAGTTGACCGACGAGCAGTTGGTAGAAGCCGGTGTAGCGCCGGATCTGATCCGTTTTTCGGTGGGTATCGAAGATGTCGAAGATATCATTGCTGATATCGAGCAGGCATTGGATCAGGTAAAGTAGTGAATAATTTGGATTTCCGGACTATATAGGGATCGGAATAGTACTGAATTTTATATTGAGAGAGGAGAGCGAGGCGCATCCATTAACTTTGGATGCGCCTCGCTTGTTATTGCACGAAAACTCGGCTATGCGATATTTATGGAGAGACGTGTTTTGAGATTTCGTGAAATGTTTTTTGGGGATTCGGAAAAAGTGCTATTGGATTGAGGCTTCGTTCGATTTGGATGTTGAAGAAACGATAGAGTCCACTTCTCCCTTTCGAATCATCTCGATCAGTCGGTCCAGACTGTGGTTCTCCCGCTTCAACCACTCCTCGAACGGATGGTCGATCGGTATATCCACCGGAGGATAGCGATATGAATCCTCCCTGCCCGAAAACAGAGCCATTTTGCCTACAGGTACATGAAACGGCATTGTTGAGCTCAAGGGCAAAGGAATGTTAGGAGCACTACCTAATGTAACCTCCGTGAAACCTCCGCAATGTTGACCGGCTACCAGACCGATGCCGAGATGTTGGAAATACTGCACCAATACTTGTGCGGCTGAGTAAGTTTGAGGCCCCGTCAGAATATACACATTTCCTCGATAGCTGTGTTCCTGAGGCTGTGGCTGGTACTGCATCGGGAAAAGTGTATCCGTACGAAAGAGCGTCCCGGACTTCAAACCTCCGACTAAATCCGACAGCCGGCGACGGTCGGCCTTGGGTGTAAGATGATCGTTTGAAATGAGGGCCTGTACGATTTTGCGGTTGTTGTCCGTCACCCGGTAGATATTTGTCCGGTCGACCGGACGGTCCGTGAAGTAGTCCAGTGTTTTGTAGATGTTCTCGGATAAACCTCCCGGACAGATGCTCAGGTCGATGATCAAGTTCTTGATTCCATCACGGTCAATGCTGCGCATTGCACGCCGAAGCATACGGGGGTAACGTTGGTCTTTGCCAAACAGCAACATGGGTGTCCAACGCTTGCCCCACATTATGTTGATGGTCAGTACACCGATGCTGTCCTGCATGTTCCGGTATTCTATGGGACGGAGGCGAGCCCCTCTACTACTCCGTACACGATATTTATCATCCGATTTTTGGAACTCCTTATATATGTCACCCCGCGCCATTCCGTTCAAGACAACGGTGTCGGGACGGTCACTCCCTTGAGCTTTATAGACTACTTTGAAAGGAGGACGGTGCCCGCGCATCCAGAAAAAGTTGGCGAAAGCATTCCACATGCGGGGATCGGTCTCGTCGACGGCATTCATCCATGCCATGGCATAGGCTTCTTCGCCCGGAAACATCATTCGGTTTCTCTGGGCGGTTTCCTGTGCATCGCGGCCGTTGACGCTTAGAATCTGTGCATGAGCCGGGATTACCCCTGTATAGTCCTTTACATTATACACTGTCCCGTCTTCCCACGTCTGAACCCAAAGCGGGAGGATTAAATCATTCCGAGTGAATATGCGGGACCGATTGTACACTCCTCCGTCGGGAAAATCGAAATGTTGATCCTGTATGAGAAAACCTAAATAGCACCACATGTAGTAATAAGTGAAATTAGGAGCGTGAGCAGTTCGTGTAACAGCGTCCCGGAGAATTGTGAGACGATCTTCCCATTCTCGATCATTCAGTCCTCGGCGTCCCGAGATATATGTGTTTTCTATTTGGTCTACAATAAAGTCAATTTCCCGCAGTCGAAGTTGCCGAACCGAATCGATATAACGGGCAGCCTGCATGCTGTCCATAACGATTGTTTGAACATCTCTCTGCTTGCTGAATCCGAAAGATGGAAATAACACGAGCGAAAGGAGAATAGACACAAAAAATTTACGTATGAACATAGTTTTTCCTGTTTTCATAGGTTTTTAGGATAAGGCTACACGTAAGTTGGGAAGGGGTAAACAAATAGGAAGGCCCTGTCGCGGGACAAGTCTCAAGCATTCATACAAATATCTGTACCATAAAGATAGGAATAATTGGGTGATATAGGTAATAATTTCTTCATTTTTAGCAAAAAAAGAGAGGCGGACATTCAGGTCCGCCTCTCCTCACGAAAGTAAATCTTGTCTGTGATTATTTTACCTCTTCGATAATCAGTTCGGGTTGATGGGTCAATCCGGCAGGAAGCAGTACATATTGGTTCATCGTGAACGAACTGCCTTCGGTAACCCAGTTCCCCGGTCCGTATGCGCCGACCAAAGCAGGCAGTGCATGCAACGGCCCGAAGGTGTTTCTGCGGGTGAGTACGACGTTCAGTTCCGCCGTATCGCCTTTTTCTGCCACTTGGGTCAAGTCGAGCTGGTAAGGTAGCCATCCACAAATCTGATGGGCATACTCGTTGTTCAACTCGATACATCCACCGTCAAAGCCGTCCATTGTCAGCATAATCCTTTCCCCGGATGCAGGTTTGGGCAGGTTGTTGATCTTGTAGCATACTGCACCCGAGTAGAAGGGCAATCCCTGTGTTGAAATATCGCCGACTTTCAGCTTGCTTGGAAGAGCTGTAAGCGTCTTTTGGATGCCGTTCAGACTTACTCCGAAGTTACCGATCAGGTAGATGGCTTCGAGGTCGAGATTCTGGCTGAAATGGCCGATCAGTTCGATCTTGTTCGCACCGGTCTGCAAACGGCGCGCGGGGATTGCGATCTTGTGGATGCTGTTATCGATGAACCAGCCGTTCGGCGTGTTGTCGATCTTCCGTCCATTGACCAATACGGTGAACCGCTCGGGGGTCTCCATGCAGAGGAAGACCGAGTCGGACGGCATAACCGAAATGTTGAACGGGAACTCCATCCGGATAACACCCAACAGTTTCTTGTAGTCGTCGCTGCGATATTTTTCAGCATACCAAGGCTGGAGCATACCCCCTCCTCGATAGGGCAGACCATAATGTTTACGGAGTGCCCGGTCGATTTTCAGAATCTCGGTCAACGGTTGTTTTTCTCCTTCGTCGAGTTGCCATGTGGCGACATCCAATACACAGATATTGGGCTCATTCAAGGTGTATTCGTACGTGTCGGGCAGGGCCTGACGGCTCTTTTCGGTGATGGTGGGCTGATCGGCTGCGAAGGTCGGGTATTCGGCCGAAATCGTGTAGACCTTCTCTTCGATCGGTTCAAACGAGGTGAACAGTACCGATCCCTCTTCGGCCGAGCTGTTGGCCGGTTGTTTCCATACTTTGCCGGTTTTGCAATCCCACATGGCGACGTTGCCTGCATAGGGAAGGGTGATGGTTACGGAGTCGTACTTTTTGTTGCGGTCCATGTTCATCAGGACGACATAATAGCGGTCGTTGTCTTTCCGAACCTGTCCGTAAATATTCGTCAAGTTGTTGCCGGCAGCATCGGTTACTTGAACCACAGACCGGATTGCGTTCTTTACAGCATCCAGAACGGGTTGTTCGGCATAGTCGACTTGGATACATTGGGAAGCCAGCGTAGCTGGAGCTTCGGACGGCTCGACGTCTACGTATTTCGGAGCTTCACCCATGAAGATGATGTTTCCACCTGCTTTGGCAAATTTTTGGAGAGCTTTGAGTGTCGATTCGCGCATAGTCTCCATATTGCCGACCAGAACGGTACGATAGGCGGCTTGCCCCACTTTGAAGACCGGATTACCCTCGTCGTCTTTTCCGACTTTGGACAGACGGCTCATCATCTCTTCGTCGCCATAGTCGAAGTCGATTCGTTCACCGGCCAGCCAGTGGAACAGATCGGCATATTTTTCCTCCATTTTGCTGATTTCGGGGGTTGCCGACCACAGGTTGTTGAAAGAGGATACGCAAACTTGGCTCCATACGCTTTCGATCGGGTTGACGATCAATACATCGCACACGGGAGCTCCCTGATTCAGCATGACTCCCAAACGGGAGAAGTAGTCTTCGACATATTTATACTCCTTCCACCAAGGGGATTGGAAAAAGATGCTGGCCGGATAGTCACGTTTGGCCTCGCCTTCCATCGTGTACCACGAAAGGTGGTGGCAACGGAGGTTGATACCGAACAGGGCTTGCCAGTCGCCTACGGCTTTGTGGCTGGCAAAGTTGAACTGCCATCCGGTGCATCCGTACAGTTCGGAAAGCAGCCATTTCTGTCCCAGCTGACGGGCAACCGAAGAGAGTTGTTTTACGACCCAATAGGAGTTGTCGTTTTCGGTGAGCATATCCACACCGGGGGTCTGCATGTACTCATAGTAACGCATTACCGAACCCAAAACGGAGGTCTGGTTCGAGAAGGTGTTTTCGTGCAGGACGTGGCCGGTGTAGATCATGTTGTTCTTGGCACACCAGTCGTATTGCGGTTTGGCGAAATTCTTAAGGAAGAGCTTTTCGGTCAGTTCACAGTATTTCCATTTGACGTCGTTGACCCGTTCTCCGTTTTCGCGCAGGAAGAGTTTCGGCAGATCGGCAGCCAGATCGCCGCCAAAGGCTTTTTTGTACTCTTTGAGCATGTTCGGCGTCCACGGAACTTTGTTGGCACCACTTTGGGTACCCCCAGCTGCATTTCCGAAGAGATTTCCCCGATGGGGTTCATCGGTGAAAATACCGACGATATTTTTACCGAGACGGTCGCCGCAGTACTTTTTGTAGGCTTCGTGGGTCAGCTTGATGTAGCGGTCCGTGGCCTCGCGGCTCATCGGATCCAGATAGGTATATCCGTTGTAGTTGTCGTTGCACGGGGCAGTTTCGTGCTGGAATTTCAGCACGGTCTTTCCGGCATATTTCGACATGTCGGACTCTTTGGTCAGCTGTTCCAGTTCCGAGTAGTTGATGCCGTCGAGCTTGCAGGCGAATGCGGAGACGATCGAATCGTTGTCCCAAACGAACTCTTCGGCCGGCATCGTGTACAAGGTGACATGGTTTTGCCGATATTTCGGGTCTTTTGTGACCATACCGCCTGCACTTCCCGAGGGCCAACGGTCTTCGTCGTAGAGATAGGCCTCCATGCCGATTTTTTCGGCTTCATCGGCCACGGCATTGGTCAGGTCGAACCAGTCCCAGCCCAGATATTCGGTTTTCAGGCCGACGCGGGAGTGCATGAAGGCACCGCCCATCCCCATCTCTTTGAAGACATGGAGCTGTCGGATCAGCTCGTCTTTGTCGAGCCGTCCGTTCCACGACCAGAACGGTTTTCCGCGCCACTCGTGTCCCGGATCTTGGAACGTGGTGTAGAGCGAATCATCGCTCAGAGTGACGCTTTTCTGCTTGTTTCCGCCGGAGGAGCACGAGAGCATGACGGCTGCGAGGACAAGCGAAACGAATAAAGTAATATTTCTCATAGATTGAATTTTAGTCGGGAGCGCTTTGCTCCGACATCGAACGCTTCGAGACGGACGAAACTCCCCCAAGTTTTCTACAAAAATGCAAAAAAATATCGATTTTCAAAACCATAAGCGATATATTCAGAGGGTTTTTGGAACATAAAATCAGAAAACTCTCATTAAGAGGAGGAGGGTCG
>URBJ01000087.1 GCA_900546005.1 uncultured Alistipes sp. | reverse complement strand
GACCTCTGCTTCCATGGCTAACTCTTTTACTACTTGCTCAACTGTTGTGTACAGTGCCTTGCAACCTGCACAGCCGGTTCCTAATACTTTAATCTTCATAATCTGTGAATTTATGATTTTGTTAAACGTAATTCGCAAAACAACGAACATTGATAATAAAAAAAAGGGGCTGTCAACAGCAATCCCCCGATTTGCAGATACATTGCCCGAAAAACTCCTTAAAGAGTTCGCGAGCCAATTGCCAATTTTCCCGATTGATACAATATTTTACTTTGGGCGTTTCCACCTCACCCTGTATGAGTCCAGCTTCTTTCAGCTCCTTCAGGTGCTGGGATACGGTTGCTTTGGCAATAGGAAGTTCTTCGTGAATATCTCCAAAGTAACACGTTTTTTGCTTTGCCAAAAAGTGCATAATAGCAATTCGGGCAGGATGTCCCAACGCTTTAGCAAATCTTGCCAACTGCTCTTGTGTAACTGTATAGTCTTTCTTTTCTTCCATGTTCACATGTGTTGTTCGCAAATATACGAACAATATTGTAAAAGGCAAATTTTTTTAACATGTCATGTAAAAGTTCATAGATATATACATGTGGGTCATTTCTCTGAGCGTACTCAGCAATAAGGTAAGAATCAAGAGACATATGGGCGAAGCACAGTCCGGATTTAGTGTGGCAGAGAAGCTTTGTCGCTCTGTTTTGTCTTGTATTTTCTTGATAAATGGAACAACAGAATGACAAGTGTTGTGGATATTTCGGATAGGGGTAAAGCCAACCAGATGCCGGAAACGTCGGCCAATATAGACGGTAGTAGGATGAAGTAGGGCACGAGGAAGATGATACCGCGCAACAGTGCAAAAACCGTTGCGGGGATCATGTTTTCTATGCTCTGGAAATATCCGACAGCCGTAATGTTCACGATAAAAAAGATGAATCCGGTGGCGAAGTAAGGAAATCCGTTTATAGCGATTTGTGCGGCATTGTCCTTGGTGTCGATAAAAAGTCCTACCAGAAGATCGGGGTAGAGCGAGAACGTTAAAGTAACGATCGTCCCACAAATAATGGCTGTTATTAAGGCAATTCTCTCCGTGGCAGCAACTCTTTCTGTAAGTCCCAAGCCGTAATTGTAGCTGATGATCGGTTGTGCGGATTGTGCTATGGCATTTCCGACCATAAAAACAAAAGGGATATAGTAGCAGGCTATTCCGAATGCTCCGACACCGTCGTCACCTATGTAATGCATGAAAACCTGGTTGCCGACAAACATGAGAACGGCCAGTGTGGCTTCACCCAATAATGCAGAGGAGCCGATGCGGCATTGGTAATAGAGATTTTTTATGGAAAGTCGTAAGCTCTTGATGCTCCATTTCGGTCGGTAAAGTCGTAAACGGTGAGCATAAAAAAGCAGGTAGGCGATTGCGATGAGTGCACCGGTAACTATACTGATCGATGTGGAGAAAGCTGCACCCATGATTCCCCATCCAAAAGGAAAGATAAACAGCCAGTCGAGGATGACATTGATTATGGCTGATATCAGACTGCACATCATGGCCAGTTTAGGAGAACCGTCTAACCGGATAATAAACAAAGATACCGTTATCCATATTTGAAATATCCATGAGGGAACAGACCATAGTAAATAAACTTTTACCAGAGGGAGCAGATGTTCGGAGGATCCGAGCATTCTGCCGGTGTGTTCCGGATAGGTTAGGATGAAAATGGAAGGGATCAGAGCAATTATTGTTACAAATAACAGAGCTTGGGTCACATTCAACCGTGCAACTTTGTCTTTGCCTCTGGATAGGTGGATTGAGGCAACAACCGAACATCCGGCGCCGACCATAAGTCCGACTCCGGTGAAAAACATCAGTAACGGAATGCAGATGTTGATTGCGGCAATTCCGTCGCTACCTACACCGTGCCCGACAAATATTCCGTCAATGGCTGTTACGGCCGATATGCTGAGCATGCCCAATAAGGTAGGAATGAAATATTTTCTGAATAGCACGGACACATTCAGTGTACTTAAATCGATCGCATCTCTTTTCATACCACAAGGCGAGTTTTGGAATTTTATATGGTATCCTCGGAAGAAAAAAAACCGGATAAGCTGATTGGTTTTATCCAGTCATCTTATCCGGCTTTATAGGGCCCTCCGATGAGGATTACAAAACGTTCTGTTTGGTTATGTCGCCGCGAAAGTAGGATAAAGATTTCATCTATCCAAATATAGATGCTGTTATTGTTGGGATGAGGAGTGGGTTTCAGTTTGTTATCGATCTGAAAAATAGCCGGATGTAGTGTGGACGAGTATTTCGTATCCGGATAAAACAAAAAAGCTGCAGATCATTTCTGAAATGCAGCTTTTTTGAGTACTCGGAACGGGAATCGAACCCGTACGGACATTTCTGCCCACGGGATTTTAAGTCCCGCGTGTCTACCTATTCCACCATCCGAGCCCCCTGATGAGGAAATTCTTCTCCATCCGAAGAATCGAGAGGCAAATATACGGATAATTGGACATTAAACAAATTCCCGCAGGTACTTTTCGATCTTTTCGGCACAAAAAGCGTTGCCTTCCATCCACACCGTTTCCGGGTCACGCCGGAACCATGTCTCCTGTCTTTTTGCGTAGCGGCGGCTGTTGCGTTGGATCAGGGATACAGCCTCTTCTCGGCTTATTTTGCCGTTGAAAAACTCAAACAGCTCTTTGTAGCCGACGGTTTGCAGGGCGTTGTAATGACGTAACGGGATCAGCGAACGTACCTCCTCCTCTAAACCTTGCTCCATCATCTGAATGACCCGACGGTCGATTCGCTCGTAGAGTTGTGTCCGGGGCATTCGTATGCCGATTTTGAGAATACGGAACGGACGTTGTTTGACGGTCTGTTTGCGTAGGGAACTGTATGGCTTTCCGGTTTGCAGACAAACCTCGAGGGCCCGGATGATACGTTGCGGATTGGCCCGGTCGACCTGTCCGTAATAGATGGGATCAAGATCACGGAGCCGCAGGGTCAATGCCTCGAGGCCCTGTTGCTCGAGCTCTCGGGTGAGTTGTTGCCTTAGGGCAGGGTCGGTTTGGGGAAGTGCGTCCATTCCGTTGCAGAGGGCATCGATGTAGAGCCCCGATCCACCGACTAAAAACAGAATGTCGTGGCGGCGGAACAGCTCCTCGATACACTGCAGGGCCTCCTCTTCGTACCGGCCGGCCGAATAGTCCTCGGTGACGCTTCGTGTTCCGATGAAGTGATGTGGAACGGCGGCCAACTCTTCAGCAGTGGGCTTGGCCGTACCGATACTCATCTCGCGGTAGATTTGCCGGGAGTCGGAGGAGATGATTTCGCTCCGGAACGCTTGTGCAAGACGGATTCCGATGTCGGTTTTTCCCGTGGCGGTAGCACCGAGAATGACAACCAATGTTTTCTCTTGCGGCTTGTCAGTCGTCATAGTCGTTGTAGGTGTCGGATCCGTTGAAGTCGTTGAATTCATCCATCGCTTCATCGAACATCGAATGGCTTTCGGCATCCTGCGGATGATCCTGATCGGGGGCATCGCTCTCTGCGATTGCGGTCCGTGGGTAGGTTACGTCCGGATCCGCTCGCTTTGCCTCGATGAGTTCCAAATAAAAAGCCCGGTCGCCGAACAGGTCGAAGCAGTAGATCAACCGGTCGCGATTGTTGTGGATAATCTGCGAGAGAAGTGTGTCGGACATGACACGGGGTCCCTCCGCATCTGCTTCGTCCATATTCATGTCGATGGAGGTAAATTCATCCAGTCTGTTCCACTGGCGGTCTGCCGTGAAAAATGAGGTGACCGAGTCGGACCGGTAGTGTACATCCCGGTCGATAAACTCCCGAAAATCGGAGAGAGTCATGTCGTAAGGGACTTCGTATTCGCGCAGGAAGTAATCGTCTTCGTCGCAAAGCATTCTGAATCGGAAGATCATGGACATATGCTGAGTGTTTTTTGTTGAATCAAAGATACGGGAAATTTTCAGATTCGCAGCAAAAAATCGATTACGTCGATTCCGTCCGGATAATCGGTCAGCGAGGGGTGTTGTGCCTGCCCGAATCCCGTACGCCGGGGGTGTCGGATGATCTCCGATACGATGCATTGGATGCGGTCGTCGTGGTCGGCGATCCAGCGTTCCACTTCACCGAGGGTGTCGTAGGTCGAATAGGCGATCTCGCTGATCCGGTTGTCATCTCCCTCCTCCTTGCAAAGCAGGAAAAATCCGCCGTCGATCATCGGGGTACCGTTCATCGTGCGGATCGCTCTGCTTTGTCGGTAGTTGTTCAGGTAGGGACGGTGCGATACGGGATGTTGAGCAAGTCGGGCACACAGGGTATTGAGATCGTATCCGGTGGGAACGAAAAGCCGGCTGACGTTGCGGCAACCCAATCCGAAATAGAGAAAAATATCCTCGGCGAGTCCGTCTAATTGTTCGGGAGACTCCGTGCCGGATAGGACGGCGAGGCTGTGTCGGGTTCCGCGCAGCAGGCAGGGGAGTTCGTCGTGCTGCTTTTGAAAATGGAGCAGGGTCGAGTCGCTGCCGCTGACGATCAGGGCGTCGATCGGGGTATTTGGGGTGAGCGGTTCGATGTCAATGTCCGGATCGATCTGTCGGAGGGTACGGACGATCCACTCCATCAGCACCCGATCTTTCGATGAATATTTGACCCGGCAGCGGTGTCCGCAAATACAGACGCACATCAGATCGAAGAAACCGACCAACGGAACGTTTCCGGCCATGACGACTCCGACGTTTTTCGGAGCGAAACCGTTCGGGATAGGGTAATTAGCGAGCCAGCGATTCAGAGCCTCCGGTTGCAGCATGTTTTCGCAGATAGCCTGAATGGCCGTTCGGATAGAGGCCTGTGTAAACCATGCGTTCTCTTCGGTAGCCTTTTCGAGAATCGGCTTCAGAGTCCCCGCCCGAAGTGCATTGGTAAGTTGCTCTCCGAGCGTGATGAAGGTGGATATGCGGTAATTTGTCGACATAATGATCAGACAAAGCTATAAAAAAGTTACATTTGCAGAAAAGAGTTTTTCGGAATTCGGCGACCGATGGCGGATGTGGCCGGTCGGTTGCGATACGATCGATGGATGAAATCAAAATAGATAATAAAAAGAGATGGAATTTTTAGCCTTGATTCCGGCCCGTTATGCCTCTACCCGTTTCCCGGGCAAGCCGTTGGCCGATTTGGATGGACGCCCGATGATCCGTTACGTCTATGAAACAGCTGCATCATTTTTCCCGGCATGCTATGTGGCGACGGACGATTCGCGTATTTTCGATGCTGTAAAAAGTTTTGGCGGACAGGCCGTAATGACCGCATCGACGCACCGCAGCGGAACGGATCGTTGTCGTGAGGCCCTCGACCGGGTGGAAGAGACGACCGGTCGTCATTTCGATGTGGTGGTTAATATACAGGGTGATGAACCGTTCCTTGAGGTTGAGCAGCTTCAGCGTATTGTCGGGTGTTTCGATGAGGCGTCGACCCAGATTGCGACACTGGTCAAACCGTTTGGCCGAGGGGAGGATGTCTTTAATCCAAACTCTCCGAAAGTTGTCTGTTCGGTCGATGGGCATGCCCTCTACTTCAGCCGTTCTCCGATTCCGTTTTTGCGCGGAATTGAGCGAGATCGCTGGCAGGAGTCGTACCGTTTCCTGAAACACATCGGACTCTACGCCTATCGGAGCGATGTGTTGCGACAAATCACCAAACTGCCGCAAGGCGTGCTCGAAAAGATGGAGTCGCTCGAACAGTTGCGGTGGCTCGAAAACGGATTCCGCATTCGGGTGGCAGAGACCAATAGCGAAAGTCTGGCGATCGATACCCCGGAGGATTTGGTTGCTGCGGTTGCATTTATGCGCGGAAAGGGGAAATAGATACGGATATTTTGCGGTTGTAGAAAAAACGCTTACATTTGTGATGCCGTCGAAGTCGTTCGTCGGCTGCTTCCCGTCCGGGAGGCAGGGTATCATGAGTTATATATTCCGTAAAAACTATCAATATGTACGACGCAAAGGCGTTAAGCGAGAAAAATCTCGTAGAATTGCGCGAGATAGGTCGAGGTTTGGGTATCAAAGCCCAGTTGCGTAAACAGGATCTGATCGAACGGATCCTTGCATTGTCTTCCGAAAAGGGTGGTGATCCGACTCGTCAGGAGCGGCAGACAGCCTATCCGGAACAGGAATCGGAGGCTTCGGAAATGAGCCAGAGACGTCGGGGACGTCGGCCAAAAGTGCAGGAGGAGGCGCGTCCGGAAGAGCTTTCGGTCAAGCAGGAAGAGGTCGATGCTGCGACGCAATCGGAGCTGCGACAAGTATCGGAGGAGGAGCGACAAGCATCGGAATCGCTTAATCCACGGGATGCGTCTCACGCGGCACGGAGGCGTCGAGGCCGCCGTTCGGATGTGACGTCGAATGAAAACGGAGGGCCGCTTGCGACAGACGTTGATAAGTCGGATAGCGCGGTCAACGGAGGGGATGAACCCCATGCCGAGAGTGCTCGGCAGAGTGGAGAGGAGCGTTTGGATCAGAAGCGTCGGGGTCGTCGTCCGAAGAGTTCCGGAAGGCCGGCGGAGTCCGTTCATGTGGTGCAAGAGGGTGTAGTAGCTCAAGATACGCATGCTAAGGAGAAAACGGAAGGGGAGCTGGCCTCAGAAGTACCCTCTCCGGTTTATACGGTAAGTCCGGAAAAGAACCGACAGGGCAACGATCGTAAAAGGTCCCGGATCGGATTCGGGCGACCGGCATACGAACAAGGTCAGAATATGCAGGGGGGAGCCCCTTCTGTTGCGGGTAAGGGTTTGTCTGCGGGTGAGGTAACCCATGCGGCAGGCGCTCAATCTCCGGTCGGTTCGAACGATGTTCGGGAGGAGGTGAAAACCACACCGCGAAAGGAGCAGCATGAAGATTTTCTCGGGACGATTCAGGGAGAAGGCGTTTTGGAGATCATGCCCGATGGCTACGGCTTCTTGCGTTCGCCCGATTACAACTACCTGAACTCTCCGGATGATGTCTATGTCTCGCCCTCGCAGATCAAACTTTTCGGCCTGAAGGCGGGGGATACGGTTCAGGGAATTATTCGACCTCCGAAAGAGGGTGAAAAATATTTTCCATTAGTCAAGGTAAACAGAATCAATGGTCTGGCTCCGGATGAGGTGCGTGATCGGGTTCAATTTGAGTTCATGACTCCGCTGTTCCCGACCGAGAAATTCAACCTGACCGGAAACGGACACAACAACCTTTCGATCCGGGTGATCGACCTCTTCTCTCCGATCGGCAAGGGACAACGCGGTTTGATCGTGGCCCAGCCGAAAACCGGTAAGACGATGTTGTTGCAGGCGATTGCCAATGCGATAGCGGATAACCATCCCGAAGTCTATCTGATCGTTCTGTTGATCGATGAACGTCCTGAAGAGGTGACGGAGATGGCCCGGAACGTAAAGGCCGAAGTGGTAGCGTCGACTTTCGATGAACAGGCCTCCCGCCACGTGAAGGTGGCGGAGATGGTGCTCGAAAAGGCAAAACGGATGGTTGAGTGCGGACACGATGTGGTGATCCTGCTCGATTCGATTACACGTTTGGCCCGGGCCTACAATACGGTGCAACCGGCATCCGGAAAGGTGCTCTCCGGAGGAGTGGACGCCAATGCACTGCACAAACCGAAACGCTTTTTCGGTGCGGCACGTAATACCGAAGAGCGGGGATCGCTGACGATTATCGCTACGGCGTTGATCGATACCGGATCGAAGATGGATGAGGTGATTTTCGAAGAGTTCAAAGGAACCGGAAACATGGAGTTGCAGCTTGATCGGAAGCTCTCCAACAAACGCATCTATCCGGCGGTGGACATCACGGCTTCGGGCACCCGTCGCGAAGATCTGCTGGTGAGCAAGGAGGTATTGCAGAAGGTGTGGGTATTGCGTCGCTATCTTGCCGATATGAACTCGACGGAGGCAATGGAGGTGATCAAAAAACACATGGAAGCGACGCGTTCAAATGAGGAGCTGTTGGTTACGATGAATCAATAATCTATTATGGAACGTGTTATGAAGAGAATATGGTTAGTGGCTGGGATCATCTGGATGTCGGTAGGAACGGCTTTTGCTCAGGAACGGTTCTCGTTCGGACCTAAAGTGGGAGTCAGCGTATCGAATCTTTACATCAATGCGGAGGGAGTCGAGGAGTCGGACATCGTAGGAATCAAACCGGGATTGCTGATCGGAGCCTTTGCCGAGTATGATTTCACCCCGGCACTCGGCGTATCGGTAGATCTGCTCTATTCCCGTGAGGGTACTGAAAGTAACCGTTTCGACTATCCGGCTCAAGAGGGATACTCCTACAAACACAAATACTCTTTGCAATATTTGAATATCCCCGTATTGATCAACTTCTATGTCGCTCACGGATTGGCTGTTAAAGCCGGTGTGCAGCCCGGAGTACTGCTGGGTGCCAAGTATCGCGTTGATTGGGAGTATATGGGACAGGAGGGATCGAAAACTCAAGACATCAAAAATAATCTGCGCGCATACGATATATCGATTCCGATCGGTCTGTCCTATACATTCGACTACGGTTTCTTTATCGACGGACGGTACAACATTTCGTTGTGCGACATCATGAACCAGTCGACCAAACATGAGCTCGAACTCGAAGGGGCGAGCTACCACAAGGTGAAGAACCGGACATTTTCGTTTTCGATAGGCTGGAAATTTTAAAAAATTCCCGCTCCGGAACCCGAAGCGGGAAATATCGAGGGGGATAAAAGGGATATAGAAGATAGATAGGATGGATGTCGGTTATCCGATCTCGATCGGGACAACGGGCTGTTGTTTGATCTCGTCGAGGGGGTGTGACCGGTATTTGACGGTTTCGAAGTCGATGTCGTTGAGATCTATTTTGCGGATGGTGCTGTTGTACATCGTCCGGAAATAGATGATGCGGTGGGTAATATCTATTGCCGAGGTCCATTGCGTGGCACTCGGAATATCGGTCGGAGTGGTTCCCTTGCTGAATTCGATACCGATGGGAATGTCGAAATTGTTCAGAATCTGGAAACATTGCAGTACGGTGTTGAGTCCCGAATCCTGTTGCGGAGCCGAGTTCTGGTAGAAAGCGGCACGAACGAAGCGGGAGGGAGGGGTAATGTCGCCCGGAAGTCCTAAAAAGCCGCTGCCTGCACCAAAAGCGGCG
>URBJ01000086.1 GCA_900546005.1 uncultured Alistipes sp. | reverse complement strand
CGAAACGGTCGTGATGACGATCAACATCATCGCCGAAATCGGATCGAGCAAAACGCCCAAATCGATGTGCAGGGTATCGGTAAAGCGCAACCACTCGATGTTGAAGGGCACCCATTTCTGATAGACGCCATCGACACGCGCTCCGGTGAAGTAGATCCACGCCGTAGCATAGGAGATCACCGTCGTTACGGCCATCGACAACGTTCCGATCAACCCTGAGGTACACGCCTTCAGCTTCATACCCAGCAACCCGAGTACGATAAAGGTCAACATCGGCAACAGTACGATCAGTATCGTGTATTCCATATCGTATAATTTTTTCTCTCTTTAAACAATTAGTCTTTCAGTTCATCGAGGTTCTTCACTTCGATATTCTTCATGTTACGATAGATATTGACGATAATCGCGATAGCTACCGCCGTCTCTGCCGCTGCAATGGCGATCGAAAAGATCGAAAAGAAGAGACCCTCCATCTGACCGGGAAACAGATACCGGTTGAAAACCGCAAAGTTGATGTTTACCGCATTCAGGATCAATTCGATGGAGAGCAATATCGCAATCAGATTACGACGCGTAACGAAGCCGTACACGCCGGCAAAGAACATTACGGTGCTGACCACCAGATAGTATTGCATTTGAATTTCCATAGCTTTATTTCCGTTTACGAGCAATCAACAAACCTCCAATGATACATGCCAACAACAGCACGCTGACCGCCTCGAAGGGCAACAGATACTGATATTTTCCGGTACCCATCATCGCATAACCGATGGCATGCATGTCGACTTCACCTTCGGTAAACAGCACCGGAGGATAGCAGTGCGTCAGCAACAAATAGATACACATAACGGCACCCACGATCGAAACGATCAGACCCGACAACATCCGACGGTTCCGCAACGGAGCCTTTTTGTCTTCATCGGAGCTCGTCAGCAAAATCGAAAAAACATACAAGACGATAATACCTCCTGCGTAGATCAACAACTGGACAGCTCCCAGAAAGGAATAATTGAGCTGAAAATAGAAGCCCGCCGTAGCGAATAGCACAAAAAGCAGGTATGTCGCGGCACGCAGAATCCGTTTGGTCGTAACCGTCATGATCGAAAAGATGACGATCACTGCCGCAAGAAATGCGAAACCGGCTTGTTCTAAGGTAAATTCCATTTTGCGTCTATTTTTTTTCTAACGTTGAACCTTCGTGATTGAGTTGTCGCACGAGTTTATCCCGAGTGAATACGGCATGTTCGAATTTCGTATCGAACGTAATCGCCCCGTGCGGACAGGAACGTACACACAGCTGACAGTAGAGACAACTGCCGATATCATAGATGTAGCGTTTCAGCACTCTTTTCTTCTTGCCCTCTTCGTCGGTCACGGTCTCCGATTCAACACGTATCGATCCGTTGGGACAATTCATCTGACAAATTCCGCAGGCTACACACTTGTGTTCATTGTTTTCGTTGTGCGGCATGATCAGCTCGCCACGGAAACGGTCGAACATCTTCAGCGTGGCCCGATTTTCGGGATACTGTTCGGTGGTCTTCTTGCGGAAGAAAACACGCAACGTAATACGCATGCCTTTCAACAGCGAGAGCAGCCCTTTGAAAAACGACCCGATATATTCTTTAAAAGCACTCATATTCCGATTTACCTTTTATATGTTACAGCCGTTAAAAATGCAATCCGGTTACGACGATGATCACCATCAACAA
The DNA here is from genome assembly GCA_900546005.1 of uncultured Alistipes sp. Classification (GTDB taxonomy): domain Bacteria; phylum Bacteroidota; class Bacteroidia; order Bacteroidales; family Rikenellaceae; genus Alistipes_A; species Alistipes_A pullicola. Next base: position 7,639 of record URBJ01000086.1, on the reverse strand, counting down.
CAGATTCAGCAAGTTGATCGGCAACAAATATTTCCATTCGAGTTTCAACAGCTGGTCGATTCTCAGACGGGGGAAGGTCCACTTGAACCACATGATGATGAAGATGATCACTGCGACCTTAATCAGGAACCACACCAACGATGGAATGTAGTCCATCACGGCATTGAATCCGTCCCAACCGGCGATGTGCAACGGCATCCAACCTCCGAGGAACATCGTCGCAGCGATTCCGGCAACGATAAACAGATTCAGATACTCCGCCAAGTAGAAAAATCCGAAGTGCATACCCGAATACTCGGTGTGATAACCGGCCGTCAACTCCGAGTCGGCCTCGGGAAGGTCGAACGGTCCCCGGTTGGTCTCCGCCGTACCCGCAACCAAATAGACAAGGAAGGCGATCACGGCAGGAATGTGCCCCGAGAAGAGGAACCAGCAATCGGCCTGACGTTCGACGATTTCGGAGAGCTGCATCGTTCCAGCCAATACGACCATCGTCATGAGCGACAATCCCACCGAAAGTTCATAACTGATCATCTGGGCACCGCTTCGCATGGCTCCTATCAACGAATACTTGTTGTTACTCGACCAGCCGGCCAGCAAGATTCCGACAACGCCGATCGACGAAACGGCCATCAAGAAGAAGATTCCCACATTGAAATCGAGCACCTCGAGTCCTTTGGCAAAGGGTAGACATCCGAACGCCAGCACCGACGAGATAATCACGATATAGGGAGCAAGATTGAACAGGAAGCGATCGACCCGATCGATCGTAATCAACTCCTTGATCAACATCTTGACCATATCGGCAATACTCTGTACCGTACCGTAGGGTCCGACACGGTTGGGACCGAGACGACACTGGAAAAAGGCGCAGACCTTACGTTCGACATAGATCAGCGCCAGCGCAATCAGTGCATACCCCAACAACAGGCACAAACCGATCAGGATGCATTCGGTCAGGACAACGCCCCACGCCGGCATCACACTGCTCAGTGCTTGATCGATCCATTGGGTCAGCGCATTGAAATCCAGACTGTCTGTATAGGTATTCAATAACATAATCGTTTTCTATTATTTTAATGATTTATCTGTCGACATCGGGAACAACATAGTCGAGCGAACCGCCGATTGCAATCAAGTCGGCAATCTTGTACCCCCGGCTCAAATGGTCTACCACCGAAACCAACGGCAAACACGGTGAGCGGAACTTCATACGATAGGGATACTTATCGCCCCGGCTTTCGATATATACGCCGAATTCTCCACGGCTCGCCTCTACGCTGCTGAAGAACTGACCTTCCGGCAGACGGATGATCGGTTTGGTCTTCACGGCATAGTCTCCGGCGGGAACGTTATCGATCAGCTGCTCGAGGATATGGAGTGACTCGCGAATCTCGTCGACACGCACCAAATAACGGTCGAACGTATCGCCGCCCGTACGGATGATCTCTTTGAAATCGACCTTGTCGTACACGCCGTAGGGTTTCAACTTACGCACATCGCAATGCCACCCTGAAGCACGGCCCGAAGGTCCCGTAACACCATACGAGATCGCATCCTCCTTGGTCAACACTCCGATTCCTTTCATACGCTGCTGCGCGATGACATTTCCGGTGAACACTTCGTCATACTCTTCGAGCATCGGAGGAAGATAGGTTATAAATTCCTTCACACGTTTGACCAAATTGGGATGGATGTCGGCCATAACTCCTCCGATCACGTTGTAGTTCTGGATCAGACGGCCACCGGTGGTCTCCTCCATCATGTCGAGCACCTTTTCACGATCGCGGAATCCGTAGAAAAAGGCGGTCAGCGCTCCGAGGTCCATACACAGTGTCGACCAGAACAGCAGGTGCGACGACAAGCGGTTCAACTCATCCATAATCGTACGGATGTACAGCGCCCGTTCGGGAACCTCGATGCCCATCGCCTTTTCGATACACATACAGAGCGCATGACGGTTCTGATGTGCGGCAAGATAATCCAACCGATCGGTCAAGGCCAACGTCTGAGGATAGGTCAAACTCTCACACATCTTCTCGATACCCCGATGGATGTATCCGCAGTTCACATCGACCTTCTTGACAATCTCACCCTCGAGCGACACCCTGAAACGGAGCACCCCGTGCGTTGCGGGGTGCTGGGGGCCTATATTGACCACATATTCCGAGTCATCGAACAAGACACTCTCCGTCTCTTCGATTTTGCCATTCTCCTCCTGCAATCCCGGCACCACATCGAGCGACTCATCGCTCTCTAACCGTACGGGATTGATCTCCGGCGAGGCATCATAATCCTTGCGGAAAGGGTATCCGACCCAATCGTTCCGCAAATAGAGACGACGCATATCGGGATTACCGATAAAACGGATCCCGTAAAAATCGTACACCTCACGTTCATTCAGATGGGCCGCTTCCCACAGATCGCAGACACTCTGCAACTCGGGATTTTCGCGGTCCGAAGTCTCGGTCCGCAACACGATCTCGTGTCCGAACTCCGTAGAACGCAGGTGATAAACGACTCCTAAAGTCTCGCCCCAATCCATTCCGGTCATGCAGACCAGAAAATCGAACCGCATCTCCGGATCATCCCGCAGGCTCTTGGCTACGGCATAAAACTCTCCGGCAGGAACGGTCACCGTCAACGGCTCCCCCTCGGCAAATACGGCCGACGGAGCCATAAGCGCTAACTTATCTTTAATCTTATTCATTATCTGCGGATTCTTTCTTTTCTTTTCTGTTCACCACGCCGAAATAGCGTTCTGCTTTAATTTTTCGTTGCAACTGCATCATGCCGTACAACAGGGCCTCAGGACGGGGCGGACATCCCGGCACATACACATCCACCGGAATAATCTTGTCAACCCCCTGCAACACGTGATAGGATCCCTTGAACGGACCTCCTGAAATGGAGCAACCGCCCATCGCGATAACGTATTTGGGTTCGGCCATCTGATCGTACAGACGTTTGAGAACGGGTGCCATTTTATGCACGATCGTACCGGCCACGACAATCACATCGGCCTGACGCGGGCTGGCACGGGTTACTTCAAACCCGAACCGGGCAAAATCGTAGCGGGCGGCACCCACCGCCATGAATTCGATACCACAGCAGCTGGTAGCGAACGTAAGGGGCCAGACCGAATTCGACCGACCCCAGTTGATCAACTGATCCAATTTACCGACAATGACGTTGACTCCGCCGGCTCTGAGTTGTTCGATGTATTCATTATCGTTGAATGCATCGTATTTCATCGATTTGATGTTGACTCCTTTTATTTCCATTCCAAAGCACCTTTTTTCCAAGCGTAGGCCAATCCCAGCACGAGGATCACCATAAAGAAAAGAATATTGACCAGACCGGCAACGCCCACTTCACGGACAATTACCGCCCACGGAAACATGAACATTGCCTCCACGTCGAAGATCAGGAACAGGATGGCGAACAGATAGTACCCCACACGGAACTGCATCCATGATTTTCCACGTGTCGGGATACCGCATTCATACGGCTCGCCCTTTTGTTTGTTAAAAGATCTCGGCGAAAGCAATTTGTCGAGCCCGAGTGCTGCGACCACAAGAAAGATGGCCGTAAGGATAACGACCAATAACAACGTCAGATTCATAATCCTTCTTTTGACAACGCCGAATGCCTCCAAACGTCACAAAACCCATTTACAGACTTTCGGCAACTGAAAAAACGGTACAAAAATAGCTCATTTTTATCAAGAGAAAAATTATATCTCTTTTTTTATTCTTTTTTTTGTCCGTTTTTACGTACAACGCGACTCTTATTCAGTATAATTAACTAAGTATAAACCTCTTAAAAACACACACCAACAAAAAAAATCTGGCCGCAGAATTTGCGACCAGATTTTTCCTTACCCGTATAAAACGGAATATATCGTTAAATATACTCTTTCAGAGCTTCAGTCAACCGTTGCGCATCGGCATTCTGAGGATCGATCTGCAACAGTTTTTGCCAGTAGGTCATAGCCGACGGATAATCCTCTTTTTTAATGAAGTAAACACCCATATAATGATAGGCCTCTTTCAAAGATGAAAGATACTTGCTGGGTTCTTTCTCCATCAGGGCAATCGCCTGCTCGTAATAGGGTTTGGCCAAGCCCACCGGATTTTCGGGATCATCCATTGCGATATTTGCACGGCCTCTCCACAACATACCCGTCACGTTTTCGGGCAATTTCTCCACGATATAGGCAAACTCACCATCCGCACCTTTCAGGTATTCGATCATCTTAACCGAATCAGCCTCAGCCATCGGACCGGCTCCCGCATTTGTACGCAGGGTCGTTCCGGCTGCATAATAGATTTTGCCCAATGACAGACGATCAGACAATTTCACATCCTCACCGTTATCAATAAACTTCTTGTATGTTGCAATAGCATTGTCGTATTGACCCACCGAATTATACTCTTCGGCCAAATCACGCAGAATCTCCTGTTTTGAGGTATCCATCTGCAGCACTTTGTTGTAAGCGGCAATTGCCTCTTCGTGCTTGTCGTTTTTAGCCAGAATCTGGGCATAGTAAAGGTAGTCACGCGAAATCAGACGAGAGGTATCGCCATTATTCATCAACTCCTGAGCCAATGCGTAACTTGTCTTGTAATCTCCCTTGTCGTAATTGATGTACATGTTCAAACGACGGAGTGCCGTACTCTGCGGAGCACGTTCCAACACCTTGCTTACGATACCCTCTACCTCGTCATACTTTTTACTCAAATAGAGGATCGTCGCATAACGGGCCAAATCGTTCAAGCTCGAATTTTCCGGATCCACATATTTCGAAAAGGCTTCGGCAGCCTCTGTGAAACGCTCATTTTTGTAGTAAACATCTGCCAATTCGCTGTAAACGATCGTATAGTCGGGATCGAGTTGAAGCAACTGATTCAGCTTATCGATAGCGAATTGGGGATTGACCTTGGTATAGATCTTGGCATATTTGAAATAGGCCTCTTTGCACTCGGGGTCGATTGTTGTGGCCATTTCGTAGCAACTTGCAGCCTCACCGATTTTTTTCTGTGCCGCGAGAATATCACCCTCGAGGACGAAGAAGTCCGGAGATTTGGTGCCGTAAGGACGAGCCTTTTCCATATACTCTTTTGCCTTATCGATCGACACGGGCAGATAGGCGCGTGCCACTGCTATATATATCAACGGATTCTTCTTGTTCTTCCCGGTAAAAAAACCATCGAATGCACTGTCTTGGTTCGGATTCTCTTTCAATCCCAGTTTCAATTCTCCGATCGAGTTGAAAACATAGTCTGGATCCGCAACAAGACCCTCTTTATAATAATATGCTGCCGAATCTTTCATGTTCAAGTCTGAATAGACTTCTCCTAGGTAATAACAAGTCTCAGCCTTGTCTACCTTATCATTTTGCAAATTCGCCAATAAGACGGCCTTTGCCTCATCGAGCATTCCGACCCGATAAAAATCGATTCCTTTCGTATTGTCGTCCGCAAAAAGCGTCACAGTACCAACGCTCAACGCCAAGGACAAAATTCCAAATTTTACTTTCATTTTATATTCACAGTTATTAAGTTATGTATTTTCTACCACGTATCTTTCACATTCACGATTCGCACATTCTGCGTAGCCGGGACAACCCCCGAACGCAATATGATGCGTTGACCACGGTCGGAGGCAAGGAACGTAGCAAATCCCGAAGCCAAACCGCTTCGCGGATCGGTAAGCACCGCATAAATCTCACGAACCAACGGATACTGTCCCAAAGCAATATATGCCTGATAGGGTTTATAACTATTCTGTGCGGTAGCAACCTCATCCTTCGACACCGACATGACCGTTACCCGGTCTGAGAAAGAGAGTTGCGTCGAATCGCTTTTGTCTCCGACCCACGATACTCCGATCACGCCAATTGCATTCGGAGTCTTCTCGACATAGTCTATAACGGCTGCATTGGTTTTCAGGGCGCTCAAGTTACCCTTCAGCGAATCCCCTCGGCAAATAGAATCGACCGCAAAACGGACCGTACTGGAATTCGTATGATCGAACACAAACACCAACTCACCCAATCGAGAGTGAGCATCGAGCTGATCCCAACGAGTCACCTCTCCAGTCAAAATCTTCTTTAGTGCCGGTACCGAGATCAGCGAGTCTGGATTCTGCTTATTGACAATCAAGGCTATGCCATCCGTTGCGATTTTTATCTCTTTCGGGAAAAACTTTTTCGACTCGAGATACTTGTTCTCCTCGTCGGTCAATTTACGCGAGGTAATAGCCAACCGCACGCTGTCTTTCAGCAACAAATCTATGGCATCGACCTCATCGGTAAAGATAGGCAATATCCCGGCCTGAATGTAAATACTCTCAAAGACGTCGATCTCCTGCTGAATTATGTCGCGAAAACTCTCGTCGGCACTGATTGAGATTACTCCCGTAGTCGCCGTATCGGTATGCTTATCGGATGAGCGACGTCCATGACATGAACACACTGCCATGGCTATGACAACCAAGCCTATACCTTTCAACAATCGATTCGTTTTCATTTCGTTTAACCTCACAATATTATTCAATCTCCAAAGTTGCTTTTCATATCCTTCACCTGACGGTATCCTCTGAAAATGCCGTACAAAAGGAAGAGCACCCCCATGCTATAACGGATTGGAGCAGATATCGATTTTACAAAAATAGGAGAAAATATCATAACATAAGCCATCCCCACGTAAAATAATACCATAAAAATGCCGAAAATGTAGTATACGGTACTCATTCTTTTGCGCCTGCGATCTTTTTCCTCCTGTTGCATAATTTTCACTTACTTTTAGACACGATCTTATTCTTTCCTTATGAAACGAAAGCCCTGTTTAAATATTTTAAGCAGGGCCACGTAAAAGTATTTTTAATCCGAACGCTTCGAATCTAACGCGAAACGGACCGGTAAGCTGAAATAGACTGCAACATTCTTACCGTTCTGCTTGGCGGGTTGCCAGTTTGGCATCTTGGACACCACACGAACAGCCTCTGCATCCAAAGTGCTGTCCACTGAGTACGCCACCCTTATTCCGGTAATTTTACCCGTCCGAGCAATTGTCAATTGTAGCACGACCGTACCTGAAATACCTTTCTCTTTTGCCTTTGCAGGATAGACGATGCTATCATTAAGGTACTTCATCATCGCTTCCATTCCTCCCGGATACACTGGAGGTTGCTCTGTCGACATAAACACCTCTTCTTCGTCTTTCACGCTGTCTGCCGCAACTACCGGATCAACTGTTACCCAACTCCCTTCCGTGTAAAGGAAATCCGAGGTGACGCTACTCATTCCACGGAATTGTTCGCCGTAACAAAGGAAGCAGCTAAATAAACACGCTGCTCCGAGGCTAAGCCATGCTATTCGTCGATTTTTCTTCATGGGTTCGATTGTTAATGCTTTATTTTCACACTATCGTTTCGTTACAGATGCGTATCGTCGACCTTACTCAAAATAGCTTAAGATCATACAGATGCCTGCTTTACAAAAATACGAGAAAATATCGTAACAGAAAGCTCAAACGACGAAAAATTATATCAGAAAAACAAAATACCGTACACTTCATTCTCCAACTCCCGGCCAATTGTGATTTCCGATCACCCAAACTTCAGGACCTACCCG
>URBJ01000085.1 GCA_900546005.1 uncultured Alistipes sp. | reverse complement strand
GCTTGAGTTCTCCAGAGGCGTAGGCCTCGGAGTGGATATAGGAGATCTCCTTGAGTTTCAGAGCTCCTTCCAAAGCCACGGGATAGTTATATCCCCGCCCCAAGTAGATGAAATTGCGGGCATAGGTAAATATCTTCGAGAGCTCGCGGATCGGGGCGTCGAGCTTGAGGGTCTCTTCCATGCGCTGGGGAATGGTTCGCAGTTCGCCGAGCAGTTTTCGGTAGAGCTGCGGGTCGATGCTGTTCTTCAGTTTGGCGATCGTCAGGGCCAACATCGAGAGTACGGTTACCTGTCCGGTGAACGCTTTGGTCGATGCCACACCGATCTCCGGACCCACGTGGATGTATGATCCGCTGTCCGTAGCACGGGGGATGGACGATCCGATGACGTTGCAAATTCCGTAGATGAAGGCTCCCTGCTTTTTTGCGATCTCGACGGCGGCCAGTGTATCGGCGGTTTCGCCGGATTGGGAGATGGCGATCACGACGTCGTCCGGATAGATGACCGGATTGCGGTACCGGAACTCCGAAGCGTACTCCACTTCGACCGGAATGCGGCAGAGCTCTTCGATCAGATGTTCCCCGATTAGAGCGGCGTGCCATGAGGTTCCGCAGGCCACGATGATGATTCGTCGCGCATTGAGAAAACGCTCCTTGTTGTCCATGACACCCGACAGGACGACATCGGTTCCCTCCGGATTGATCCGTCCCCGAATGCAGTCGATCAGTGTCTGAGGTTGCTCATAGATCTCCTTCAACATGAAGTGGGGGTATCCGCCCTTTTCTAATTGGCTGATATCCATGTCGATGTGTTTGATCGGATGGGAACGTTCGATGTTTTCGAAGTTGACGATCTTGAGCGGTTCGCCCCGCCGGATCACGACGATCTCCTCGTCGTTCGGGTAGATGACCTGTTGGGTGTGCTCGACGATCGGCGTCGCATCGGAGGCGATGAAATACTCCCCCTCTCCTATTCCTACTACCAGCGGGCTGCTTTTCCGGGCCGCAATGATCTGATCCGGATTCCCCTTTTCGATCACGGCGATGGCGTAGGCTCCGACCACTTCGCGCAGGGCCTGCTGTACGGCTGTACACAAGTCGCAATCGTTGGCCTGCTGGAGGTAGCCGATCAGCTGTACCAGCACTTCGGTGTCGGTTTCGCTTCGGAAAGTGACTCCATGATCCTGCAGATATTTTTTCAGCACGGCGTAATTCTCGATGATTCCGTTGTGGATCAGTGCCAGCGAGCCTGTTTGCGAGACATGTGGATGGGCGTTCGTGTCGTTCGGTTCGCCGTGGGTCGCCCATCTCGTATGGGCGATTCCGATCGTCCCCGATCTGTTTTTCGAATCGGCAAAATGCTCCAGATTCGCCACTTTTCCCTTGGCCTTATAGATGTTCAGTTCGTTGTCTGAGTCGATTAATGCGATACCGGCACTGTCGTAACCTCTGTATTCCAGACGATGAAGTCCCTTGATAAGAATCGGATAGGCCTGTTGGTAGCCCATGTATCCTACTATTCCACACATAACTTTGTCGGTTCGTTTTATCGTTTGCAAAGTTAACGTTTTACTTCAAATCGTATTATCTTTGTAGAATCGATAAATCTAAAAATTATGGATAAAAGACTGGAAGCGGTAGGACGTTTGCTCGATGTGATGGATGAGTTGCGGGAGAAATGTCCGTGGGACCGGAAGCAAACGTTCGATACGTTGCGCATGAATACGATCGAAGAGACATACGAACTGGCAGATGCCATACTGGAACATGATCTGAATGAAATCAAGAAGGAGTTGGGCGATCTGTTGCTGCACGTCGTGTTCTACTCCAAGATCGGTTCGGAGCAGAAGGCATTCGATCTGGCGGATGTGGCCAATGGGATTTGCGACAAGTTGATTTTCCGTCATCCGCACGTATTCGGAAATGTTCAGGCCGACAACGCCGAGCAGGTGAAACAGAATTGGGAGGATATCAAACTTCAGGAAAAGGCGCGAGATCACAAGAAAAAGCGTGTCTTGTCGGGTGTACCGCAGAGTTTGCCGGCAATGGTCAAGGCCTACCGGATCGGAGAAAAGGCGGCTTCGGCCGGCTTTGATTGGGAAAAGCGCGAAGATGTATGGAAAAAGGTCAAGGAAGAGGTCATGGAGGTGCAAACGGAGCTCGACCGTCAGGATCAGGAGCGGATTGAGTCGGAGTTCGGAGATCTGTTCTTCTCGTTGATCAATGCTTCGCGTCTGTACGGGGTCGACCCGGAAGCGGCACTCGAGCGTTGCAACAAAAAGTTCATCGAACGGTTCAATCACATCGAAGATCGGGCCGAAGAGCAGGGAGTCGCCTTGAGGGACATGACCCTTGAACAGATGGATGCCTTCTGGAACGAGGCGAAAGATGAAGAGTCGAACAATAAATAGAATGAAAATATGGGACTTATAAAATCAGTACGAGGATTTACTCCGGTAATCGGAGAGGGTACTTTTGTGGCCGAAACGGCGGCGATAATCGGTGAAGTGACGGTCGGTCGGGATTGCAGTATATGGTTTGGTACGGTGCTGCGTGGAGATGTCAACCGCATTACGATCGGTGATCGGGTCAACCTTCAGGACGGAGTTGTCGTGCATACGCTCTATCAGCGGTCGGTGACGGAGATCGGAAACGACGTATCCATCGGACACAACGCCAATATTCACGGAGCGAAGATCGAGGATAGGTGTCTGATCGGTATGGGGGCGACGATTCTGGATCATGCCGTTGTGGGCACAGGGTCCATCGTTGCGGCCAATTCGCTCGTGCTGTCGAAGACCGTAATCGAACCGGGCAGTATCTATGCCGGAGTTCCGGCTCGGAAGGTGAAGGACGTATCGCCCGAACAGGTCCGCGACATCATCGAACGGACGGCTCGTGACTATATCATGTATGCTTCGTGGTATAAATAGAACAACATCTGTTCCTCCTTCAAATCAAATAAACAAAAATCGCCATGATCAAAAAGACCGGACGATATCATGTGATCGTAATCAACCTGCTGGTGGCCTTGGCCTTGACTCTGCTGGTTAACTTTTCGTATTTTGTAACCGGCAATGAAATGAGAGGCCACCGTCCTCCCCCATTCTTTACGGTCGAACCCAGTTTCGTTATCTTCCGGTTGTTCTATTTTTATGTGATGGTGGCACTTCTCGTCATGCTGAATACGGTCAAGGGGCTCTCTATCTGGCGGAAGATTTTTGTGAGTCTGCTCATTGCGGTCGTCTTTTATCTGTTTGTGCCTACCTTGAATTTTAAGGGGCACTGGAGTTTGCCATCATTTATGGGGCGGCTCTACAATCCGTTGCAGATCATGAAAGTGTCGTTTATATTGGTCGTTTCGGTGCTGTATGGGGTAATCTTCCAGCTGCTCTATCAGAAGCAGCACATAAGTATCGAGAACGAGAAACTGAAAAACGAAAACTTGCAGACCCGATACAACATGTTGGCCAACCAGATCAGTCCCCATTTCCTTTTTAATTCGCTCAACTCGCTGTCGATGCTTGTTCGGGAGAAGAGCAACGAGAAGGCTCTGCTCTATATCGATCGTCTGGCCGATACGTTTCGTTACATGCTTCGTTCCGGGCAGGGCGAATTGACCACATTGGCCGAAGAGCTGCGTTTTACGGAGGCGTATATCTATCTGTTGACGATCCGCTACGAGAATAAACTGTTTTGCGATATCCGGATCGAGGAGTGTTATATGAATTGGCGGTTGCCGGTTCTGTCGCTCCAGCCGCTGATCGAGAATGCCGTGAAACACAACAGCATCACGTTGACCAAGCCGTTTCATATAGAGATCTATACCGATCAGGATAAACTGTATGTGAGCAATCCTCTGATTCCCAAGTTGGAGCCTACGACCGGGACTGGAATCGGCCTGAAAAATCTGGCTTCACGTTACGAATTGTTGACTTCCCGAGAGGTTGAGATTACTGCTACCGACGGAGCTTTCCGTGTGGGCTTGCCGCTGCTTGAGCCCGAGAGTTCCGAAAAATAGTCGAATAGACATTTCAAAGCCCAATATTATGAATTTATGAAGAAATTGAAACTATCATTTTTTTGCTGTACAATCGTGTGGTTTTGTTTGATCACTGTTACGTATGGAGCATCTTCGCCCGAGACGATATTACCCGACGAACAGGGTACAACACCGGCTGTCGAATATCCCTATTTTCCGGGGCGGCAGTATGCCTTTGTGTGGCGGAACTGGACGGTCGTGCCCGAAAAACGGATAGCTGAAGTTTTGGGAACCGATGTGGCAAATGTCCGGAAATTGGCTTTTTCGATGGGGTTGTCTCCGCAACAAAAAATTGAGCCACAATGGAGTACCTCATGGGGGTATATTACGGTATTGCGGCGAAATTGGCATCTGCTGCCTTACGAGCAGTTGTTGACGTTACTCGATATTTCGAAAGAGGAGTTGGCATGGCGGCTGATCGAGGACGATTTTCTGTTTGTAAAACTTGGATACAAGAAACCCTATTGTCAGCCTTTGCGTTATGAGGAGCCGACGGACGAGATGGTACGTCAGGCTGCCGAGCTGAAAAAAATCGTGCGTAAAGCGTTCGGGACAGGGCATGAAGTGCCTCGCTTTGCCTTTATGGAGGAGTTTTCCGAGCCTATCGTCGAGGTGACTTCAACTATGGATGACACACAGAGTGACGACTTCGCTTTGCGATTGATCTATCCCTATTGTGCGGCATTCGGCGATCCTCTGATGGATCCGGAGCTCTCCTCCTACCCTGAAGGATTGTTGCAACGTCTTGCCGCAAAGGGAGTCAACGGGATATGGATGCACTCCGTGTTGAACAAACTTGTGCCTCCGGACGGAATCTTTCCCGGGGCGGAAGATGCTTCTCAACGGATTGCCGGGCTGAAGCGGTTGGTCGACCGGGCAGCCAAATACGGGATCGGAATTTACCTTTATATGAACGAGCCGCGGGCCATGCCGCGTACGTTTTTCGATGATTCGCTCCGCCAACAGCTTATGGGAGCCCCCGAAGGGGAGCAACGGGCATTGTGCACATCGGCGCCCGGTGTTTTGCCGTGGGTGGAACGTTCCGTCGAGCGGGTTTTCCGCGAGGTTCCCGGTTTGGGGGGAGTCTTTACGATTACGGCTTCGGAGAATTTGACAAACTGTGCTTCGCGGGGCGGACAGCAGAGTTGCGAACGGTGCCGGAACCGGTCGTACGCCGATCTGATTGTCGAGGTCAATCAGGCAATAACCGCCGGAGTCAAACGGGCCGCTCCCGATGCGAAAGTGCTGGTGTGGGATTGGGGATGGAACGACGCCTATGCCGAGGAGATTATTTCGAGGCTGCCGAAATCGTGTTGGTTGATGTCGGTGAGCGAATGGTCGTTGCCGATTGAGCGTGGAGGAGTGTCGACAGCCGTGGGCGAATATGCGTTGTCGGCCGTAGGACCCGGACCCAGGGCTTTGAGCCATTGGGAGATGGCTCAAAAAGCCGGGTTGAAGACCGTGGCCAAGGTGCAGGTTAACGCATCGTGGGAGATGGCGGTTGTCCCGTCGGTGCCTGTACTTGATCTGGTGGCCCGCCATGCGAAAAATCTGGCGGCCGTATCGACCGACGGAGTGATGTTGAGCTGGAGTCTCGGCGGTTATCCATCGGCGTCGCTGGAGCTTTTTGAGTCGAGTATGGACAACGGTGAAGAGCAGGCGTTGTCGCATCTTGCCGAGAAATATTACGGAGCGGAGGCTGCTCCACTTGTCCGTGAGGCATGGAAGCTCTTTTCGGAGGCTTTTGAAGAGTTCCCCTACCACGGTTTAACTTTATATTCAGGGCCACAGCACATGGGTCCGGCCAATCCGTTCTATACGGAGCCAACCGGATGGCCGGCCAGTATGGTGGGGATTCCGTACGACGCTTTGGATAACTGGCGGTCGGTCTTTCCAGTAGAGGTTTTTATTGGTCAGATGGAGCGTGTGGCCGAGGGTTTCGAGCAGGGGTGTGAACTGTTGGAGCGGGCGATACACAAGGCTCGTGGAGAACAAAGAAAGCAGCTGACGATCGATCTCGGACGGGCTCGTGCAGTTGCCATTCATTGTGCTTCTTCGGCCAATCAGGCCCGTTTTGTGGATGCGCGAAACCGGATGGTGGCAGCGAAGAGTCTGCAAGAGCGAAATGTGTGTCTCGCAACGATGCGGCAGGCTGTTCAGCAGGAACGGGAGGTGACCGAACGGTTGCTGCCGATTGTCCGGAATGATGCGACGATCGGTTATGAGTCATCGAACCACTATTTTTATATTCCGCAGGATCTGGTCGAGAAGTTGATCAACCTGCATTATGTGGACCGGTGGCTCGATGGTCAGGAAGAAAAGACAGATCAGATATAATTTTATGAAAGCGCTAATTATTGAGGATGAAACGGCCGCGGCTACCAATCTGAAAGCCCTTTTGCGGGAAATAGATCCGACGATTGAGGTTTTGACGGTGATTGATACGGTGGTGGATACGATCCAGTGGATACGTAGCAATCCGTTGCCCGACATCGTTTTTATGGATATCCATTTGGCTGACGGCGAGGCATTCAAGATTTTCGAGCAGGTCGATGTAGCCTGTCCGATTGTCTTTACAACGGCCTATGACCGCTATGCACTGGCAGCCTTTAAAGTCAACAGCATCGACTATATTCTCAAACCGATCAAACGCGAGGAGTTGCAACGGGCCATAGAGAAATTGAAGCGGTTCTCTGGACACGAGAAGGCCGAATATGTCGAACAGACCCAGCGTTTTCTGACGGCTCGGGCCCACAGCTTTTTGATTCCGGTTCGGGATAAACTCGTGCCGTTGATGACGGAGGATATCGCCTATTTTTATACGGCGGATGAGAAGGTGTCGGCTTACACGTTCGACGGTCGGAATTTCCCGATGGACCGTTCGCTCGATACGTTGATGGGCCAGTTGCCGGATACGGAGTTCTATCGGGCCAATCGTCAGTTTATCATCTCACGGAAAGCCGTCAGCGATTTGTCGGTATGGTTCGGAAGCCGTTTGCAGCTGAATCTCTGTGTCAAGACTCCGGAGAGGATCGTGATTAGCAAGGCCCGTGTGTCCGACTTCAAAAAGTGGTTCGTCGGGATCTGATTTTTGAAGGGGACCGAATTGGGAGATGAAGCGAACAGTAACCTAAAACAAAAGAGCATGAAAAGATTATTTGTCGGATTGTTGATTTTGGCGGCAGCAGCAGTTGTTACGGAAGTGTCGGCCAAAGGGAAAAAGTGTCAGGCTCAAAAGGCACGGTACGTTGTTTTGATCGGAAGCGACGGCTTTAGCTCGGCGGTTGTCCGTGCCCATCCCGGAGCCTTCCCGAATATCGAAAAGCTGATGCGGGAGGGAAGCTATACGCTTGAACGTCGGAGTGTACTGCCTTCGTCGAGTGCAGTCAACTGGGCCTCCATGTTGATGGGGGCGGGTCCTGAGTTGCACGGATACACGACGTGGGGCAGCGAGGTTCCCGATCTGCCGTCGCGAGTGATCGGAAAATACGGTCTGTTTCCCGGAATTTGCGGGGCTATTCACGAGGTAAGACCCGATGCTGTGATGGCATGCGGATACAACTGGTCGACGATCGGTCGTTTGTATGAGCAGCAGGTGGTCGATGTCAACTACGATGCCTCGGACGATGCGGCGCTGGTTGACAGTATGTGCTACTATCTGGCAACCCGTAAGCCCGATTTTACGTTCATTGCCTTCAATGAGCCCGATGGGGTCGGTCACAGTATAGGATGGGAAAGTGACGAGTATTTCGAGATGTGTAAGGTGATCGATAGCTATGTGGGACGCGTATTGAAAACACTCGAAGAGAACGGCATGATCGATGAGGCGATCGTCTTCTTTACGGCGGATCATGGCGGAATCGGTAAAGGTCACGGCAGCATTTCGATGGCCGAGATGGAGACGCCGTTTGTGGTTTGGGGCAAGGGAATTGCCCGGGGGCACGAGATACAGGAGAGTGTCATGGTGTTCGATACGGCCCCGACGGTCGGATATATCTTCTCGATCGAGCAGCCGCAGGTGTGGATCGGGCGTCCGGTCATGTCGGTTTTCGAATAGCGGGGAACGGATCGTTATTATCGAATGTAAGGATACAAGGGCTGTCGATTTCGGCGGCCCTTGGTCGTTTCACCCGTTATATTTTCCGTTTGACCGGAACGGTTTATAGAAATTGGGACAAGAGGTTTATTTTTGTCCTGCAATTTTTGGGAAAATTACAATGAAGAACACATTTGTACTGAAGTCTTTTTTGATTGCCTGTTTGTGGGTACTCGGGAGTTTTTCCGTATTCGGACAGAGCAAAATCGATGTCAAGGGAAAGGTGATCGATCAGTCGACCGGTGATCCGATCATCGGAGCCGTGGTGGAATACGTGGCCAGTGAGGGAGGTCAGAAACGTTATGTATCTTCCGATAAGACGGGAACCTTCACGTTGCCGTCGCTCTCTGCCGGGACCTATGATCTTCGCATTACCTATCTCGGCATGAAACCCTATACGGCGAGTGTCGAGATTTCGAAGAAGAATTCGGATTTGGGGACCATCGCCATGGAGATCGACGTGAAGGAGATCAGCGAGGTGGTTGTCGAGGGAATAACCATGCGGACGACGCAAAAAGGCGATACGTTAGTCTATAATGCAGGAGCTTTCAAGGTGGCTCAGGACGCGACGACCGAACAGTTACTCTCGAAAATGCCGGGTATAAAGGTCGATGGAGGTGCCGTAGAGGCCCAAGGCGAGGAGGTGAAGAAGCTGTTGATCGACGGGAAGGAGTTCTTCGGAGATGATGTGACGACGGCGATCCGTAACCTGCCTGCTGAGGTGATCGATAAGATCGAGGTTCTGGATAAGCAGAGCGATCAGGCCGAGTTCAGTGGAGTCGACGATGGCGAGAGCTACAAGGCGATCAATGTGGTGACACACGGTGGGATTGACCATGCTCAGTTTGGCCGGTTTTATGCCGGTTACGGATTCAATGACCTGTATAACGTCAGTGCGAGCTTGAACCTCTTTAAGGAGAATCGTCGTTTGACCCTGTTGGGAATGGCAAACAACGTTAACCAGCAGAATTTCGGTATCGATGACCTGATGGGGGTGATTGGCTCCGGCGGACGACGTAGAGGTGGTGCCGGCGGAATGATGGTCGGTAATCAGAGCGGGGTTTCGACGGTGCAATCCTTTGGTGTCAACTATGCCAATCAATGGCTTGATGAGAAGATCCGCGTTGAGGCCAGCTATCTGTTCAACTCCTCACAGAATATTACCGAATCATTGACCGAAAGGGAGTATTTCTCGCAACAGTTCTACGATGATCGGGCACGGGATGATTCAAAGAACTTTAACCACAGAATCAACGGACGGGTCGAATATAAAATCGACAGCAACAATACGATCATGTTCCGCCCGACGCTTCGTTTTCAGACAAACAATGCGTTCAGTTCCGATACGTCATCGACCTCAATGACGAGCGGAGTGGAAAATGCTTTGCTGAATGTGTTCAGGAGTACGAATGATGCGGACGCCTTCGGATACAATCTTTCGGGAAGTTTGATCTATATGCACAAATTCGGGGGCCGCGACGGTCGGGTCTTGATGATGTCTGTCGATGGAGGTCTGTCGAAGAACGATCAGGACAATACGCAGTACTCCCTGACCC
>URBJ01000084.1 GCA_900546005.1 uncultured Alistipes sp. | reverse complement strand
ATCCCTTCCTCTTCACTCTCTCTTCTCACTTCCCCACACTTGATCTGAACTCGTTTGCTAAGGTTTCGTTCCGTTTAGCGGGTGCAAATATAGAGACATTAAAACGCTTTCTCCAAATTTTTCCGCAACTTTTTTGTAACTTTTTTTGTTCAAAATTTATAAAACTCTATGTCCAAATGTTTTACATCGCACATTTTTTCTTGCAAAAATCCGAGGTTTCTGGCGCAAACTAACGAATCAGCTCATTCCATGCTCCCGTAAAGTAGGCTCGTTGGAGGGCCTTCAGCTGCTCCGAATCGTGACGAAGGACGAACATATCCTCCAAATCTTTGTATATATAGAGCTGCAACCAGTAACTATCATTGTACTTTTCCCGGTCTGTTTCGGGATCCATCCACTTGGCATACCACAGCGTATTCAACCCGAAATGATCGGCTACACGGCAGGCGGCCTCCGCATTTTCCCACATTCCGGCAGCCACTTTACGGAACAAACGAGCGAAATTGCCGTATTTGTATTGCGACACATCAATCAGCTCACAGCGATCGTCAACACCCAGTTCGGACAGCATGATGCGAGTTTCGAAGACGTGATCCCCATCCAGATCATACTCAATGCAGTCGAAAAAGCCGTTATCGTCGGTATCGCCGTAACGAACCGTCGCAAACGACTTCGGCGCGCGGTTCTGCCACGACCGATCGTATCCCTGATAGTATTGAGCCGTCTGATCGATGCGCCAGCACCCCCACTCGGCCCCGTACAGATGAATCCGACCGTCGAACCGACTCACATACAGTTGTCCACTTCCCGAATTATCGAGATCCCACTCTCCGCGATCCCCGGCCCAATCGGACTGGGAATGATTATCAATTCCGCCCCGATTGCTCCCCATCTTGAACGGATCCATCGGATAGTAGAACTCAACACGCTCCCAACGGGCACAATCGTCATCCTCGTCAAACACAAAATAGACCTGATTCCATTCACCTCTTTCGAAGATCAGCGGCCAGGCGCTGCGGTGATCGGGATAGATCAGCTCCGTCAATTGCCGGATACGAGGATCGATAAAGAACCGATCGGCCTCGGGCAGCCCCCGCATGTTCCGCAGCGGATGCACCTGATCGGTGTAATCGAATCCTTTGCCCATAAATCCTAACGTACAGTCAAAGTCGAAGTCGTTTCCGTGCGCATTGTCGTTGTCCAGATCGAGGGCGATCGAAACCCAATTGGCCGATCCCTTCACCTGCCGACCCTCAAAGCCCTGTTTGGCAGCCTCCGGTGCCGCCGTCGGATCATCCAACACGCGAATCGCCATTTCAGAGAGTCCGTCTCGGTCCGGATCATAGAACAGGAATGGATTCTCCCAATTGAGCCGCAGATCGACCATCTGGTCGGTCGAAGTATGGATCTTCAGAAAGGCCGTATTGCCGCTGTAATCGGTGTAAAAGTCCGACATGCCATACTTCTCCCAACATTTGAGCTGCATCGTATTCCAGTCGATGTAATTGAACACATGATCGTGATCCGTATCGAGCAGGATCATATAATGACCATTAGGCCATCCTCGCTTCTCCTCTTTCGGATAATCGGCGATCAGCTGCAACTCCGCCTGTCCGTCACCGTCCATATCGGCATATTTTACGACTAAATCATAGACCCCATCCTTATCCCGATCGAGCAACAGGCAATCGTTATCCATATCGCCCTCGAGATCGCCCTGCCGCATGTCGCCATCGTCGTCAAGCCACAAAACGGGAATTGCATCGATCGTTATGCTGCGGATCGCATCGGGATGTCCATCTCCGTTCAGGTCGAGGTATTCGGGCTGAAAGTCGGCTGGAGGCATCGGCAACCGAAACGAGCCGATCTGAAGTCGCTGATTCCAATATCCCTTTCCCGGAATCGGCGCCCCGACAATAAATTGTGCAAAAAGACAAACAGCAGAGAGTAAAATGATTTTTTTCATCGAAGTATGTTTTAGGTTAGGTTATCTTTTCATGCTCTTGCGCGCTCGGCATGAGCCCGCGTCCGGATCTATGCAACCGTTTGCACAAAGTTAAAAATTATTTTACAGAAAAGATGAACCGGCGCACTTTTCTTTCTCGTATTGCTGTTCGGATGGTGTATAGATAAACGAAAGGGACGTTGCTGTGAGCAACGTCCCCTCGACTTGCATAATTATAAACTTCCGAACGGTCCTTCGACCCTTCAGTAATAGAGTTTCTACTAAATCGCAGCAGCTACATAGTCACCCACTTCGGTCGTAGAGTAAACTTTCGCTCCGGCATCGGCCAAATCTTCGGTTACGACACCAGCTTCGATCGCCTTGTTCACCGCATCGCGGATCGCCCTACCCTCTTTGTCCAGACCTACATGCTCGAGCATCATTGCAGCCGACAGAATTGTGGCCATCGGGTTTGCAATGTTTTTACCGGCAGCCTGCGGATAACTTCCGTGAATCGGTTCGAACAGCGCCACTTTGGCACCCACCGAAGCCGACGGCAACATACCCAAAGAACCGCTGATAACACTCGACTCATCGGTCAGAATATCACCGAAGAGGTTTTCGGTTACGATCACATCGAAGTGTGTCGGACGCTGAATAATCTGCATGGCAGCATTGTCCACAAACATAAACTCGACGGTTACATCGGGATAGTTCGGCGCCATCTCTTTGGCAATCTGACGCCACAGACGAGATGTCGCGATGACATTGGCCTTATCGACAACGGTCAACTGTTTGCGACGTTTCTGGGCCAGTTCGAACGCCAACTTCAGAATGCGTTCTACCTCTTCACGCGTATAGACGCATGTATCGTAGGCCGTATTGCCATCCTCGCTACGTCCCTGCGGACGACCGAAGTACATACCGCCGGTCAATTCGCGCACACAGAGAAAATCGGCTCCCTTGACGATTTCGGTCTTGAGCGGGGAGCGTTCGGCCAATGAATCGAACACAGCCAGCGGACGCAGGTTTGCAAAAAGGCCCAACGATTTACGCATCCGAAGCAAACCTTGCTCGGGACGCACCTTGGCGGTAGGGTTATTGTCGTATTTGGGATCGCCGATAGCACCGAACAGGACCACATCCGATGCCTGACACACGGCATGCGTCTCGGCAGGATAGGGATCGCCCGTCGCATCGATCGCACAAGCACCGACCAAAGCTTTCGTATAGTTAAACGTATGTCCAAATTTTGCAGCCACACTGTTCAAGACCTTGACTGCCTCGCCGACGATTTCGGGACCGATCCCGTCACCCGGCAAAAGTGCGATTTTCAATTCCATAACTCTTTATACTTATATTCATTAACATACAAAATCTCCGCGCTGTCCACTCACACCTCTTACACCCCTCTCATTCTCCCTTGTTGTGCTCCTGCTCCCATCATCTTCTTTCCCGTTCCTACCGAGGTCGTCTTCTATTCCGTCCCTGCCTGCAACCTCTGCTCCCCTCTCAGATTTAGGAACAAGCGTTTCGGACTAAGCTGCACGAGGGGCAAGTCCTCCGTGAAAGTTATTCCGCTTTCAGGGTCGTACCCCCATAGCCTTTCTCGGCCACCGCATCGGCACAACAGATGACCACACGGCGCACACCGCGACCGATCGCATCGAAAGCATTCTCGAGCTTGGGTAACATCCCGTCTGCCACCACACCATCGGCACGCAACTGTTCGAACTGTGACGGAGTGATTTCCGGGATTACGCTGTTGTCGTCATTTACGTCAGAGAGCACCCCGCGCTTTTCGAAACAGAAGACCAGCTCGGTCTCCATCAGACCCGAGAGGCCTACGGCTACGGTACGGGCAACGGTATCTGCATTCGTATTGAGCGGACTTCCGTCGGCAGCATCCAGCGTAATAGGTGCAACAACCAAAGTGTAACCGGCCTCTATCAGCGTTTGCGCCAAGGTCGAATTGAACCGTTCGACGATCGGGTCGCCCACATAACCGTAATCGACCGGAATCGGATTGCGGCGTTTTGAAGAGATCAAAGCGCCGTCGACGCCGCTCAAGCCGATCGCCTTACAACCGAGTGTTTGCAACTTACCAACAATCGTTTTGTTGATAAGTCCGGCATAAACCATCGTCACCACCTTCAGCGTTTCGGCATCGGTCACACGCCGGCCATTGATCATCAACGTCTCGATTCCCAACGCCTTACTGATCGTCGTGGCGATCTTTCCACCTCCGTGCACCAGCACCTTGGGGCCCTCGAGCGAAGCGAAATCTTTTAAAAAGGCATCCAGCTTGGCCGGGTTATCCACAACGTTTCCACCGATCTTAACTACTTTCAACATCTTATCCACATTATGCTGTTAGCAACTTACGCAGCGACTTCAAGAAGGCATCCGCATGCTCTCGGGTAATGTTCAGCGCCGGCAACAACCGGAAAATATTCTTGTTGCCCGACGAACCAACAAAGATCTTCTCGTCAAACAGCAACTTTTTGCGCAACTCCGTGGCATCGTCGAAGAGCTCCACACCGATCATCAACCCGCGACCGCGAACCTCACGCACACCGGGCATCGTCTTGATCTCGTTCATCAAGTACTCTCCCATCGAACGGGCATTATCGATCAAACGGTCCTCAGCAATTACATCTGCCACGGCAATCGCCCCGGCACACGCCAAATGGTTTCCGCCGAACGTGGTTCCCAACATACCGAACGTCGGAATAAATTTCGGTGCGATCGAAATGGCTCCGATCGGGAAGCCGTTGGCCAACCCCTTGGCCATCGTATAGATGTCGGCCTGAACTCCAGCCCAATCCGAAGCATAGTACTCACCGGTACGTCCACATCCGCACTGCACTTCATCAGCGATGTAGACAGCATTGTACTCGTCGCACAACGAGCGGATCCGACGCAGGAACTCCTTACTTGCAATCCGGATTCCCCCGACGCCCTGTATCGCCTCGATAATAACCGACGAAATTTCGTTTTTATTTTCACGGAAAGCATTTTCCAGCGCTTCCGTATCGTTCAGCGGGACAAAGATCACATGATCGGTGTGATTGACCGGAGCCGCAATCTTCGGATTGTCGGTCACCGAAACGGCCAGCGAAGTCCGGCCGTGGAAGGCCCCACGCATCGCGATCACCTTACTCTTTCCGTTATAAAACGAGGCCAGCTTCATCGCATTTTCGTTCGCCTCTGCTCCCGAATTGCACAGGAAAAGCTGGTAGTCCTTTTTCCCCGACAGTTCTCCCAGCTTCTGGGCCAACTCCCGCTGCTGGTCGATAATCACCGAATTGGAATAAAATCCGATGTTTTTCAACTGATTGACCACCATATCCACATAGTGCGGATGGGTGTGTCCGATGGAGATCACGGCATGACCTCCATACATATCGAGATAACGCGTTCCCTTGTTATCCCAAACGTAGGAGCCTTCGGCCCGAACGATATCGATGTC
The DNA here is from genome assembly GCA_900546005.1 of uncultured Alistipes sp. Lineage (GTDB taxonomy): Bacteria > Bacteroidota > Bacteroidia > Bacteroidales > Rikenellaceae > Alistipes_A > Alistipes_A pullicola. The sequence goes on along the minus strand of URBJ01000084.1, from coordinate 4,383 downwards.
CCACAACGGGTAGACTTTAAACAGGTCCATAATGTTACTTATATTTATAACGGCAATCCGTCCGATTTAACTATTTATTTCTTGCGTCAGTGCGAGCAACAGCTTAGAAGGCTGACGGTTTCAGATGCAGTCCGGCACGCTCTTCCAAACCAAACATCAGGTTCATATTCTGAACGGCCTGCCCCGAAGCCCCCTTCAACAGGTTGTCGATCGCACTCATGACCAACAGCTTGTTTCCATGCTTCTCGACATAGACCACACACTTGGCCGTATTGACCACCTGTTTGAGGTAAATGTTCCGGTCGCTGACAAAAGTGAGCGCGGCATCCGCATAGAAATCTTCATATATTTCGCGTACTGCCGCTTCATCCAATATACAATCGATATAGATCGATGCGATGATTCCCCGCGCGAAGTCACCCCGATACGGGATGAAGTTGATCGCATGATCGAACGTCGGCATCAAACTGCGGATGCTCTCACCGATCTCCTTGAGGTGTTGGTGTTCGAACGCCTTGTACACCGACAGGTTGTCGACCCGTTGGCTGAAATGAGACGTAGGAGCGAGCTTTTGTCCTGCACCGGTAGATCCGGTCACAGCCGTCACTTGCACTTCGCCGTTCAAGAGACCCGCGGCAGCCAACGGCAACATGCCTAACTGAAGGCACGTGGCAAAACATCCCGGATTGGCGATGTTGTGTGCCTTGCGGATCTTCGCCCGATTCAGTTCGGGCAATCCGTAAACAAATTGCCGGTTGCCGATCGACGACGTAGCCGCCAGACGGAAATCCTGACTCAGATCGATGACCCGAACAGCGTCGGGAATCGGGTTTGCCTCCAAGAATTTCCGGGCATCCCCGTGGCCCACACACAGAAAAACCACATCCACATCCCAATTCAACCGATCGGTAAACCGCATATCGGTCTCACCCAGCAGGTCGATGTGCACATCACTCAACCGGTTTCCGGCATTGCTGTTGCTGTGCACAAACTTCAGTTCGACATCGGGATGATTTAACAGAATACGGATAGCCTCGCCACCCGTATATCCTGCTCCTCCTATAATACCAACCTTTACCATATATATTATACCATATATATTATATATATCCTCTCAGACCACCCTCCCCGGGTTCACACCCGCTCACCTCAAAACGCTCAGCGGACAGAGCATCGTACCTGAGCATACTTTAGGCAAAACGGAGGGGATCCGATACCACCCTGTTAGGGCAGCTGATCCTTATTGACCTTGTAGTAGATTTTGTTCTGGTTGCCGAAGATCTTACCGAACCCTTGGACATCTTCGCTAGTCCAGTCGTTCATCGTCTCACCGTAGGCCCCGAACTTACTGCTCATCAGATCGTGATCGCTCTTGATGCCGACCAGCACGAAACGGTAGGGGTGCAATTCGACGTACACGTCACCGCTCACCGTACGCTGGGTACTCTCGAGGAAGGCCTCGAAGTCACGCATCACCGGATCGTAATACTGTCCCTCGTGCAGGTAGTTTCCGTAGAAAGCAGCGAGCTGATCCTTCCAGAAGAGCTGCCATTTGGTCAACGTATGTTTTTCCAGCATGTGATGCGCCTTGATAATCACCATCGGAGCTGCAGCCTCGAAACCTACACGTCCCTTGATACCGATGATCGTATCGCCAATGTGCATGTCGCGGCCGATGGCATACCGACTTGCGATCGCCTGCAACGCCCGAATGGCCTCAATCCGATCGTCATACCGTTTACCGTCCAACGCCACGAACTCACCCTTCTCGAAAGTCAGCGTAATGCGGCGCGGCTCGGTCTCTTTCAGTTGTGAAGGATAGGCCTCCTCTGGCAGCGTCTCACTCGAAGTCAGGGTCTCCTTGCCTCCGACCGACGTTCCCCACAACCCTTGATTGATGGAGTATTCCGCCTTCTTGAAATCGAAATCCACTCCATGGCTGCGCAAATAGGCAATCTCCTCCTCACGGCTGAGTCTCTTTTCGCGGATCAGGGCGATCACCTTGATCTCCGGAGCGATGATGTTGAACACCATATCGAAACGCACCTGATCGTTTCCGGCGCCCGTACTTCCATGACACAAGTAGTCGGCTCCGATCTCCCGTGCATACTTGGCAATAGCCGTAGCCTGCGAAATCCGTTCGGAACTTACCGAGATGGGATAGGTTCCGTTCTTGAGCACATTGCCGAAAATCATGTACTTGATCGCATGATCGTAATAGTCATGTGCAACATCGAGTGCCACGTAGCTCTTTACGCCCAGCGCATAGGCCCGCCGTTCGATCGCAGCGAGTTCCTCTTTCGAGAATCCGCCCGTGTTTGCCAATGCGGCATGCACTTCCAGACCCATCTCCTTGGAGAGATAGATCGCACAATACGAGGTATCCAAACCTCCACTAAAAGCCAATACTACTTTTTTCATGGTTATTTATCGCTTTAGTTATTTTCGTTTCATTATCAGGACTGAACGTTCCGACTCTGTCGTGGAATCGGGAGTGTTCCTCCACTACTTGTCGAGCAATCCCTTTTCGATGGGCACCTTCACCGTATCGTGTTCGGGGTCGAACAACATGGCGGTACACAGGCAGTTTTTCCGTTGTTTGCTCTGCAGGATCGGATAGTTCACGCAGCTCTCGCACCCTTTCCAGAACTGATCGTCATCGGTCAGCTCGGTGTAGGTAACCGGCCGATATCCCAACTCGGAGTTGATCTTCATCACCGCCATACCGGTGGTCAGACCGAACAGTTTGGCACCGGGGAACATCTTCAGCGAGAGGAAGAACGTCTTCGTTTTGATGGCTTTGGCGAGACCCAGTTTCCGGAATTTCGGATTGATAATCAGACCCGAATTAGCCACGTAATTGCCGTGTCCCCACGACTCGATGTAACTGAATCCGGCCCATGTTCCGTCCTTATGGAAAGCGACAACGGCCTTCCCCTGACGCATTTTGTTCGCCACATACTCAGCCGTACGTTTGGCGATACCCGTACCACGGGCTTTGGCAGATTCGGCCATTTCATCACAAATAGCCTGTGCAAACTGAGTATGCTTCTCAGATGCCACCATTACATTAAAATCATCAATTGTCATTTCAAGCAATAATATTAGACGCCAGAAAACAGCGGCCCTTGCGCCGCATCAATCAATACGAATTGCAAAAGTATGCAAAAAAGGTGAGAATCGGACAAAAAAACGACGATTTTACACACTTCCCCCTACATCTTGCCTTCAAATGACAGTTCGCGAGCTTCCAAATGCCCGAATTTTCGTTTCAAACGGTTCGTTTCCAACAAACAACACAGCGGGAACGACAACATGTGTCGTTCCCGCTGCACCGTTCCGATCCCCATCAATAGCTCTCGCTCATCACCTCAAAATAGGCTTGCGGATACCCGCAAACCGGACACTTTTTCGGAGCCGAAGTACCGATATGGAGAAATCCACACTCCATGCAGCGCCACACCGTCTCGCCCTCTTTCCTGAAGATCTGTTCGGACCTCAACGTCTCGTACAATCCTCTGAACCGCTCTTCATGCACCTTTTCGATTGCAGCGATCATCCGGAATTTCAGCGCAATATCCATAAATCCTTCGCTCTCGGCCACATCCCCGAACGTGGGATAGAGAGCACTCCACTCCTCGTACTCGCCGGCTGCGGCCAACTCAAGGTTACGCAGTGTCGTCCCTACCACTCCGGCCGGATACGAAGCCGTAATTTCTACCTCTCCGCCCTGTAAAAACCCGAAGTAGATTCCGCCATGCCGCAGCTCATTGTGCCGGGTCTCCTCGAAAAATGCCGCGATCTTTTCATAACCATCCTCTCGCGCCTGTTGCGCGTACATCCGATAACGATTTGCAGCCTGCGACTCCCCGGCAAATGCCTTCAGCAAATTCTGCTCGGTCAGACTTCCTTTCAAATTTCTTTTCATCACAACGCAATTTTTTAACTTTCGATTTGGTACCGAATTTGTTTGTTACTCTGTCGAATTTTTCTTAACATTATCGTGTTCACCTAAAAACCTGTTTTACTATGATTCACGCACTACCTCCACTCCCCTACGCGGCGGATGCACTGGCTCCGAAAATGAGCCAAGAGACGATCGAGTACCACTACGGGAAACATCACCAAGCCTACGTCAACAACCTCAACAACCTGATTCCGGGCACGCCCTACGAAAATGCTTCGCTCGAGGAGATCATCATCCGGGCCGAGGGTCCGATTTTCAACAACGCGGCCCAAGTCTGGAACCACACCTTCTTCTTCTACACCCTGTCACCATCTCCAAAATCGGTGCCAAGCGGACCGTTGGCCAAGGCTATCGATCGAGATTTCGGATCCTTCGAACAGTTCAAGGAGCAGTTTGCAAAGGCCGCCACCTCGCTT
>URBJ01000083.1 GCA_900546005.1 uncultured Alistipes sp. | reverse complement strand
GGCCGCAACAAGAGCGGCCAAGTTCTTGGGGTGCGAGACTATATTTCAGAACAGCTGGTCCAGATCTTTCAAGGTATTAATTTTTTCGACTTGCTCGGGGAAAGGGACCCCGAGCTTTTCGTAATATTTGCGGTAATCATCTTTGATTTCCTTAACTGCGTAAGCGCTATATCCTTGTAATATACATTTTATTAAGGTTTCAATTAAATCTCTATTCAAAAAATCTATTGCTTTATCTTTTCTACCTTCCAAAAGCAACTGCCATATATATTTCTCTAACTGGTTGTATGTGTTAGTGGTTCGAGCTCCAATATTTTTGCTAATATTCCGAACATCATTTGTCATCCCCCACAATTTGAAGAACAGGATAATCTGAAGGATGCCGAAAACGACAATCACTCCGTAAATTAAGGTAAATTCAAATCCATTCATAGCTATTTTATTTTAAAGACATACATGATATAATCGATGAATTAATAATTCATTATCTCCACTTTCTTTTGAATGTCTTACCTTCTTCCAATACAATCCCTTTGACCGCATATTCATGCGCAGCCTTTATAGCATGATCTTCATCTTTATATATTATTTCTTCATCCCCTACTCGTATTGAACGCTGTTGTAAATCTGGATATATTTTAATTGAACACGTTATGCCATCATTAAAATATAAAGTTTTTTTATCACCTTCAATCTGGAATTCGTATTCCGGTTTTTTAGTGTATTCTTCGAATGACACAATGTCTTGTGGCTTTTTGACAAAAACGTGTAAATTATCTTTGATACATTCTATATCTCCATTTTCTAAGTTCCTTACGACTCGCATTTGTGAACCAGTCTTTTTGTCGCAGACTAACTGTTTTGCATAAAATCTTCCTTCTTTCACTAAAGGAGCATTATCTCTATCCAAATTTTCATTATTTATTGGGCGAACGAAATGAATACTTATTTTTTTTACATCATCTGTTATCTCTCCAACGTAGTTAGTTAACTTGCTAATGTCATCCGTCATGCCCCATATTTTAAAGAATAAAATTAGTTGGAGGATGCCGAATACAATCAAAACCAATGCAAGAAATAATTCCATGATCTATACTATTTTAAAGACATACACAACATCGTTTTGGTAACACCGTAAATATCGGAAATTTTTACCATAAATAAAAAAACCTTTCGTATCTATATTAAAAATATCCCTCTATTTACCCATCACATCACAATAACACACCACACGTAGAGCGAATCTACGTGCCTCCCCCAAAAACAAATCGCGCACCGCTCTCCCGAGTATGCGCAACCTGCTATAACTATGGATAGTATCGACAAAAAAATAAAGGGTCCTTTTGAGGATCCTTTATGCATTCAATCTGTAACATCCGTCCTTGCGAACGGAGATTTACTTACTCAGCAACAACGGTTGAGTCAGCAGCAGTAGAATCAGCGGCAGCAGCGGCAGCGGCAGCAGCGGCAGCAGCCTCAGCGGCAGCAGCAGAATCAGCAGCAGCGGCAGCAGCGATAGAATCAGCTTTAGCTTTTTCAGCACCGGCATTTCCACAAGATGCGAACGATACACAAGCAGCAACAACTGCGAGCATCATTACAGATTTAGCAAAAGTCTTCATAATAATACGTATTAAAAAGTTGAATTTATTCGGGGGCAAAGATACAACTTCGTTCTACGAATTGTACTTTTTTTTGCATTTTTTTTAAAAAAAATTTCATCTCCAACAGGAATACCTCACATTGCGTATTTCTTAACGCTCTATTTTCCCGTCTTTTCTGCCTCAATCTGTCCGTCATCCGGAAGTGGCTCCTGCGGTAACGAGCTCTTTTCCAAGTCATCCAGCGTAATATCGGCACGAATAACCAACGCCCGGTCAAATTCACCTTTGATCTTTCCCCACAAGACAAGCGCCTCTTCGGAGGTCAGAAAATACCCTACCATCACCTTGAAATTCGGCAACTCATAAACCATACTCACAGGAACCGTAGGATAGAGCTCTTTGAAACGGGCCACTGTCGCCTCGGCTTCCGAACGGGCATTCTGGGTGTTTGCCGAAAAGATCAGAATCCGATATCCCCTCATTTTCGAGCCGGACAACGACGTTCGCGCCGTCTGTACCGCCGTAGCTGCCTCTCCGTGTTCAGTAGCCACAACCGTACTGTGGTAGTTCGGATCCGGTGTTGCAAGCCGGGCCTTGAACTGGCTTAAACTCTGTCCCGCAACACTTTCGATCAGCGCGACACCCAGAAAACATAATATCCACAACTTTTTCATAAGGCTATCCCTTTTAGCATATCTTCCGGATCGATTCCAAACTGACGCAGAAATCGTCCGGTATCCATATCTTCGATTTTATACTTCTTTTTTGCAAGGCCCGCTTTTACAACCACCTCGCCCGAAACTGTCGTACCGACTCCGCGATTGGAGAGCACCGACGCGATCGACGCCACTCCCAAAAATCCTCCTTCGATGCGAATCTTGACCGGAATCCGTACCGTACCGTCGAAACGTTTGGGCAACTTGACCTTTTCTTCGACTTCGGCCTGAGCCAACCGTACTCCGTCGCGATTCAACGTCAACTCGGCCTTCACGACCGTAAGATTGGTTCCAGAAGCATTCGAGGCCCGAACGAACAGATCGACTGCCGACTGATTTACCCCCACCGATACGACTTCGACCGATTCGATCCCATCGTATGAGAGGTCGCTCATGCGCACGCAGGAAGCGAACAGAAACACCGACAACAGCAGCCATCCATATTTTTTCATACTTTTCGATATATTACAGGGTTAAATAAAATCGACCTTTATCTCTCTTTTCCGGCTGTCTCATCTAAAGGCTTCTCGGCCCAATAGATCTGAGCGATTCCTCCGGAAAGGTTTCGGAATCCGCCATTTCGGAATCCACCCGCATGCAACAGCTCCACAAACCGCTCTCCATACGGAAACTCCCGGACCGAATCGGGCAGATAGGTGTAGGCCGCCTTGTCCTTCGAGATCCATCCACCGATACGAGGCAGAACTTGTCTGAAATAAAAATTGTAACAAGCGCCGAACCACCCCTTCTGCGGCATGCCGAACTCCAGTACGAAAAGATGCCCTCCGGGTTTCAAGGCGCGGAACAAACCGGCAATTCCGGCAGGAATGTTCTCGAAATTCCTCACACCGAACGCAACCGTCGCCACATCGAACCGCTCCGTCCCGTACGCTGCACTCTCCGCATCGCCACTGACAAAATCAATCCGATCGGACAGTCCTTTTTTTTGCGCCTTTTCTTTCCCGATCGACAGCATTCCCTCCGACAGGTCGACTCCTGTTACGTGTGCCAGCGGAATACGTCGCGCCAACTGAATGGCCAGATCTCCGGTTCCGGTGGCCATATCGAGGATCTCGGTCGGATGCAACCGGACAACCCGATCCACCGTTCGGCGACGCCATCCCCGATCGATTCCGAACGAGAGCATGCGGTTCAACAAATCGTAGTGATCTGCAATACCATCAAACATGGTCTGCACCTGCCTCTTTTTCGTCTCCGCACTCTGATAGGGTTTTGTCATATCCGCCTGATTATTCGAACCGAATCGTTTTCTCCGGCAAAATTAATGAAATTATCATCGTAGGCAAGGCCATCAAAGCAACGATCACCAAGAAGGTAGCACCGTCGAGCAACAACAGCCAACGCCAATCCATACTGATCGGAACGGTCGTCAAGAAGTAGCCCTCTTCATTCAGGGTCACCCATCCGGTGTAGTGCTGCAGCAAACACAACCCTATCCCGACAATATTTCCCCACAGGAGCCCTTTCAGTACGACGAACGACGAACGGATGACAAACATTTTTTGCAGTGCCCGATTGTCCATACCCAAGGTCTTGAGGATTCCGATCATCGAGGTCCTCTCGAGCAGGATGATCAGCAGAGCCGCCACCATATTGAACAGCGCAACCAGCAACATGATGGTTATGATCACCCCGACGTTGACGTTGTGGGCATTCAGCCAGTCGAAGATCATCGGAAACCGTTCCCGGAGATTGACCACCCGGACCGGACTCTGATCCTCTGCCGGCACGTTATCCATGATCACCTGATAGACCGAGTCGGTAAACTGATCCAGCTTGCTGAAATCCGACACGGTCACCTCGTAGCCGGTAATTTGTGTCGAGTCCCAGCCGTTGAGCCGTTGAACGTTCCTCAGATCGGTCAGAGCGACCGTCTGATCCAACTCACCGAAATGCGTATCGTAGATCCCCGAGACACGGAACCGGTCGCGCGGACGAGACTCCTGAATAAACAGCATCTCCAACGGATCGCCCACCGAGACCTCCAACAGATCGGCCAACGAACGGGAGATCAGAATATCCTTGTTCCGCTCGCCCCGGACGTCCGGAACCGATCCCTCAACCAGATTCTTTTGGAAAAAGGACCAGTCGTACGTGCTGTCTACCCCCTTGAGCATAATTCCCTGCAACGCCCGCTCGCCCCGGGGAATCCCGATCTTCTGTGCATACGGAACGACCCGTACACATCCGGGGATCCGGCGCAGCTGCGACAAAAAGGGTAAATTCCGATCAATGGGTATCGTCTCGTTCGACGTATAGGCATTGAGATGTACGATCTGGATATGGGCATCGAATCCGGTCAGTTTTGCGGTAATCTCCTTTCTGAACCCCAGAATCACCGCCAACGAAACGATCATCACTGCCACACTGATCGTCACGCTCAACGTTGCAATACGGATCATCACGTTCTTGCGCGCCCCCTTCGAATAGGAGGCAATCCGCCGGGCCAAAAAATATTCCAGATCCAATTTACCCATCGATCGTTAAAAAGTGTTAATCCGCACAAAGTAACGTAAAATTTCATATTTTTGCGAAAAATGGGGCAGAAAGAATCCGAAATTTTCCGTACGCTACGGAGCCGAAACGTTTCCGAAAGTTCGGAGTGAGGATGACTTCCGCCAACAAAAGAACCTCGTTATGAAAAAAACGGCACTAATCACCGGAGCATCATCCGGCATTGGAGCAGCCACTGCAAGGGCTCTGGCCGAACTAGGGTACAATTTGGTTATCACCGGACGCCGCACGAACCGACTCAAAAGTCTGAACGACGAATTAGAAGAGAAATACCACGTAAAGGTTCACGTTCTGGGCTTCGACATACAGGACCGGTTCCAGACCCAAAGTGCGCTCGACGGACTACCCGAGACCTTCCGCCGCATCGATCTTCTCATCAACAACGCCGGTCTGGCCGCTGGGCTCGAACACATCGACGAGGGGGACTGGCGCGATTGGGAAGCGATGATCGATACCAACATCAAAGGTCTGCTCTGCATTACCCGAATCGTGTCGCAATGGATGATCGAACAACACATCAAGGGCCACATCATCAACATGGGCTCCATCGCCGGCACACAGACCTACGAAAACGGAGCGGTCTACTGTGCCACGAAACATGCGGTTCATGCCCTCTCGGAAGGGATGCGCATGGACCTGTTGAGACACGAGATCAAGGTGACCGAAATCCGTCCGGGTATGGTCGAAACCGAATTCTCGATCGTTCGTTTTCACGGTGACAAGGAGCGCGCCGACAAAGTGTACGAAGGCATCAAGCCCCTCACGGGCGAAGATATCGCACGGATTATCGCATGGATCGTCTCACTCCCGGAGCACGTAAACATCAACGACATCGAAGTCATGCCCGCACGTCAGGCCAACGCTTTCCTCACCTATCGGGGATAGTCTGATGCTAAGCATCTACACATTATAATATAATAAAGCCAACGAAACAACCGTTTATTGACAAAACAATAGAGAGAAAAAATTATGGTAGGACCCATCAATGCACAATGGATACTGGTCATCGTGATCGGTATCATCGGACTGATCGTACAGATGAAACTCCAGTCGGTTTTCAAGAAATACTCCCGCGTCATGTTTCCCGGAGGCCTCACAGGAAAAGAGGTTGCAGAGAAGATGTTGCGGGACAACGGAATCTATGACGTCAAAGTCACCTCAACCCCCGGCCACCTGACCGATCACTACAATCCGGCTACAAAAACCGTCAACCTGAGTGAATCGGTCTACGACAGCAACAGCGTCGCCGCAGCAGCTGTCGCCGCCCACGAATGCGGACACGCCGTACAACATGCCCGGGACTATGCCCCGCTGAAAATGCGTTCGGCTTTGGTACCCATCGTGAGTGTCGCTTCGCAATGGTCGCTGTGGGTCGTTCTGGCAGGCATTCTGCTGCTTCACTCCTTCCCGGCTCTGTTCTGGATCGGGATTGCAATGATCGCCGCCTCCGCCCTGTTCAGCATCATTACCCTACCCGTCGAATACAACGCTTCGGCCCGGGCCATGAATTGGCTGACCGGAGCACGGATCCTTCAGGGCGAACAGGTTGCTCAGGCAAGAGAAGCTCTCTCTTGGGCAGCACGGACCTATTTGGTTGCCGCACTTTCGGCTATCGCAACTTTGATCTACTATCTCGGATTTGCCCGCAGAGAGTAATAGCATTCCTCCGAGCAAGACAACAATAGATAAAGGGAGTCGTTCAAGAGCGACTCCCTTTTTATTTATTGTTTTTCCTACCGACCGATCTCATCCTCTCCCTTTGAGGACGAATGAATCCATTTCTGGTAATCAACAAGGCGGCAAGTCCCAACAACAAAGCGGAGGGTGAGATCACCCTCCGCTTATCTACGAATGTTGACTTAACTACTTTAGATCATTCATTACAATTTCGGACCGTAAGCAACCAAGGCCTTGCCTGCTTCGTTTCCAGTGAACTTCTCGAAGTTCTTGATGAAACGATTGGCCAGATCTTTCGCTTTCTCATCCCACTGAGCGGCATCGGCATAGGTATCGCGTGGATCAAGGATCTTAGGATCTACACCGGGCAGAGCGGAAGGTACTACGAAATCGAAATACGGAATCGTCTTGGTCGGAGCGCTATCGATCGAATCGTTGAGGATCGCATCGATAATTCCTCTCGTATCTTTGATCGAGATACGTTTGCCCGTACCGTTCCATCCCGTGTTGACCAGATAGGCTTTAGCACCCGAGGCCTGCATCTTCTTCACAAGCTCTTCGCCGTATTTGGTCGGATGCAACGACAGGAAGGCTGCACCGAAACATGCCGAGAAGGTCGGAGTCGGTTCGGTGATACCGCGTTCGGTACCGGCCAGTTTTGCGGTAAATCCCGACAGGAAGTAATATTTGGTCTGTTCGGGCGAGAGGATCGAAACCGGAGGCAGAACACCGAAAGCATCGGCTGACAAGAAGATCACTTTCTTAGCGGCCGGAGCTTTCGAAACCGGCTTAACGATATTTTTGATGTGGTAGATCGGGTAAGATACACGAGTATTCTCCGTTACAGACTTGTCGGCAAAGTCTACCGAACCGTCGGCATGTACCGTAACGTTCTCGAGCAGAGCATCACGTTTGATCGCATTCCAGATATCGGGCTCGCTGTCCTTGTCCAGATTGATCACTTTTGCGTAGCAACCGCCTTCGAAGTTGAACACTCCTTCGTCATCCCATCCGTGTTCGTCGTCACCGATCAACAGACGTTTCGGATCGGTCGACAGCGTGGTTTTTCCGGTTCCGGAGAGACCGAAGAAGATTGCCGTATTCTTCCCTTCGAGATCGGCATTGGCCGAGCAGTGCATCGAAGCCATACCTTTCAACGGCAGCAGATAGTTCATGTAAGAGAACATACCTTTCTTCATCTCACCACCGTACCAAGTGTTGATAATTACCTGCATCTTTTCGGTGAGGTTGAATACAACGGCCGTTTCCGAGTTCAGACCCAGCTCTTTGTAGTTCTCAACTTTGGCTTTCGAAGCGTTCAGCACCACGAAGTCGGGTTCACCATAAGCGGCCAACTCCTCTTCGGTAGGACGGATGAACATGTTCTTCACGAAGTGAGCCTGCCAAGCAACCTCCATGATGAAACGGATCTTCAACCGACTGTTTTCGTTGGCTCCGCAGAAGGTATCGACAACGAAAAGACGTTTGTTCGAGAGTTCTTCGGTAGCGATCTTTTTCAGCACCTTCCAGCTTTCGGGGCTAAGCGGTTTGTTGTCGTTTTTGTACTGATCCGAAGTCCACCAGATGGTATTTTCGGTTACAGCGTCCTTAACGAAAAATTTATCTTTAGGAGAACGGCCGGTGTAGACACCCGTCATCACGTTCACAGCACCCATATTGGTAACCTGTCCCTTCTCGAAGCCTTGCAAACCGGGTTTCGTCTCTTCTTCGAAAAGTTGTTCGTAAGAAGGATTGTGTACGATTTCGGTCACGCCCGAAATGCCGTACTTGCTTAAATCAATCTTTGACATACCTTTACTATATTTAGTTAATACTACTTTTCACACGTTTGTGAAAAAATTTACTTTCTCTTTTCCCCTCAATTTCGAGCGACAAAGATACGAATTATTTATATTGTTAACCAAATAACAGTGTTAAAATATTAAAAAAAATTAGAATTCCGCCGCCGCAACGAGTACACCTGATTACGGATGCTCCGACTCGATATGATTTTGCTGCCGTGCAGCTATTTTTCGTCTACTGAAAATCCTCTCAATCAGCAGGGTCAGGGGAACGCCGAGCAATGCGCCGAGCGAATTGGCAGCGAAATCGGTCCAATCGGCACTCCGTGCAAAGAATTCGCCCTGCACCAGCTCAATGAATCCGGAAAATACGATACACGGAACCGCCACCCATATCCGATTCTGTCGGGAGGGACGCAACCATAAGGTCAGCCACACCACCTGCCCCAGATAAAATCCGAAATGGATCAACTTATCGTAATACGGGATCCGGGTCAACCACCCCATCGGAGGAAGATCCTTGCTCGGAGCAAGAGATCCATACAGAATTCCCGCTGTCCACACGAAAAAAAGGACCATGGCGATTACTGTGCGTCTCTCTTTTTTCATAATTTTGTTGCAATTATACAGATAGAGTCTTCGTTCGGCCTGCGCTGCAAAGCTACAAATAATCGCGACACAACCAAACGGTCTCTAAAGATTCCGATCTACACCCGTATGGCTGGCATTTATATCCATATACCCTTTTGCAAAAGCAAGTGTTACTACTGTGATTTTTACTCCTGCACATTGCTTGCCAAAAAGCAGGAGTTGCTGACCGCCGTTGGAGACGAACTCGACCGCCGGGCCGACTTTCTGCAAGGGGAAACGATCGAAACGATCTATATCGGAGGAGGTACACCATCGCTATGTACGCCGTCTGAAATAGAAACCCTGTTGGAAAAAATTTTCCGACGTTACCCCCGTGTCTCCCTAAAAGAGATCACGGTCGAGGCCAATCCAGACGATCTCACCTTCGACTACCTGCGGGATCTCCGCGCCACAGGAGTCAACCGACTGAGTATCGGTGTACAGTCCTTTATCGACCGCGATCTGCGCTGGATGCATCGCAGACACGACGCCACGTCAGCGATCCGGGCCATCGACAACGCCCACACCGCCGGCTTCGACAACCTGACGATCGATCTGATCTACGGCATCCCGCAAATGAGTCTTGATGAATGGGTCTACAACCTGCGACAGGCATTCGAACTCGACATCACCCACTTGTCTGCCTACCATCTTACACTGGAAGAGGGCACAGTTTTCGGGCGCTGGCTCCGCTCCGGGAAATTGCACGAAATCGATTCCGAATCGAGCCGTTCCGCATACCTGCTGCTGCACGACATGGCTACCGAGGCCGGATTCGAACACTACGAAATCTCCAACTTCGCCCAGCCGGGGTACGAGAGCCGCCACAACCTGAAAT
>URBJ01000082.1 GCA_900546005.1 uncultured Alistipes sp. | reverse complement strand
ACAAAACCTGACTCGAAAACACGGTTTTCATTTGTCAGTACGCTCCCTTTTACGTATCTTTGTCATTCGGCTAAACTATACAGACCATGAAATTCAATATGGGAATTAAAGGGAAAATCCTGACCGGCTTTGTCGCGTTGGGTTTGTTGCTCTTTTTTTCGAGCGTCATCTCGTTTTTCCAACTCAATAAGCTGAGCTATTCGTCGCACAGCATGCTCGAATCCAGCTTCAAAAACACCGAATCGGCAAAAAAACTGCTCGATGCCGTACAGGAACAGAACACCGCACTGCTGCAGATGATCATCACACAAGACCGCAAGTACGACTCCCTGCTGCTGGACGGACGCGCAAAATTCGACTCGGCCTTCAATCAGGCACAAATCACGGTCCGCGACCTGCAGGGGTTCGACTCGATCTACCGGGCCAACCTCGCCTACAACTACACGATCAACGAATTTCTGCAGGACAGCCTGTCGCAGAACAAGGTGAACTGGTATGCCACCGTCTATCAAGACTCCTTTGCCAACCTCACCGCGTCGATCAAAAACGTCATGATCTCGACCCAACGCATCATGGACACCAAAGCCGTCCGGCTCGAAGACAGTGCCTACCGCGCCACGATGCCCGGACTGATCGCCCTGCTGATCGCCATCTTCATCGTCATGATCTTCTTCTACTTCGTCAACCTCTACTACATAACTCCCATCCTGAAAATATCGGACGCACTGCAGGCCTTTCTCGACTCGAGGGTCCCCTTCAAAGTGAACATCGAGGGTAAGGACGAAGTGTTCCGCCTCAAAGAGCAGATCGAAAAACTGACCGGAGAGATCAAAAACAAACGAAACGAATAACAACTTTTCCGTCCCATGCGGTTATACATCGTACTCAGATATATCGGACTGATCCTCGCACTGAACGCAATCTTCATGTTGCTCTCTGCCTGTGTATCGATACTCAACGGCATGGACTCTGCCTTCTATCCTCTGCTCCAGAGCTTCGTCCTCACCGCTATTCTCGGCCTGTTCCCCCTGATTTTCGTCCCCAAAAGTCAACAGATCTCCAATACCGAAGGATATGGCATCGTCGTGGGATCGTGGCTGATGGCCTGTTTAGTCGGAATGCTACCCTATGTACTCTGGGGCGGCGAATTCACACTGATCAACGCGTGGTTCGAAAGCGTTTCCGGATTTACAACCACCGGAGCATCCATCCTGAACGACGTCGAGGCACTGCCGAAAGGACTGCTGTTCTGGAGGGCCTCCACGCACTGGTTGGGGGGTGTGGGCGTTGTCATGTTCGTATTGATCGTCCTGCCCTCCATGGGGTCGACCAAGATGCGGCTCTCCAATGTGGAACTCTCCTCGATGGCCAAAGACAACTTCCGCTACCAAACCAAAAAGATTCTGCAGATTCTGCTCGTCGTCTACGTGGGGCTCACGGCTGCCGAAACCCTGCTGCTGAGAATCGCCGGCATGGGATGGTTCGATGCCGTGTGCAACTCGTTCTCAACGATCGCAACCGGAGGTTTCTGTACGAAAAATGCCAGTATCGCCGCATACAACAGCGTCTCCATCGAGATCATCATCATGTTTTTCATGATGATATCCGGACTGCACTTCGGCCTGATATTCGGTACGCTGACCGGAAAAAACAACAACATCTTTCGCTCCGAAATCAGCCGCTACTACGTGCTCTCGCTGTTGATCGGAGGATGCGTCATCGCTGCCGACCTCTGGATCAACGGATACTACCCCAATTTCTGGACTTCGCTCCGATACGGCCTGTTCGAAACGATCTCCGTCTCCTCGACCACTGGATTCGCCACCGTCGACACCTCCGTATGGTCGCCTTTAGCCATCATACTGCTGATGCTTTTTACCATTCAGTGCGCCTGTGCCGGATCGACCTGCGGAGGTATCAAATGCGACCGGATACTCCTCTCATTCAAGGCGATCAAGGCCATGATGATCCAGAGACAACACCCCAATGCAATCATCCGTGTAAAGATGAACGGCGTGATTCAGGAAAACCATACGGTCAACATGGCGGTGCTCTTCATTATCGTCTACCTGATACTGGTCGGTGCCGGAACCGTCATCTTCTGTGCCTTCAATATCGATCTGGAGACCAGTTTCAGCATGACCATATCCAGCATGGCCAACGCCGGTTCCGGATTCGGCGAGGTCGGGTCGATGGACAACTACCACAATGTCCCGACTTTAGCCAAAGCAATAAACACCATCCTCATGCTGCTGGGACGTCTGGAAATTTTCGGCTTCCTGCAACTCTTTCTCATAAACAGGTGGAAATAGCGTACAAAACGACAATTCTTCGCGTTTTTAGCCCTCTCGAGATTCGTTTTTTCGATTCAAAAATGTATTTTTGTAGTCATATTGTAGAATTATGCACTATCGAATCAAAATCATATCTCTCCTTCTCGTACTCGCCGTACTGCCTGTTGTCGGTTTCGGACAAGAGGTAACCGCTCGGGTCGCCGGGCTCGAAAACGATACGACCTACATGTCGCTGCTCAAACAGGAGGTACAACTTCGACATACGGAAGACTCCATCATGCAGACGATCAATACCACCCGGCAACTATTCACCTCGAACATTCCCGAGAGCGAAAAGGAACAACTCGCCACAAAAATTCTCCAGTTGGAGAAAGAGCTTTTCGAGGTCCGCAACCAACAGGGGGTCGTCTCAAACGACATCAGCGTAATCGAACAGGATTTTGTACTCAAGGGGCTCAACGGCGTGAACAACAACGCCCCGACAACAGAGCCCACTGTCAAACCGGCCGCCAAGCAGGTCGCCAACCTGATCTACAACTCCTACTTCAAAGAAAACCTCTCTGAACAGGACTACAAGGCCCTGTGTCGTGCTCAAGAGCTCGAAAAAGTCCCGATCGACCTGCTCAGCAGATATATGGACACC
The DNA here is from genome assembly GCA_900546005.1 of uncultured Alistipes sp. GTDB lineage: Bacteria > Bacteroidota > Bacteroidia > Bacteroidales > Rikenellaceae > Alistipes_A > Alistipes_A pullicola. Next base: position 6,914 of record URBJ01000082.1, on the reverse strand, counting down.
TACCGAACCCTTGACTCGCTGGCCGTTCTGTACGACACCACTGTCAACAAACAGATTGCAGAAACGTGTTACGCCCAGATCGACTCATTGAAACGTTGCAACCAAATCGTCGACGACTCGTTGGCCCACACATGGAGCTACATCTACGACAACAAGACCTATGCGTACAACTACCTGTTGGACAAAATGGGAAAGACCGAAATGCTGAAAAATTTCGATACCCGTTTTCAAGAAAACCGACAGATGATCGCCGCAGCCATGGATTCGGTTGTCTCCACTACGGTCTACGGCTATCCGCTCGACAAGCGATTGCTGCTCGACTATGAGGAGTCGCTATCCTCCATCCTCGGTTATACCGCCGCCCAAGACTCGATTGCCAAACAAGCCGCCGCATTCGAAAAATTGAACTACAACCTGCGTAAAATAGAACCCAAGGAACGCATCTTCATCGAATACGGAAACATCGAACGGAGTTCTCCGGCCAAATACAACGCTTCGAACCCCATCCCCGAGATGGAACTCTACAAACAGGGAACCGTCTACCGCATTCGGTTAGGCTCATTCCTCCAGAAGCAACCGGTATCGTTATTCAAAGGCGTGTCACCATTGTGTTACGAAAAGAACGACGAGGAGCGGTATGTCTACTATGCAGGAGCATTTAAAGAGGCCTCCGAGGCGGAAAACGCCTACGAGCAACTGAAGAAAATGGGATTCCGCAAACCGGAAATCGTCGTATGGGAAGACGGGCTCTACCGCATGATCGGCGAACCGAACGCCGAATCTGATGGAGAATCGGCAGAAACGGCCGAAACACTTTATCGGGTGGAGATTGCCGGGCAAGGCGAAAACCTGAGTACCTCGATCAAGGAGCTGACCGAACAATATGCCCCGGGAAAAGAGCTGACCCGCACGGTTACGGATGACGGAACACACCTCTACTCGGTCGGCAACTTCATCTCCAAGGAGGAGGCCGACGCCCTCTGCAACTCCATCAACGAAATCGTTCAGGGCAGCGCCACCGTACTGACAATAGAAAATTAACGAACCGCAACCCCAATTGAGCGCCACTATGGGACTGATTATTACCCTGATCGTCATCGGAATCATCCTGTTGGTCGCAGAACTTGTTCTGCTGCCGGGCATCAGTGTGGCCGGAATCGCTGCGTTCGTCTCGTTTGCCGCAGCCATCTTTTACGGATTCTTCCATTTCGGCGTCGTGGGCGGATCGATCATCGTCGCCAGCATCGTCATTCTTTCCATCATCGCCGTGGTCGTCTCGTTGCGGGCCAACACATGGCGAAGACTCTCGCTGAAAACTACGATCGAGGGCTCCTCAACCCCTACCCCCGAACAACAAAACATACGCATCGGCCAGCAGGGTGAAACGATCACACGCCTCGCTCCGATGGGAAAGGTGCGTTTCGGAGAGGTTACCATCGAGGCCAAGTCCATCGACAGCTTTCTCGATCCTCACCAAACCGTCGAGGTGATCGGCTACGACAACACGGCTGCCGTCGTCCGAAAGGTCGGGGGCCCCGATCCTATTCCGACGGAGAAGGGAAACGCTACGGAACCCTCTCCGCTTGAATTTCTGTCGGGCAAAACGAAAGCAGACAGCTGAACCGGGCTTCCCCGCATTTCACCTGACCTAACCTTTTAAGCTGAAAACTAAAACAAAATCAATACAAACACTACTAAAAAACAAAATTTATGATCGAAAATTTAGGTATCTGGATTGCGGCGATCGTCGCCCTGATCGTTCTGTGGTTCATCCTCTACTTCATTCCGATCGGACTATGGTTTTCGGCTCTGGTATCGGGCGTGCGAATCAGTCTGCTGCAACTGGTACTGATGCGTTTCCGGAAGGTACCGCCCGCCATGATCGTCAACCAGATGATCGCCGGCACGAAAGCCGGACTGCAACTCTCGGCCAACGATCTGGAAGCCCACTTCTTGGCCGGAGGTAATGTGCCTAACGTCGTAACAGCCCTCATCTCGGCCCAGAAAGCCAACATCGCACTCGATTTCCGGATGGCCGCCGCGATCGATCTGGCCGGCCGAAATGTGGCCGAAGCCGTACAGATGTCGGTCAACCCGAAAGTTATCAATACGCCCCCGGTTGCAGCCGTGGCCAAAGACGGAATCCAGCTGATCGCAAAAGCCCGCGTTACGGTGCGTGCAAACATCAAACAATTGGTCGGAGGTGCCGGTGAGGATACTGTTCTGGCCCGTGTCGGTGAAGGGATCGTTTCGTCGATCGGCTCCTCGATCACCCACAAATCCGTACTCGAAAATCCGGACTTCATCTCCCGGGTCGTACTCGAAAAGGGACTCGATGCTGGCACCGCCTTCGAAATCCTTTCGATCGACATCGCCGACATCGATGTAGGAAAGAATATCGGAGCCGTACTGCAGATGGATCAGGCCAATGCCGACAAAAATATCGCTCAGGCTAAAGCCGAAGAGAAACGTGCCATGGCCATTGCCGAAGAGCAGGAGCAGAAAGCCAAAGCACAGGAGGCTCGTGCAAAAGTAATTCTGGCTGAGGCTGAGATTCCTTTGGCCATTGCCGAAGCTTTCCGCGAAGGCAATCTCGGCATCATGGACTACTACAAATTGCAGAATATCCAAGCCGATACACACATGCGCGAAGGAATCATCAAATCGGATAAGAAATAGGTCCATACCCTCCTCTTATATATATAAAGGGAGGGGCGATGACCATCCTTTTCGACAAAAACAAAAATGCTCTGATCTCCGAGAACAGGGCATTTTTTGTTCGGGACCGATCGAGGCTCACTTCCACCGAACAGGTCGATCCTACGTCCCCTTTGGTCGGATTTCTTTGCTCAGGATCATCCAGATACTTTTTAAACAAAAACACCGCATGAAAACCGTAATCGAATTTTTGAAAGAGCTGCAACGCAACAACAACCGCGTCTGGTTCGAAGCGAATCGTACGCGCTATCGAGAAGCGGCTGAGCAGTTTACCGCATTCGTCGAACGACTGATCGTCGGTATCGCCGGATTCGACCCTTCGATAGGGAACCTCTCCGCTGCCGACTGCACCTACCGCATCTATCGGGATACGCGCTTCTCGCTCGACAAATCGCCTTACAAAACCCACATGGGGGCCTACATCTGTCCACACGGGAAGCGATCGGGCTATGCGGGATACTATTTCCATGTCGAACCCGCCGGAAGTGGATTTGTCGGCGGGCCTCTGCTCTCGGCCGGACTGTACCGTCCCTCCCCCGAGATTCTGCGCGGCGTGCGGGAAGAGATCCGGGACAACGGCCAAGATTTCGTAGAGGCACTCGAACAGGCCTCCGGATTCGCGCTGTGTCACGACAACACCCTAAAAAAAATTCCAAACGGATTCCCGGCCGATTCTCCCTGTGCCGAATACTTTAAATTAAAGGACTTCTTTCTGGAGCGCTATGTCAATGAACGGTTCATGTGTATGAAAGAGGAGCGACTGCTGGCCCGTACACTGGAACAGTTCCGGACGGCCCAACCCTTCAATGCCTTTCTCAATCGAGCCATTGATCTCGTTCGAAGCGAAAGGGAGTAGCCTCCGTCTATCCAACTCCTGCACAGACACTTCGTGGCAGACACGTCTGGCTCACAAAAAAGGTTCAAACGAAAAATAGCCGTACGGAGCTGAGCCCGAAAAGAACCCATCAAAAATTTCAAAAATTCGCTACATTTGTCCACATAACGGCAAAAACTTATGGACCATCCCTATCCGCCTCACGATCCACACAGCCCTTCGGTCATGATCGAACGCATGGAGCACATGCTCACGCATGCTTCAGCTCCCTTTACGATCAAGCGGCTGAACGGCACATCGTCGCGGATGGAGAGTCCAACTCCTCACATCCGGGCTGCCCTCCATAGCTTCATTTTTCTGACTGACGGCGAGGCACTCATCTCCCTCGGCGATCAGACACTGCTTTTCCGGAAAGGCGACGGCTGCATCGTCCCGGCCGGACAATCCTTCTCGGTCCGCTACTACAACAACTGTTCGGGATATATGGGAGGGTTCCATATCAGTCTGATCGAGGAGAATCCCGCAGGAGATAAGTCCAAAGAGTTTAGCCTGCTGAAGAAGATCCATCCGCCAAAAATCTCATTCGACGCGGAGACCACCGTACACATCGCCCACCTCTTCGAACGGCTCGCTGCCGAGAATGCGGGAAACCGGAATCGGGAGATCATCCGTGCCTATATGGTTGCCCTGCTGACCGAAATGGATGCCGCTAACCAGCACCCCCTTGCAGCCGAATGGAGCACAGGACGGAAAAACTCCCTCTGTAACCGCTTCATCGATCTGGTTTTCGACCACTTCAGCCGGGGCGATTCGATCAGTGTCTACGCCGAAAAACTCAACGTAAGCACCGCACACCTCCACCGAGTCATCAAAAAGCACACGGGCCGCACCCCTTTGGCGTGGATCGAAGAGGCCGTCATTATGGAGGCAAAAAACCTGCTCAGCCAGACCGATACCCCGATCGGCGAAGTCGCCACGCGCGTCGGCATTCTCGATCCGTCGTACTTTGCCCGGCTGTTCAAAAAACACGTCGGCGTTTCGCCCTCCGTCTTCCGCAACAGGTCAGAAAAATCCTAAAGCCGGCGAAGATCATCCTACTATTGTATGGTCTAAAGAGAATATCTTTGCGACAAAATGAACGTGTTGTGGCAAGAATTCTCTTAACCCTCTATATGCTGGTCGCTCTGACCGCCGTAGCCGAAGCACGGCACACGACCGAAACCGAGCAAGCTCACCTTCCGAAAAGTGCAGAAAACACCGATGCCCATACATTAATCAAGGCTCCCGCGAACCGGACAGATACCCTCTCGACCTACGAAATTCCCGAAGTCGTCGTCAACACCTCCCCGAAACAGGACGCCTCGCAAGCCATCTCCACGACATCGGTCGGCATGGGCCGCATCCGCAGCGAACGGATCGAAGCCGTCCGCGACCTGTCGCTCATCACGCCCAACCTCTACATTCCCGACTACGGATCGAAGATGACCTCCTCGATCTACATCAGGGGAATCGGTGCCCGCATCGACCAGCCGGCCATCGGACTCTATGTGGACAACATCCCCTACCTCAACAAAAACAACTACGATTTCGGATTTTATGACATCCGGCAGGTGGAGGTGCTGCGCGGTCCGCAAAGTTCGCTTTACGGTCGGAATACGATCGGTGGCGTCATAAACCTTTACACCCTTTCGCCGCTCGACTATCAAGGGGTCCGGATCGGTGTCGAGTACGGCAGTGCCAACACATTCAACGGGCGGATTTCGGTCTATGAAAAGCCGAACGACTCCTTCGGATACTCCGTTGCCGCCTACTACGACCGTAGCGACGGATTCTTCAAAAACGCTTACGACAACCGGAACTGCGACTGGAGCCACGAGTTCGGCTTCCGCAACCGGATCGTCTGGCTGCTCCGCAACTCATGGAGCATCGACAACACGCTATCCGTCAACAACGTGCGACAAGGTGGCTTCCCCTACGCCCAAGTCGATTCGACCGGCAAAGGGACGCTTCCGGTCTGCCACGACGACCCGTGCAGCTACGATCGATTCACGCTGAGCGAGGGCATCTCGATACGCCACACCGGCAGTGAGATGGAGTTTTCGAGCATTACGAGTTACCAGTACACGAACGACGAAATGGTCCTCGATCAGGACTTCCAGCCCCGGCCGATCTTCACCCTCATCCAGAGCCAGAACGAACACGCCGTAACGCAAGACTTCGTCTTCCGGACCCGCAACCGCGCCAAACGGTGGCAAACCCTGTGCGGACTCTTCGGATTTTTCAAATATAACGACATGCGGGCACCGGTAACCTTCAAACGTGCCGGTATCGACGAACTGATCCTCGAAAATATCAATGCCGGAATCCACCATATCTTTCCCGACGAAGATATTCTGATCCGGGAAAACCAATTCGTCATCACGGACGACTTCAAACTGCCGACATGGGGCGCTGCCCTCTACCACCAGTCGACCCTGCACCTGAACCGCTGGACCGTAACCGCCGGCATCCGGTTTGACTACGAACATGCGGCCATGCGACACGACAACAGCGCCGAACTGAACTACCGCTTTACGATGACCATGCCCGAATATCGCCCGCTGGTCACAACGATGAGCGGTAAGGAACGCCTCTCGTTCTACGAATTCCTGCCGCGCCTTTCGGCCTCCTACCGATTCCAATCCGGCAACCTGTACGCCTCCGTCGCCAAAGGATACAAAGCAGGCGGTTTCAATACCCAGATCTTCTCCGACATTCTCCAAAGCCGGATGATGAACGACATGATGGAGGACTTGGGCGTCTATCCCGAAGGATCGCCGTCTGCCTCCTACGACAACGCATCCGCCACCACCTACAAACCGGAACACAACTGGAATTATGAGATCGGCGGCCATTTTCTGTGGTTCGACGGATCACTGAAGGCCGATCTCGCCCTCTTCTATATCGACTGCCGGAACCAGCAGCTCACCGTATTCCCTCCCGGGAAAAGTACGGGCCGCATGATGTCGAATGCTGGGCGTACACGGAGCTTCGGGGCCGAAACCTCGATCTCCTATTCGATCGCCGACCTTACCCTCAACGGAAGCTACGGATACACGAATGCCCGTTTCCTGAGCTACAACAGCGGCACAACCTCCTATGCGGGAAACTATATTCCCTACGCTCCGACTCACACCTTTGCTCTGAGTGGGGACTACTCGATCAACGTAGGCAAATGGATCGACCGCATTCTGCTGCACTGCGATCTGCGCGGCGCCGGGCCCTTCTATTGGAACGAGGAGAACTCGCTGCGTCAACCGTTTTACAGCCTGCTCGGGGCCTCTGTCGGCATCCAGAAACGGAACTGGACCCTCTCCTTCTG
>URBJ01000081.1 GCA_900546005.1 uncultured Alistipes sp. | reverse complement strand
TAAAATGTTTCGGCTTAGTCGAACGATTGCATGCCGGTCTGGGCAATACGGATGATTTTTTGGTAGTCTTCGTAGTCGAGCTCCATGAAGAAGTAGTGGATCGGATCGACCCGCATGCCGTTGTGTTTGATTTCGTAGTGGAGATGGGGGGCCAGAGAGAGTCCCGAATTTCCTGATTGCGCGATGATGTCCCCGCGCTTGACCCGTTCTCCGCGTTTGGCATAGATTTTTCCCAGATGACTGTATGTGGTTTCGTATCCGTTTCCGTGGTCGATAATGACGGTCCTTCCCGAGGTTGTATTTTTTGTCAGAACGTCCTTCACCCGTCCGTCGGCCGTGGCGAAAACCCGGGATCCCTCGCTTACCGTGTAGTCCACCCCTTGGTGTGCGGTCAGTATTTTATAAAAGGGGTGCATTCGCATGCCGTACGAGGCGGTCAGCAGCGTCAGGTCTTTGTTGATGACCGGTTGGATGGCCGGGATGTTGGCAATCTGCTGTTTCAGTGAGTCGGCCGTCTGTTCCAAGGTGGCCACGGTGTACAGATGTTCGCTGCTCAGTTTTTCGAGTTGCTTGAGCTTGGTGAAGAATTCCTCACCCAGCTCCTTGTTGGACTTGTTGAGTAGTTCCTCGTAGTTCTCCCACCGCTTTTTTTCGAACTCCGAGTCGAAGTTGTAGGGGTCCGATTCGAACAGCGCGTTGAAAACCTGTTTGTCGCGGTCGATCACGTTGTAGAGAACCTTTTCGATCATTGCATAGCGGGCACTGAGCGAGTCGTACTGCTGTTCGAGCTTCCGGGTGCTGTGTTTCATCTTGTACTCCAACGGAGTGTCGAAGAAGAACGAAAAGGCGATATAGTAGAGGACAGCAATTCCGATCCAGACGAACAGGTGTACGACGCCTCGCCAGAATTTCTGCTTGAACTTCTCGCGCTGCCGTTCCTCCTTGGGAACCATATCCTTGAAACTGATATTTTTATCCTGTTCCATCGTCTATTCCTCTTCGAATGTGGTGAATTGAGCAGATTCGATGATCCTGTTGAACTCCTCTTCGCTCATGTCGCGGCTGAGGTAGTTGATCGGGTCGACATGCAGTTTTTTGTAGATGACCTCGTAGTGGAGGTGGGCCCCCTTGGCTCTACCCGTATTGCCGACTTCACCGATCTTCTCGCCGCGTTTGACCTTTTGTCCCGGTACGACGTCGATTTTGCTCAGGTGTGCGTATCGCGTTTTGTATCCGAAGCCGTGGTTGAGCAGTACCTGTTTGCCGTATCCGGAGGTTCCTTCGAGATCGAAAGCAACGGTCCCATCGCCCGTAGCGTAAACGGGGGTGCCGATTGGAGAGCCCATGTCAACCCCTTGGTGTCCTTGGATTCTTCCGGTAATCGGATGTACCCGGGTCCCGAATGCTCCGAGGCGTCCCCGCATGCGGCTTCGGTCGATCGGCCATATTGCCGGGATGGCATCGGCCATCAGCGCTTTGTCCTTTGAGAGGTTTTCGAGTTCGTCGAGCGATTTCGATTCGAGATAGAGCAGCCGGCTCATGGCATCGAGGCTTTTCCACGTTCCGACCATCTCCATCGTGTAGAGGTCGCCCTGCATGTCGCTGTATTTTACGTCGGGGTATTCGGTGTAGACGCCCTGTATGGTCAGGGAGTCGGCGGCGAACAGCGGTCGGTAGACGTTATTGTCGCGGTGGCGCAGTTCTTGCAGTTTGACCGTCGCAGCGTGGATTTTGTCGTTGAGGATGTCGTATTTGAGCAGCAGTTCGTTGTTCTGCTCCTCGATGTGGTACATCTTCGGGGTGTAGAAGAAGAAGGAGAAGAGCAGGTTAACGATCGAGGCCAAGATGAAGCCGATCAGGATTTTTCGCAGGATACGGTAGAAACGGATACGAAAAGGGATCGAGATCACCTCGTAGGTGAGGGTCTGCGGGTTGAATTTATATCGTTTTTTTTTCATTATGGGTCCCTTACGTCGGATCGTATCTTCGTGAAAAAACTATTTTATCCTTATAAGATACAACAAAATTAGACGAATTTACTTAATTTTGCAATTTCTTACATGGATAACGTACATAGGTGCGTCGATATTACAATAAAGCGTATGGATTCTAATCAAATCAGAAAAACTTTTCTTGATTTTTTCCGCAGTAAGGGCCACCAGATCGTTCCGTCGGCACCGATGGTTGTGAAGAACGATCCGACCCTGATGTTTACCAACGCGGGGATGAATCAATTCAAGGATCTTTTCTTGGGCAATTCGCCGATTCGGAATCGCCGTGTGGCCGATTCTCAGAAGTGTTTGCGCGTGTCGGGCAAGCACAACGATTTGGAAGAGGTGGGACACGATACGTACCATCATACGATGTTCGAGATGCTGGGCAACTGGTCTTTCGGAGATTACTTCAAAAAGGAGGCGATCGAGTGGGCGTGGGAGTTGTTGACCGAAGTGTACGGTCTGCCCAAGGAGCGGCTCTATGCGACGATCTTCGAGGGAAGTCCCAAGGAGGGGATCGAGAAAGACAGCGAGGCCTACGAATATTGGAAAAGATTCCTTCCCGAAGACCATATTATTTTGGGAAATCGCCACGACAACTTTTGGGAGATGGGCGATACGGGTCCGTGCGGTCCGTGCAGCGAGATCCATTACGATCTGCGCAGCGACGAGGAGCGTGCCGCATTGGACGGTCGCGAACTGGTCAACAAGGGCCACCATCTGGTAATTGAGATCTGGAATCTGGTCTTCATGCAGTTCAACCGCAAGGCAAACGGAGAGCTGGAGCCGCTGCCGGCGCACCATGTCGATACGGGAATGGGATTCGAAAGACTCTGTATGGTGCTTCAGGGCAAGCAGAGTAACTACGATACGGATATTTTCCAGTCGACGATCAACCGGCTTGCCGCCATGTCGGGCAAGGTTTATGGCGAAGACAAGATGTCCGATGTGGCGATGCGGGTCATTGCGGACCACTTGCGGGCGATTGCCTTTTCGATTGCCGACGGACAGCTGCCCTCGAATGTCAAGGCAGGGTATGTTATTCGTCGTATCCTGCGGCGTGCGGTTCGATACGGATACACCTACCTCGGTTTTACCGAACCGTTTATTTGTTTGCTGGTCGACGGACTGGTAAAACAGATGGGTGAGCAGTTCCCCGAACTGGTTGCTCAGCAGGAGCTGATTACGAAAGTGATCGAAGAGGAGGAGAGCGCCTTCTTGAAGACGTTGGCTACAGGAATCTCGTTGCTCGATCAGGTGATCCGCAAGGCGAAGGCTTCGGGTCAGGACCGGATCAGCGGACAGGAGGCTTTCCTGTTGTACGATACGTATGGATTCCCGATCGATCTGACCGAACTGATTGCTCAGGAACATGGTCTGAAGGTCGATGACGAGGCGTTTGCCGTAGAACTGAGCCGCCAGAAAGAGCGTTCGCGCAATGCAGCTGCGGTCGATACGGACGATTGGGTCGAACTCTTCCCGATCGAGCAGAGCCGTTTCGTAGGATACGACATGATGGAGTGTGACGTGCGGATCTCCCGCTACCGTCGGATCAAGACCAAAGGCAAGACATATTATCAGTTGGTTTTCGATCAGACGCCTTTCTATGGAAATTCGGGTGGACAGGTCGGCGATCGGGGATGGATCGAGAACGGCAACGAAAAGATTGCGATCACCGATACGCAGAAGGAGAATAACCTGACGATTCATCTGGTCGATCGGCTGCCGGAAGACGTGTCCGCTACGTTCCATGCGGTAGTGAACCGAGAGGATCGTATGAGTACCGGAGCGAACCATACGGCAACCCACTTGTTGCACAAAGCGTTGAGAACGGTGCTCGGAACCCATGTCGAGCAGAAGGGCTCGTTGGTATGTCCCGAGTATCTGCGTTTCGACTTCTCGCACTTTCAGAAGGTGACCGACGAACAGCTCCGTGAAGTGGAGCGGTTGGTCAATCGCGACATCCGGGCCAACTACCCGTTGGAGGAGCAGCGGGCCTGCCCGATCGAGGAGGCGCGTAAACTCGGTGCGATGATGTTGTTCGGCGAGAAGTACGGCGAACGTGTACGTGTCGTGAAGTACGGATCTTCCATCGAACTTTGTGGAGGTACGCACGTGCCGGCTACGGGTTGTATCGGATACTTCAAGATCCTCTCGGAGAGTGCTACTTCGGCCGGTGTGCGCCGGATCGAGGCAATTACCGGAGAGGAGGCTATGAAGTATGTCTATGGACTCGAGGATATGTTTAAGACGATACAGCGGTGTGTGAACAATCCATCGGTAACACAGGCGATCCAAAAACTGGTTGCCGAAAATGCCGAGATGAGCAAACAGATCGAAGAGCATCGCAAGGAGCGGATTCAGTCGCTTGTGGAGTCGCTCGAATCGTCGCTGACGGAGGAGAACGGGATGGTGTTGTTGGCCCGTCAGGCAGATTTCTTGCCCGATATGATTAAGGGGATCGCGTTTGGATTGAAGGATAAGTTCCCGAAACTCGTTTTTGTTGTGGGCTCGGTGATCGGTGAGAAGGCGACGCTGACGATTATGTTGGGCGAAGAGATTGTGGCACAAGGAGTCAATGCCTCGAAGATCATCCGTGAGGCGGCGAAAGAGATCAACGGCGGAGGCGGCGGACAACCGTTTTTCGCAACGGCAGGAGGCAAGAATCCGGCCGGCATAGAAAAGGCTATATTCAAAGCCGTGGAATTGGTAAAGGAAGCGTTAAAAAAATAAGGAGAAAAGATTTATGGCAAACAAGGTATTGTTGATGATTCTGGATGGATGGGGCAAAGGCGACCATAAACATGACGATGCGATCTATTGCGCACATCCCGAGTATATTAACGGATTGATGAACCGCTATCCGACGGCTCAACTGTTAACCGATGGGGAGAATGTGGGACTGCCCGAAGGTCAGATGGGTAACTCGGAGGTGGGACACCTCAACATCGGTGCAGGCCGTGTGGTCTATCAGGATTTGGTGAAGATCAACCGGGCGTGCCGCGACAATTCGATTCTGAATAAACCGGAGATTGTCGATGCATTTACCTATGCGAAGAAAAACGGCGTTCGGGTTCACTTTATGGGACTGGTTTCGAATGGTGGTGTACACAGCTCGCTCGATCATCTGTTTAAGCTGTGTGACATTTCCAAGGAGTACGGATTGAAGGATACGTTCATACACTGTTTCATGGATGGCCGTGATACGGATCCCCACAGCGGAAAAGGCTTTATCGAACAGCTTCAGAACCACATGAAACAGTCGGCAGGTCAGATTGCTTCGGTGATCGGACGTTACTATGCGATGGACCGTGACAAACGTTGGGAACGGATCAAGGAGGCTTATGATCTGTTGGTGCATGGCGTGGGAACCAAGACGCAGAATGTGGTTGAGGCTGTGCAGAACTCCTACGACGCCGGTGTGACCGACGAATTTATCAAGCCGATCGTGTGTGTCGACGCTCAGGGAGAGCCGGTGGGAACGATCCGCGAGAACGATCTGGTGATCTTCTTCAACTTCCGTAATGACCGGGCTAAAGAGTTGACGATCGTGTTAACTCAGGAGGACAAGCCCGATTTCGGTATGAAGACGCTGCCGCTGTACTACTGTTGCATGACTCCTTACGATGCGAAATTCAAAGGATTGCATATTCTTTTCGACAAGGAGAATGTGGCCAATACCATCGGAGAGTACATCTCGTCGCAGGGTTTGCATCAGTTGCGTATTGCCGAGACGGAGAAGTATGCGCACGTAACCTTCTTCTTGAACGGCGGTCGTGAAGAGACGTTCAAGGGAGAAGAGCGGATCCTGATTCCCTCACCGAAGGTTGCAACCTATGATCTGAAGCCGGAGATGAGTGCCTATGAGGTGAAGGATGCCTTGGTGGCTGAGCTGAACAAGAAGAAGTTCGACTTTATCTGCCTGAACTTTGCCAATGGCGACATGGTGGGACATACGGGAGTATACGATGCTATCATTAAGGCTGTGAAGGCTGTTGATGCATGTGTACACGATGTGGTTGAGGCTGCCAAAGCGAACGGATACGAGGTTGTGATGATTGCCGATCACGGAAATGCAGACCATGCGGAAAATGCCGATGGAACGCCGAATACGGCTCACTCATTGAATCCTGTGCCTATTGTGGTTGTATCGGATCGGGTTAAGTCTGTTCGGAACGGTGTGTTGGCCGATGTAGCGCCTACGGTTCTGAAATTGATGGGCCTGCCTCAACCTGTCGAGATGACGGGTTCGGCTCTGATCGATTTGTAGAAAACGGGATGAATGAGATAGAAGAAGACGGGGAAGCATGAAGCAGAAGTAAAGTCTGTTCGAGGCCTCCCGGTCGCACATGCTAAAGAGGGAGATACCGTTACGGTATCTCCCTCTTTCTTGTCGAGAAATAAACGAATATGAATTGAATCTTCAGAACGATGAAGAACTTTAATCGATAATCGGGAACTCGATCGTTTCGGTTGTCTCGTTCCAATCCTCGATAGTGAAGTTTCCCGCATCGCCGCCGGTGTGTATTTCACCCAGCATGATGTTTAGGGTAAGTCTTGTATTGGCTGAAAGGGGCGTGTTCAGATTTTGATTGAGTATGTGCTGGCTGCCGTCCTGAAGAGTGATGACCAGTGTCAACGTGGGATTTTCCGACGAAGGGAATAGCATGACCGTCGGGTTGCTCATCATGGTGCTGTCGTCGGAGAGCTCCAGATCGAACTTGACGGTTTTGGTCATGTTTTCGGGAGCTCCGGTGTAAAAATCGATCTTCTCGGCAATGCCTCCGATCAGTACCTCGATACCGGTTATTTCCGGATTGAATACATCGTCTGCTGCCATTTGAGCGATTATTTTAATGCCGGCCCCGACACGTTTCAAGGGTGCCTGCAGGTTTTCAATGCCAATGTGTGCCTCCTGAACTGCATGAACGAGGTCAAAAACAGGCATGTAAGTCGTATCGTTATTGGGTCTCAGACTGAAGTAGAGGTCCGAGAGATCGGCTCCGATCGATAGTCCGGGTTCCTTAATGGCGGGTGCGTTGTAGATTGGATCTTCGTATTTTGGTGTTCCCCAATAGACGATGTTGTAGTTTCCGGTAGGCAGGTGTAGCAGCCGGTTGTAGGACCCGTATGTAGTCCCGTTGACGATGACATAGTATCCGTTGAGGACGGTTTGGTTGTCGTTGACAAAGTTGCCGTAGTAGATCGAACTTCCAGAGTTGCATGGGAAAATTTCGAGAATTCCGGTAAAGGAGTTGGTCGTGAGCGGATCTACGACGCGTGCTGTAACTTCAGGAGTTACCAAGGAGGCCGGATCGATGAGATCACCTTCGTTATCGTCGTTGTCGTCCTTACACGAAGACAAGAAAAGAGTTAGGATTCCGAGTGTTCCGAGGATAAATTTTTTCATAATGATCGATTTTATTCGGTTAATAAAACGTTCCGATCGAATGATCGAAAGGGAAGCTGTCGATGAATCCGCATCGGAATACGCTTTACGTTTACAATTATCGTACACTTTTCTCCTGAAAGTCGTTACGTGACATAATTCGGCTGGAAAGTCCGATATATAAATAAGGAAATTTTTTATACATTTGAAGAGGGGAAGTATGAGAGGGGGAGGAAATCCGTGAAACGGTAAGTTCCATTATGAAAAAACTACACTTGAATTTCTATGAAAAAGATACTGATCTTTATCGCAGTATTGTTCAACTCCAGTTTGGTATCGGCTCAAAAGAGCGATTTTTCATACCGATTTTACGGTTTTGTAAGAGGAGATCTATTTTACAACACACGGGCGAATCAAGCTCCTGTCGACGGGAATTTTTATCTCTATCCGTTGGATTGTGATTTGGACAGTAAGGGAAACGATATAAATGCAACGCCCAACGGAAGTTTCTATACTTTTACCACGCGTCTCGGGATCGATATGGATGGGCCGAAAATAGGGAATGCCACCTCCAGTGCCAAAATCGAAGTTGATTTCGGAGGTTTTTCAGCCAGTACAACCATGTTGAGGATCCGGCAGGCGTATGTTGCGTTGGATTGGCGACGCATCCGACTGCTTATCGGGCAGACATGGCATCCGCTTTTCGGAAATGTCGTACCAGATGTTTTGAATCTTTCGACCGGAGCCCCTTTCCAACCATTTAATCGGGAACCACAGATCGCCCTGTCGTGGCATACCTCCCGAGTGCATTTTACACTGGCGGCCTTATGGCAACTTCAGTATACCTCTTCCGGACCCAAGGGAGGGAGCGAGGAGTATTTGAAGAATAGTTGTATTCCTGAACTCTATTTTGGAGCCGATTATCGTTATGAGAGGTGGATCGTGGGAGCAGGAGCTCATATGATTTCGTTGAAACCGCGTACATATTCTACCGTTATCGACGGAATGGGTAGTGAGCGACGGTTCAAGGTGAACGAACGTATGACGACGTTTTCCTGTGAGGCACATGTACAGTATAAATCTTCGAAATGGAGCGTTGCAGCCAAAACGTTACTGGCATCCTGTTTGGACCATACTGCTTTGTTGGGCGGTTATGGAATATCCAAGGTCGATCCGGTGACCGGAGAGCAGGAGTATACTCCGATACGCCATTCGACATCATGGATCAACCTTACGTATGGTACTCGATGGAAGGGACATTTCTTTGCGGGATATACAAAGAAGTTGGGCAGCAGTCGGCCGTTAGTGACCGATGTGCAGTACGGCATGGGACTCGATATCGATCAGCTCTGTTCGTTTAATATGGCGGTTTCGTATAATCTTCCGCATTGGCAGATCGGTTTGGAGTATGTGCCCACAACGGCGTGGTATGGCGATACGGATTTGTCAAATGGACGAGTAGTGCATACACATCGTGTCACCAATCATCGGGTGTTGGGTCTGATCATGTATTACTTTTAAACCCGTTTAAATATTCAGGCTGTTTTTTTATTATGTCTTGAGGTTTGTATAGGCGTAAATTTAAGGGGGAAGCGTATATTTTGATCTTTTAAAGAGTGTTCGATTATATGTCCTTATGATTAAATTGATATAAATCAATGGAATAGTTGTTCGGTTGAGTATGTGTTTGGGCCGTTATAAGATGGATATATTTAAGGAATGATGATGCCTGAGTGTAGAATTTGGATTGTAGTTATATAAGAGATCAAAGCACATCTATCCGTGCTTTGGCCTCTTATATGAGAAAAGGATGTATAAGTCTCTTTCGCTGCTTTGTTGATGTTATCAATTTAGCAGGTGTGTCGGTCTTATTCCATGTTTTTTGCCATGTCATCGAACTGGACGACATTGAAGAGTCGAACTTTTCGACGCATGTAGGTCTGTTCTTTATAGTCCGCCAACTCGGTCGTCTCGGTGGAGAACGAGCTGAGCGGTATGGGGGCTATATGCGATTTGCCTTCGATTTGCCGACTGCTGACTAAAACTCCATCTTTAAAAATCAATTCGATCAAAGGCGATTGGTCCCATTGTTTTTCGATTTCGCACCATTTGTCATCGCTACAAGAGAAGATGGTGTTTTGAGCCGGAGCGGGCAATGCCTCTCTGACGTATAATGTATCGTTTACCCATGAGGCCGCGATGACTCCACGTGGGCTCTCTCTGCCTTCATTTTCGATGGCCGAATTATGAAGGAATTTGGTGTTTACCAAGTTTTCGAATCGGGCATATTTCTCTTCTGAACTTAGGGAACTCTCATCTTCATTCGGATTCTCGAACAGAATTTTTCCGACAAACAGGGAGTCGTTAACCAATTTCCAGTCGATGCAGTAGTTCTTGTCCTGCACTACAGGGGCGTAGCCGTATGCCAGATGTTCCCCAACAGTAATTTGGTCGTTTTTCTTTTGGAAGTCGTTATAGAGGTCTTTGTAGGCAGGAAAAGACCAGATCGGACTTCGGTCGATCAGAAACTTTTTACCCTTCCAGAAAAAGTAGTCGTTGTTGCGAGACGCAAAGTATCCATTTTGTGGAGTAAATTCTCCTTGGGGTGGGGTTGCGAGTTTTACGATTAGCTCTTCGAATGTAGAGTCAGTCGGGGAGGCATCGGATGTCCCGTAAAGGTCCGTTGACTGGGCTTGCAGATTTATCCCGGTCAAAAGCTGTATGCATATACA
>URBJ01000080.1 GCA_900546005.1 uncultured Alistipes sp. | reverse complement strand
TATCGCAACGCCCGACTTGGGTACGATTACCTTAGCCTCAATGAGCCGGATGGAACAACCGAACGTAATCTACGACTATGCAGTAGGCAACCGTCCGGGTATTTTGGCCGAGAAACTCCGGTTAGAGAGCAGCTATTCGACCTTGAAATCCGCAAAATCAGCCCTATACCCGTCGGTCTCTTTGGGATTCGGATACAACAACGGATACTACTACTCGATCGCGGAACATGCGCAGAACGTTGCATTTTTCAAACAACTCAAATACAACGGCAGCGAATACATCGGACTGAACGTCAGCATTCCGATCTTCAACCGTTTCTCGACACGCAACAACATTCGCTCGGCCCAGAACAGTATCAAGAGTCAAGAATTGGCCGTTACTGAAGCTCAACGGAATCTGCGCAAGGAGATCGAACAGAGTTACTACAATGCTGACGCGGCCTATCAGAAATTCCTTTCGTCCGAGAAGTCACTCGAGGCTGCCCGGGAGGCATTCCGCTACCAAGAGGAGAAAACCGCAGCCGGACGTTCGACCATCTTCGACTATAACGACGCCAAGAACCGTATGATCCGTTCCGAATCAGAGATGGTGCAGGCGAAATTCGAATTTATCTTCCGACGGAAAATTCTCGACTTCTACGCCGGACAACCGCTCGATTTCGGCAGCTGATTCCATAACATAAATTAAGGGGGGGAGGGAGAGAGAAATTTAATCGGAAACATCGTTGTAACTTCTCTCTCCCCATTTGCGTTATATTTTCGGTACAGCATTTGTGTAAGTCCTATTACATCGACCTGTTTCTGAAAATATATGCTATGAAAAAGATCCTCATACTCAGCCTCGTTTTTGTACTCTGCTCGGTTCTTGCACCGCTCGGAGCACGCATCATTACGGCCAATCCGAACAAACTGCCGCTTCCGGTTCAGAACTTCTTGGCAACACAATTTCCAAATCTGAGAATAACGATCATAAAAATCGATGCCGATCCTAAATATCACTACGAGGTACTTCTCAGTGACGGATCTTCCATCGTATTTCCCAAAAGAGGCAACTGGACAAGGATCCACAGCGGTATGGGTAACGTACCCGCCTCACTGCTACCTGACAACATTCAAAAGTACCTCGACGGCATCCACGCGAGCCAAATGATCGGCTCGGTCACACGGGACAAATCGAGATACGACATCGTACTACACGATGGTTCGCTTCTATCGTTCAACAAG
Organism: uncultured Alistipes sp.; assembly: GCA_900546005.1. GTDB lineage: Bacteria > Bacteroidota > Bacteroidia > Bacteroidales > Rikenellaceae > Alistipes_A > Alistipes_A pullicola. Next base: position 9,069 of record URBJ01000080.1, on the reverse strand, counting down.
AAAGGAGAACTCGAAGCCAAAGAGTAGCCGCTCGTTTGCCGCCAATCAATACAGCTCTATAAATTCGTAACTGTTTCCTACGTTATCCAGATAGATCAAAAAATCCTGCATCGAGATCACCACGGTACCTGTACAATCGTTAGGATGGAAGCTCAAGGAGTGATACTGCTTGAGCTTTTCATCCAAAAAGAGATGCACATGGTTCTCCGTGTCGTTGATCAGTCCGAAGGGTGAAACCGAACCGGGCTTCAGGCCCAAATATCGCTCCATGCGTTGTTCCGAAGCAAAAGAGAGTTTTCCCTGATGTAGACGATGTTCCAAATCATGGATCGCCAGATTCTGTTCGCAATCGAAAACTACCAAATAGTGGCGGTTTCCTTTATGGTTCCGAAAGAACAAGTTCTTACAATGTTTCGAACCGTCCTCTTTCCAATATTTTTTTGCCAACTCGATGGTTGGCGTCTCAGGATGTTCATAATACTCATACGCTAAACCCAGCCGGTTCAGATAGTCGAAAACCACTTGCTTACGATCCATTTCTCTTCGATTTAATTCAGTGTAAAGTTATCATAATTATCGAGACGAGAATCGTCCAAAAAGAAAAATCCCCATCATTTCTCCTCCTCTCCCCTCCCTCCTATCTCCCTATTCACCTATTCCCCCTCATCCTTTTTTCTCTCCTCTCCATAGATCAGATTCTCTGCCTCCGTCGTTTCCCTCTATCGAAAACATGTACCCCGAACTTCTTGTACGCTATAAAATAGGGAGAGAGACCGCTGCATGCGATCTCTCTCCCTATTTATCGAAGAATATTTCTATATCCTATTTTCCAGAAACCATATTGTCGTAGTCGTCCTTGGCTCCGACGATAAGCGAATTGAATTCGCGTTGTCCGGTACCAGCAGGGATCAAGTGACCACAGATCACATTCTCTTTCAGGTTTTCCAACGGGTCGACCTTTCCAAGAATTGCAGCTTCGTTCAACACCTTCGTAGTCTCTTGGAACGATGCTGCCGACATAAAGCTGCTCGTCTGCAGTGCCGCACGCGTGATACCTTGCAGCACTTGGTTCGACGTGGCAGGAACGACATCACGCACCTGTACGAGTTTCAAATCTTTACGTTTGAGCATCGAGTTCTCGTCGCGCAACTTACGCAGGGTAACAATCATACCCGGTTTCATCACTTCGGAGTCTCCGGCATCCGTCACAACCACCTTGTCGTAGAGTTCGTCGTTGACATTCATGAACTCCCATTTGTCGACAATCTGTTCCTCCATAAAGCGGGTATCTCCCGGATCCTCGATCTTCACCTTGTTCATCATCTGACGAACGATAACCTCGAAGTGCTTGTCGTTGATCTTCACACCCTGCATCCGGTACACCTCTTGAACCTCGTTGACGATGTACTCCTGAACTTTGGTCGGACCTTGGATAGCCAGAATGTCGCTCGGGGTCACGGCTCCGTCGGACAGCGGCATACCGGCCCGAACATAGTCGTTCTCCTGCACCAATATCTGACGCGACAGCGGAACCAGATAGCGTTTCACATCACCCGCCTTCGAGGTGATAACGATCTCACGGTTACCTCGTTTGATCTTACCGAATGAAACCTCACCATCGATTTCCGATACGACAGCCGGATTCGACGGGTTACGGGCCTCAAACAACTCGGTGACACGAGGAAGACCTCCCGTGATATCGCCCGCTTTACCTACGGCTCTCGGGATTTTGATCAGAATCTCACCAGCCTTGATCGCCTCCTCTTCTTTAACAACGATATGGGCTCCTACCGGCAAGTTGTACTGTTTCTGTTCCTCGCCTTGACTGTTCAGAATCTTAATAACCGGGTTCTTCGTCTTATCACGCGACTCGGTAATCACCTTTTCGCGGAAACCGGTCTGTTCATCGAACTCATCCCGATAGGTAACACCTTCGATCACATTTTCGAACGCTACCTTACCGTCATATTCAGAGATAATCACCGCATTGTAAGGATCCCATTCGCAAACCAGATCTCCCTTCTTCACCAGATCTCCATCGTTGAAATAGAGCGTCGATCCATAGGGCAGGTTGTGTGTATAGAGTACGATATCCGTGTTGACATCAACGATACGCAATTCCGACAGACGGCTGATAACAGTCTGTACCTCCTTACCGTTAACTTCACTTTTGATTACACGGAGGTCATCGATTTCGAGACGTCCTTCGTAACGGGAAACGACACTGTTATCAGTAGCCACACCACCGGCGACACCACCGACGTGGAACGTACGCAGAGTCAGCTGAGTACCCGGCTCACCGATTGACTGAGCCGCAATCACACCTACGACTTCACCCTTCTGCACCATACGTCCGGTTGCCAAGTTACGGCCGTAACATTTCGCACAAACCCCGTGACGAGACTCGCAAGTCAACACCGAGCGAATATCAACCGATTCGATGTGTGCAGCATCGATCGCTTCTGCTATCGCTTCGGTGATCTCTTCACCTGCAGCCACGATCAACTCTCCCGTATGCGGATCATAGACATCGTGTACCGTCGTACGACCCAAGATACGTTCATACAACGTTTGTACCACATCTTCATTCCGCTTGATGGCCGTTGCCGTCAAACCACGGAGCGTTCCGCAGTCCTCCTCACAGATAATTACATCCTGTGCGACATCGACCAGACGACGCGTCAAATAACCGGCATCTGCCGTTTTCAAGGCCGTATCGGCCAAACCTTTACGGGCACCGTGTGTCGAGACGAAATACTCCAACACCGAAAGGCCCTCCTTGAAGTTCGAAAGAATCGGGTTTTCGATAACCTGACCGCCTTCGGCTCCTGACTTTTGCGGTTTCGCCATCAATCCACGCATTCCGGAGAGCTGACGAATCTGCTCTTTTGAACCACGGGCTCCGGAATCCAGCATCATGTACACCGGATTGAAACCCTGCATATCCTTGGTCAGATGATCGAGCACCGTTTTGGTCAGCTTCATGTTGATGTTCGTCCAGATATCGATGATCTGATTGTATCGTTCGTTGTTGGTGATAAGACCCATGTTATAGCTCTCCATCACCTCTTCAACACGATCGTAACCCTCCTGTACCAAAGCGCCTTTCTCTTCAGGAATGATCACGGCGTCCAAGTTGAAGGACAATCCGCCCTTGAATGCCATCTGGTATCCCATGCTCTTGATATCGTCCAAGAAGGCTGCCGTGCGGTCGGCTCCGGCCTTTTTCATCACCATACCGATGATGTCACGCAGGGACCTCTTGGTCAACACTTCGTTGATATATCCCACTTCGGGCGGAACGACCTGATTGAAGATCACCCGACCTACCGTCGTATCGATCAGCTTGCGCTCCTTATTTCCGGCTTCATCCACCGTGTCGACCATCACCTTCACCTTTGCGTGCAGATCGGCACGTTTCTCGTTGTAGGCAATAATCACCTCCTCGGGTCCATAGAAACAGAGTCCTTCACCCAATGAACCGGCACGCTCTTTGGTGATGTAATACAACCCGAGCACCATGTCCTGCGAGGGGACGGTGATAGGCGCACCGTTGGCCGGGTTCAGGATGTTGTGAGAACCCAACATCAGGATCTGAGCCTCCAGAATTGCGGCATTTCCGAGCGGCAAGTGCACGGCCATCTGGTCACCATCGAAGTCGGCGTTGAATGCCGTACAAGCCAGCGGGTGCAACTGCAATGCCTTACCCTCGATCAATTTAGGCTGGAAGGCCTGAATACCCAAACGGTGCAGGGTCGGGGCACGGTTCATCAATACCGGGTGACCCTTGATCACGTTTTCGAGAATATCCCAAATCACCGGATCTTTCCGATCGATAATCTTCTTTGCTGATTTTACGGTCTTGACGATACCCCGTTCGATCAGTTTCCGGATCACGAACGGTTTATACAGTTCGGCCGCCATATCCTTCGGAATACCCATCTCGTGCATCTTCAACTCGGGACCTACGACGATTACCGAACGGGCCGAATAGTCGACACGTTTACCGAGCAAGTTCTGACGAAAACGGCCTTGTTTACCTTTCAAACTATCGGAGAGCGACTTCAGCGGACGGTTCGATTCGGTTTTCACCGCATTGCTCTTTCTCGAGTTGTCGAACAGCGAGTCGACTGCCTCCTGCAACATACGCTTTTCGTTACGCAGAATCACCTCCGGGGCCTTGATCTCAATCAACCGTTTCAACCGGTTGTTCCGGATAATCACACGACGGTAAAGATCGTTCAAGTCTGACGTTGCAAACCGACCACCATCCAGAGGCACCAACGGACGCAGTTCGGGCGGAATCACCGGAATCTCCTTGAGGATCATCCATTCGGGCTTGTTGACATCGCGTGACTCGCGGAATGCCTCCACGACATGAAGCCGCTTCAACGCCTCCGTTTTCCGTTGCTGCGAGGTCTCCGTGCTGGCTTTGTGGCGCAACGAATAGGAGAGTTCGTCCAGATCGACCCGTTGCAGCAACGTCAGAATTGCTTCTGCGCCCATCTGGGCAATGAATTTCTCCGGATCGCTATTATCCAGCTGTTGGTTCCCCTTCGGAAGCGTATTCAGGATATCCAAATACTCCTTCTCGGCCAACAGATCGAGCTCTGCAACTCCATTTGCTGCCGCAGCTCCCGGCTGGATGACTACATATCTTTCATAATAGATAATCGCTTCCAACTTTTTGGTCGGGATACCCAACAGGTAGCCGATCTTCGACGGCAACGAACGGAAGTACCAGATATGTGCGACCGGCACCACCAACGAGATGTGTCCCATCCGTTCACGGCGCACCTTCTTTTCGGTAACCTCGACACCGCATCGATCGCAGACAATTCCTTTATAGCGAATCCGTTTGTACTTACCGCAATGACATTCATAGTCCTTCACCGGTCCGAAAATCCGCTCGCAAAACAGACCGTCACGTTCGGGTTTATAGGTCCGGTAGTTGATCGTTTCGGGTTTGAGCACTTCACCGCTCGAGTTGTTGCGAATCTCCTCCGGAGAAGCCAATCCAATGGATATTCTGGAAAATCCGGCTTGATTCTTATTATCTTTTTTGAATGACATATTCTTTAACTTTTATTTTATTCTCCATCTCGGTAAAACCTTCGAGTCTGGCTCGATCGTGTAACGCTGGCCGAGGCGTCTGCACACCCCGAGCCCGTTCTGCCTTATCGCATCAGTCTAATTTCACGCTGATTGCCAGACCCCGCAACTCGTGTAACAACACGTTCAACGACTCGGGAATACCGGGTTGCGGCATGTTATCACCCTTGACGATCGCCTCGTAGGCTTTTGCACGTCCCATCACATCATCCGACTTGATCGTAAGAATCTCCTGCAGGATGTTTGCGGCACCGAATGCCTCGAGAGCCCAAACCTCCATCTCTCCGAAACGCTGACCTCCGAACTGTGCTTTACCACCCAGAGGCTGCTGCGTAATCAACGAGTACGGACCGATCGAACGAGCGTGCATCTTGTCGTCAACCATGTGACCCAATTTCAACATATAGATCACGCCGACGGTTGCCGGTTGGTCGAAACGCTCGCCGGTTCCTCCGTCATGCAGATAGGTCAATCCACTGCGAGGCACACCGGCTTTTGCCGTATATTCATTGATCTGATCGAGCGAAGCACCGTCGAAAATAGGAGTTGCGAACTTCAAGCCCAATTCACGTCCGGCCCAACCGAGCACTGTCTCGTAGATCTGGCCCAAGTTCATACGCGAAGGCACGCCCAGCGGGTTCAAAACGATATCTACGATCGAACCGTCTTCGAGGAACGGCATATCCTCGTCGCGCACGATCTTTGCCACGATACCCTTGTTACCGTGACGACCGGCCATTTTATCGCCGACACGCAGTTTACGTTTTTTCGCAATATAGACCTTAGCCAATTGGATAATTCCGGTCGGAAGTTCATCCCCGTTGGTCAGATTGTATTTTTCGCGTTTCAAGACGGCATCGAGCTCTTTGTACTTGATCGTATAGTTGTTGATCGTCTGTTCGATCAACATATCCACATGTGCATCGCCGGTCCACTTACCGGTTCCGATGTTCAGATAATCCAAATCGCCGAGCATCTTCTGCGAGAACTTCGATCCCTGAGGCATAAGCTCGGTTCCGAAATAGTCGCACACCTTGTGCACCGTCTTATCCTTAACCAACGTCCAAAGTTTTTCGACCAGTTTTTGCTTCAAGGCCTCTGCCTGTACTGCGAAATCGGCCTCCATCTTTTCGAGTTGGAGTTTCTCAGCAGCCTTGCTTCTCTTTCCGTCTCTATTAGCCCGGCTGAAGAGCTTTTTATCGATTACTACACCGTACAACGACGGTTGAGCTTTCAAAGAAGCATCTTTGACATCTCCGGCTTTATCCCCGAAGATCGCACGCAACAATTTCTCTTCCGGCGAGGGATCGCTCTCCCCTTTCGGAGTGATCTTACCGATCAGGATGTCGCCCGGAGCCACATTCGCTCCGATGCGGATGATACCGTTTTCATCCAGATCCTTGGTTGCGTCCTCACTGACATTCGGGATATCAGAAGTCAACTCTTCGACACCGCGTTTGGTATCACGAACCTCCATGATGTACTCGTCGACATGTACCGAAGTAAAGATATCCTCACGAATTACACGTTCCGAGATCACAATAGCATCCTCGAAGTTGTACCCTTTCCACGGCATGAACGCCACCTTAAGGTTACGTCCGAGCGCCAATTCTCCGGCCTGAGTCGAATACCCCTCCGTCAAGATCTGCCCTTTGACCACTTTATCGCCCTTGCGAACCAGCGGTTTCAGAGTCATCGAGGTACTTTGGTTCGTCTTTCTGTATCGAGGCAGACGATAGGTCGTAACTTCGGGATCGAAGCTAACGATCTTTTCATCCTCCGTCCGCACATATTTCACCTGAATCTGCGTGGCATCCGAAAATACCACTTCACCCTCACCCTCGGCAACGATCTGAATACGGCTATCGGCGATCATATCCTTTTCCAATCCGGTTCCTACGATCGGGGCCTCAGGCATCACCAAAGGAACGGCCTGCCGCATCATGTTCGATCCCATCAATGCACGGTTCGCGTCATCGTGTTCGAGGAACGGAATCAAGCTCGCAGCAATAGATGAAATCTGGTTCGGAGCCACATCCATCAGATCGACCTCCTTCGCACTTACTACCGGATAATCCGCATCGTCTCGAGCCTTAATCTTATCGGGCACCAAGAATTCTCCGGCATCGTTCAACGGAGCGTTTGCCTGAGCAATTGTCAAGCCCTCCTCCTCTTCTGCACTATAATAACGGATTCCTTCATCGGACAGATCGACTTTGCCATCTACTACTCTACGGTAAGGCGTTTCAATGAAACCCATATCACTGATCTTCGCAAATACACAGAGCGAGGAGATCAAACCGATGTTCGGACCTTCCGGAGTCTCGATCGGACAGAGACGTCCATAATGCGTATAGTGTACGTCACGCACCTCGAAACCGGCACGTTCACGCGACAAACCGCCGGGACCCAAAGCCGACAGACGCCGTTTGTGAGTCATCTCCGCCAACGGGTTGGTCTGATCCATAAACTGCGACAGCTGGTTGGTTCCAAAGAACGAGTTGATTACCGAAGAGAGTGTCTTGGCATTGATCAAATCGATCGGGGTAAAGACCTCGTTGTCGCGGACATTCATCCGTTCGCGAATGGTCCGGGCCATACGAACGAAGCCGACACTGAACTGATTGGCCAGCTGTTCACCTACGGTACGCACCCGACGGTTCGACAAGTGGTCGATATCATCGACGTCGGTCTGCGAGTTGATCAACGAGATCAGGTATTTGATAATGGCGATTATATCTTCACGAGTCAGAATCCTCACGTCGGGCGAGGTATCCAATCCGAGTTTTTTATTGATCCGGAAACGACCCACATCACCCAAATCGTAACGTTTGTCGGAGAAGAACAACTTCTCGATAACGTCACGCGCCGTAGCTTCATCAGGTGGCTCCGAATTACGCAACTGACGATAGATATAGACTACCGCCTCTTTTTCGGAGTTACAGGGATCCTTCTGTAAAGTATTGTAAACGATCGAGAAATCGGTTTCATTCGGTATATCCTTATGGATCAAAATGCTTTTAGCACCCGACTCGAGGATCTCGTCGATATGACTCTCCTCGAGGACGGTCTCACGATCGATAATGATTTCGTTACGCTCGATCGATACGACCTCACCGGTATCTTCGTCCACAAAATCCTCTACCCATGTCTTCAAAACACGGGCGGCAAGACGTTTACCGACCATCTTTTTCAGATTGGCCTTGGTTACCTTTACGTCTTCCGCGAGGTTAAATATCTCTAAAATCTGCTTATCGCTTTCAAAACCGACAGCACGCAACAGGGTCGTAACGGGCAGCTTCTTTTTCCGGTCGATATAGGCGTACATCACATTGTTGATGTCGGTAGCGAACTCGATCCACGACCCTTTGAACGGGATAATACGAGCCGAATACAATTTGGTCCCGTTGGTATGTGTACTCTGACCGAAGAAGACCCCCGGCGAACGGTGTAACTGAGAGACGATGACACGCTCAGCACCGTTGATGATAAACGTACCGCGCTCGGTCATATAAGGGATCGTACCGAAATAGACATCCTGAATCACCGTATCGAAATCTTCGTGCTCCGGATCGGTACAATACAGCTTCAGCTTTGCTTTCAGCGGCACACTATAGGTAAGGCCGCGTTCCAGACACTCCTCTTGACTGTAACGAGGAGGATCGACGTAATAATCGATAAATTCGAGTACGAAATTATTACGCGTATCGGTTATCGGGAAGTTTTCCATGAACACCTTGTAGAGGCCTTCGTTTTTTCGGTTTTCAGCCGTGGTGTCCAACTGGAAAAAGTCTTGAAATGATTTGAGTTGCACCTCCAAGAAATCCGGATAGTGCATTCTGTTTTTTACGGAAGAAAAGCTAATTCGCTGATTATCTGTTTTTGAAGACATTGTACCCAATAATTAAAATTGAAGATAAGAACTGATCTGAAAAGCAAGACATGCCTTTGCTTTCA
>URBJ01000079.1 GCA_900546005.1 uncultured Alistipes sp. | reverse complement strand
ATTGGATTAAGGGTATTGATATAATTGATAAGTGTGTGCCGGCAGACTGAGAGAGCCGAAAATCGGATAAAACAAAAAAACGAAAGAAATTTAAGTGCGAAAAACTTGGCAAGTTCACGAAAAAGAGATACCTTTGCATTCTGCTTGTTTTAAGTAGGTTGTGTAACTAAAATTTTTTTAAGATGTCTGTAAAAATCAGATTAGCACGCCGTGGTAAAAAAGGATACCCCTTTTATCACATCGTCGTTGCCGACAGCAGGGCGCCACGTGATGGTAAGTTCATCGAGAACATTGGGACCTATAACCCCAATACCAATCCTGCCAAAATCACTCTTAACTTCGATCAGGCTTTGGCTTGGTTGCAGAAGGGCGCTCAACCTACCGATACCTGTCGGGCAATCCTCTCGTACAAGGGAGTGTTGTATAAAAAACATCTTTTGGGCGGTGTAGCAAAAGGTGCTTTCAGCGAAGAGGTGGCTGAAGCGCGTTTCGCTCAATGGCTCGAAAAGAAAAACGGTAAAATCGCAGCTAAAGAGGCTAAACTCTCCGGCGAAAAAGAGGCTCGCGCCAAAGCTCGTCTCGATGAAGAGAAGAAGATCAACGAGGCTAAGGCTAAAGCTCTGGCTGCTAAACGTGCCGAGGCTGCCGCTGCCGAAGCTGCTGCAAAAGCCGCTGAAGAGAGTGCTGAAGGTGAAGCTGCTCCTGAGGCTGCTGCCGAAGAACCGCAAGCTGAGGCTTAGTTCTTGCCGGTATGTCCAAAGGGAAAGTAGAGCTCTCCTCACCTGTTGCGCGGGTGGTTAAACCCTTCGGCAAGGAAGGTGAAGCGGTTGTCGCTCTTTTTGACAATTTCCCTGAAGACTACGATACGAGGGAACCGTTATTCGTCATTATCGACGGATTGACGGTTCCTCTCTTTTTTGACCGTTTCGATCGGCGGGGAAACCGTAAAGCGGTTGTCCTTTTTGCCGATTTCTATGCCGAAAAACGTGTCGCGGAATTGGTCGGACATGAACTCTTCTGCAGCCCAAACGGGACCGCTGAAACCGAATATGAAACGGATGAAGAGAACGACGATCTGATCTATTTGGATGAACTGGTCGGTTTCGAAGCTCTGTTGGGTGCAGGCAAGAAGGGTGAAATCGAGGATTTTATCGACAGCGACAATCCGTTATTCCTCGTACGGATCGGGGAGAAGGAGATTTATGTTCCGGCGGCCGATGATCTGATTGAGGAGATCGATGTCGAGGCGCGACGTGTCGTTTTCGACCTGCCGGAAGGGCTGATCGAACTGAATGATTAAGCCCCCTGCTCTCGAGTATCGAGGAGCGGGATGATGAATGGATATGGATGCAGAGAGTCCGTGGTGTGTGGGGCGGAGCGCAGCGCTGTCTATTCTTGGATTTATAAATCTGATGTCAAACGGTTTTCTACCGGAACGAGAGGGGATACTTTCGAGAGTTCGATGTATATCTCCCGGCCGACCCATGCGTCTGTGGCGGCATAAAGTTGTTGGGCAGGGGTGAGTTGTTGAGCCTCCCAGTTGCTCAGTCGTTGGGCTTTCGAGATGCGGAAGTGCAGGATGATGGCCGCCAGTTTCCGTAGGCTCTTTTCCGTAATGCCGTAACGCGGGGCGACGTTTTGCAACTCTATGAAATTCTGGGGCTGAAAGCGGTGCAGAGAGCGTAGCCCGCGGACGTCATCGTAGACACCGACCCCTATCTTTGCGTGGTCGCGCGAGGAGAGCAGGGATCGAAGCGTTTCCGGAAAACCAATACGGTTCAACCGAAACAGATAGGCCGTATCCGGGCCGGAGAGTTGCAGCAGCGAAACCTTGTTCGTGTGCCCTTTGGTGAAGGAGGGACGGGTCTCCGTGTCGAAACCGATCAACGGATTTTGGCGGAGCTGCTCACAGGCGGTTGCCACATCTTCCGGACGATCGATCACGACAATCTTCCCCGAAAAGGCCCCGATCGGTAGCTGGCTTACCTCTTCGTTCGTTATGCTTTCGACGTATACGCGTTCCATCAAAAGACAAAATTACATATTTATCTGCAGTTTCCCGTCTTCCCGCTCCTTTATTTTCCCGTGATGGAGCAAATCCGTCACCGTTTCCAGTATGAGGTTCGGATCGCGACGTAGCGTGGAGGTCAACTCTCGGATCGACATCGGTTCCGAACCGAGTCGTGTCAGGATCTCTTGTTCAAGATCGTGTGGGCCTGTTGCACGGCGTCTGCTTTTCAGACATACGTCGCAGACCCCGCACGGCTGGTCGACGGTCTCTCCGAAATAACGACGGATCATCAAGCTGCGGCACTCGTCGGTGGTAGCGTAATGGAGCATCTGGTCGAGACGCTGGGTCGCACACGCTTTGCGTTGTGCGTAGCTTTCGGGTGAGATACGAACGTCGCGGGTGGGCAGGCGTTCTTCATCCAGAATCAGAACCGGGCTCCGTTTCCCCGGAATGTAGCGGATGATGTGGAGCTGCCACAACATCTTCAGTAGCTCTTTGAGACGTTCGGCCGTGTAGCCCGAGAGGTGGACCAATTCATCCTCGTCGATCGGCACGAAGTCGCTGAACAGCCCCGTGTAACGCCGCAGAAGGACGGTCAATAGATGGTCCAACTCCTTTCGGTCGACCCGAATGCGATAAAGTGCGTCACGCGTCACGATAAAACGAATGCGCGAGGGATTGTCCTGTTCGTCGGTCAAGGTCATGTAGCCGTTCTGCTGGAGTATTTTGATGGCGTGGACTACCGTCGGAACAAAAAAACGAAAACGCGCAGCGAATTCGTAGATATTGAACGTATAGGCAGAGCCCTTGCCGTCGCCGATCGCAATGTTCAGGTAGTTGAAGATCGATTCGTAAATTTGTCGGATCGTCTTAAGGGGAGGGTAGTCGAGGCGCAACCGTTGGGATGCACGGAGAATGTCCCCTTCGGAAAAAAGCAGAACGGCATAGGCTTTTTCCCCATCACGACCCGCACGTCCCGACTCCTGATAGTAATTCTCCAACGAATCGCACAGATCGTAATGGATAACCAGACGTACGTCCCTTTTGTCGATCCCCATGCCGAATGCGTTGGTCGCAACCATAACGCGCAGACGGTCGGTGATCCATGCATCCTGTCGTTCGGAGCGGGTAAAGTAGTTCATCCCTCCGTGGTAGAAGTCGGCGGAGAAGCCCTGTTGTCTCAGAAAATCGGCGATCGATTCGGCGCGGTCCCGCGTCCGGACATACACGATGGCCGACCCCGCAACATTTTGAAGGATACGGACCAGTTGTGCACTTTTGTCCTCCGTCTTCCGGACAACATAGACCAGATTGTCGCGCGCAAAACTTGTGCGAAGCAGGCAGGGATGGCGGAACTTCAACCGGGTCATGATGTCTTCGGACACATGGGCGGTGGCTGATGCGGTGAGGGCCAGAACCGGAACCTCGGGATGTGCCTCACGCAAGCGGGCGATCTTCAAGTAGGCCGGGCGGAAATCGTAGCCCCATTGAGAAATGCAGTGAGCCTCGTCAACGGCCAACAACGATACGTTCATCCGGGCATAGCGGCTGCGGAATAGTTCGCTGTCGATGCGTTCCGGTGCAATGAACAGAAATTTGACGTCACCGTAGACACAGTTGTCCAACAACCGGTCGATCTCCCGGAACGGCATCCCGCCATGAATCGATACGGCCGAAATGTTCCGTTTGCGAAGCTGATCGATCTGGTCCTTCATCAGCGCAATCAACGGGGTGATGACGATGCAGATCCCCCCGCGGGCAAGTCCGGGAATCTGGTACACGATCGACTTGCCCCCTCCGGTCGGCATCAACAACAAAACATCGTTCCCCCCGCATACGGCCCGTATGGTCTCGAGCTGTTGCGGACGGAACGACGTGTAGCCCCAATATTGTTTGAGCAGCCGGTAATACGTTTCGTCGCTCATGGATTATTCCGCAGGCAAACCGACGGTTTGGCCCAGAACGATGTGTTGCGTCGCTCCCAAATGCAGTATGTCTGCAATCTCTTTCTGGTTTAATGACATGTGAACCACAACGGCCAGCCCTTCCGATGCTCCGTAGAGATATACGTTCTGGGCGATCAGGCCGGCGTCGATCCCCGCCGTGACGGCATTGCGTTGGGCATCGTCGGAGCTCATGCGGCTGTAATCCGCTACATAGATCAGGATCCAGTCCCCGGTCTTCGTAAACTCCTGATTGTTGACCTCTGCCCGATGGTCTCCTTCGGCTACCGGAATGAGTTTGTGCTCGGGTGCATCATAGAGGTAGGCACCGCTGCGCCCGATCAGATAGAGGTCGATCTCCTGTCGGTTCAGGGCTGAAGGTGCCGTACGACGCCCGTCGGGGCGGTTGATCCCCCATGCCGCCCATACCAAATCGGATAGCTGTTGTTCGCTCAAATGACGTGTAGAGTCCATCATTCGGTTGGTCGACCGCTTGGACAATGCCTCCATCAGCGGCATGCCTCCGCTCTTCGAAGGCGTCGGAAGTTGAATCTCTTTTTGTGCCATAACGCAAGATGCTAAAAACAGGGCAATAAATGCCAATAATTTGGTTTTCATATAGATGATGTTTAGGTCCTTCGCTCAAGATTTATTTGAGCGCTCCTTGCAAATTTAAACTAATTTTTTCTAATTTTACAGACGTTCGGCCGAGGTGTACAACCAAGATCGAAGATTGTGCAAATGATTTAAGAATTTAATGGAGTGATAAAATGAAACGTAGTCTATTGTTGTCGATTGTGGGCAGTATGATGGCCTGCCTGTGTGTGGCGCAGAATCCGGAACCTCAACTGCTCTATCCGGATGGCAAAATGCCCGGAAACAACGAAATCGATCCTAAAAACTTTTTGGACAATGAAGAGATTCGGGCCGGTATTACGGTGCCGGATTATACGCTGTTCCTCCCCGATCCGCAAAAGGCGACCGGACAGTGTATCATCGTTTGCCCCGGGGGCGGATATGGTTGCGTCTGCTATGCCCGGGAGGGAAACGAAGTGGCTCAATGGCTGAATGAAAACGGAATCGCGGCGATCGTCCTCAGGTACCGGATGCCGAACGGTCATCATCAGATTCCGATTGCCGATTATGCCCAAGCCATGAAAACTGCGCGCGAACATGCAGAGCAGTGGGGCATAAATCCTCACCAGATCGGTGTCATGGGATTTTCGGCGGGAGGACATCTTGCCTCAACGGCCGTAGTTCTGACCGATGAGGCTGTCAAACCCGATTTCGCCGTGCTGATCTATCCGGTCATTACGATGGACGGCCCCTATGCTTCGATCGCTTCCCGGAACAATTTGTTGGGTACCAATCCCGATAGTGCGCTGATCGAGAAATATTCGGCGGAGAAGCAGATCACTCCCGAAACATCGCCCTGTTTCATCGCCCTCAGCAACGACGACGATCTGGTGCATCCGAGAAACAGTACCCTGTTCTATGATTCGTTGCGGGCTAAGGGCGTTTCGGCGGAGCTGCATATCTATCCTACCGGACAACACGGATGGAATCAGACCTTTGTCTATTGGGATGAGTATCATACCTCGCTGCTTCGTTGGCTGAAACAACAACGGGAACATGCCCTGCTCCCTATCAAGCAGGAGTAGGTGTCGGAAGATACGGAGAGGCACGCTCAAAGGTTTTCGTCCGGAACGCGGGGAATCTCGTCCCGATGAAAAACCGGGTAGTGTTGTGAATTCGAAAAATGTTTTTTATATTTGTCATGGCGAAAGAGTTCTGGCCTCCATCCCAAGAGGCCGGGATTTTTTCTTTTTTACTTAATCAAAATGAAACCTAAAACACGACTCTATATCTGTGTGGCCTTTTTGTTGCTTTCGGTGTTCTGTATGGGAGGTAGTGCCGTGATTTGCCTGCTCGAGGGCGGATCGCGAAACTATGCAGCACTGGCCGTACTGTTCTGTTGTGCGGTGATCTTTTTTCACCTCGTGCGGCAGATGGTGCACATCAACGAGTAACGAATATTATATAATAGGTTTCAAAAATTAATCTTTTTTCAATTATGGCATCAAATGTTGTTTATTTAACCGAAGCTGGTCTGCAGAAACTGAAAGATGAGTTGGATCATCTCCGTTCTGTGGAACGTCCCGCCATATCCGCCGCAATCGCGGAAGCTCGTGATAAGGGCGATTTGTCGGAAAATGCAGAGTATGATGCGGCTAAAGAGGCCCAAGGCATGCTCGAAATGCGTATCGCCAAGCTGGAAGATACGGTGGCCAATGCGCGGGTAATCGATGAATCACGTATCGATACCAGTACGATCCAGATCCTCAATCGCGTTACTTTGAAAAATAAGAATACCGGGAAAGTCGTCGAATATACCTTGGTCTCCGAAAATGAGGCAAACCTTAAAGAGGGCAAACTCTCGATCGGAACTCCGATCGCCAAAGCTCTGTTGGGACACAAAAAAGGCGATGAGGTCGATGTGACGGTACCTTCTGGAGTTATCCGGTTTGAGGTGATCGATATTTCGATATAATGATTTAACGCTCGGGGTGGGCTTTGAGCATTCCCACAAAAGATAAGAGAGGAACCGTTTGGGGGCGGTCCCTCTCTTTTTTATTGATGTCAATTGCTGTATGGCCCTTATTAGTCGTATAGCCGAGAGGCCTAAGGCCTGTTGTCCGGGCCGAGTGGATTTCGGCGAAATCGTTGAAGGTGGGCGGATTTAGTCGTGGCGCCCACACTTGCGAAGATACTCGAGAAGCAGTGCCGGACGGTCGGTCTGGATCAGTCGGGCATTCAGAGTGTCAATCAGGTATCCATAGACCCGTGTCGCATCGTCGAGCGCTTGATCGTCGTATCGTGCTCCGCTCATGCCGTCCCACATCGTATTGTACCAGATCAGCGACCGGCCGGAGAGAAAATCCCTTACCCGTGTCGGAATTCGGCTCGTGTCGCTCTTGAACAGCAATTCGTAGGCTGCCGGATGTAGTTTCGTGTCGAAATCGGCGATTGCCGCTTCGGCGCCCGCTTCGTCCAGATTGACGATCGGCATATAGATTACGCTATCTATGTAGGGCCCCGCCGTGGCTTGAACGTGGTCGGCATCCTCGTTACCCTTCATGATAATTTGGCGGGTGACACCGGTCTTTGCCGCAAGAGACATGATTTCATCGAACATCTTGTACCCTTTGTCGATGTTCAGCATGATTTTGCCCCTGCTGCGGACAAAAATCTCTTCGAGCGTCGGAACCCGCAATGTCGTGATCGTACTGTCGTTTGCCTTCAAAAAACAGTTGCGGATCGAGTCGAAGCTCAACTCCGAGACTTTCCCTTTGCCGTTCGTCGTGCGGTCGATTGTGACGTCGTGCATCAGGATCAGAACGCTGTCTGCCGTACGTCGGACATCCAGTTCAACCACATCGACCCCCATATCGATCGCGTTTTGCAGCGATTCGAAAGAGTTTTCCACCGTATTGCGCCAGCCGCCGCGATGGGCCACTACAAGTACGGTCTCTGTATTCGGATCGTTCAAAACGGAGAGCAGGCTGTCGACTCGCGTCGGCTGGGACTCCTGAACCGGTTTCGAACAGGACAGGACCCCGATGCCCAATAGAAAAAGCAGGGGTATAAAACGGGTAGTGTGTATCATCGCTCTTATCGTCACGCTTGGCTTGGGTAAAACTTAAGGGGGTTAGTAAAGGTTTAATGTTGCAGTTCGTCTGCCTTTGCCTTCATCTTTTCGGCCCGTTTGCCGCTGTCGGGGTGGGTAGAGAAGGCCTGCAACAGAGTCGATGTATGGGCTCCGGGTTTGGTGGAGAGCTGCGACAGCTTGGTCAGGGCATTGTACATCGCATAAGGATCGATCCCCTGACGGACACAAAATTCAAAGCCGTACTCGTCGGCTGCATACTCCTGTTGCTGGGAATATTGTGCCGAGGCAAGCGCATGGGTCAACTCCATCAATTGGGACTGGGACAGCTGTGCGGCGACCCCTTTGCTTACCGAACCGGCTGCGCTCTCTGCCGCTGATTTGAGGTAGGCGTTCTTGAGCGTGTTCTTCGCATCGTTGCGTGCCACGTGTCCGATCTCGTGTCCGATGATCGCAACCAGTTCGTCATTCGTCATGACGTCCATCAGTCCGGAGTAGATTCGAACACTGCCGTCGCCACAGGCAAAAGCATTCACCTCGTCCCGTTGATAAACCTTGAAGTTGAGGGTCAGACCGTCAACCGTGAGGTTCTTGGTCACGGAATCCAGACGAATCGCATAAGCTGCCGTGTCGATCTTGTTCATGCTGTCGAGGGCTGATACGGCGCGGCGGCTCATCTCGGCAACCGCATCGTCCGACAACGTAAAGGCGTTGATCAGATCACCTCCCGCCTTGAAAAGCTTGTTGATCTTGATCTGTCCCGATGCGGAAAACCCAAAAACAAACATACTGAGCAATAAAAGAGTAAAGTGTCTCATCGTTGTAGTGTATTTATTTAACTGCTCCAAAGGTACAACTTTTATCGCGAATCGCTAAGAACGGTCGGCTTTTTGTGTGGCAGGCTCCTCGAAATGAAACACGAAAGACACGAATTTCCGGACGAAATGGCAGTCGTCGTGTCACACTGTCCGATCATCTGCAGGATTTTGGCAGGATAAACGCCCTGAAACACAATTTTCGCCTCTTGGCATAAAGATTGATTTAGGTAGGGCAAAACAATTTTGAAAATAATAATTAATAAAAGGAATAAAGTTATGGGAAAGATTATTGGTATTGACTTGGGAACAACGAACTCGTGTGTGGCCGTTATGGAAGGTAACGAGCCGGTCGTTATCCCTAACAGCGAAGGTCGTAGAACGACTCCTTCGATTGTAGCATTCGTAGACAACAACGAACGGAAAGTGGGTGATCCTGCAAAACGTCAGGCGATCACCAACCCGAAAAGAACCATCACCTCGATCAAACGTTTCATGGGTGAAACCTACGATCAGGTGGGTCAGGATATCAAACGGGCTGCCTATAGCGTCGTACGGGGCGATAACAATACCCCGAGAATCGATATCGACGGTCGTTTGTATACGCCGCAGGAGATCTCGGCAATCATTCTGCAGAAAATGAAGAAAACGGCTGAAGATTACCTCGGTACCGAAGTGTCGGAAGCGGTGATCACCGTGCCGGCTTACTTCTCCGATTCACAACGTCAGGCCACCAAAGAGGCCGGTGAAATCGCTGGCTTGAAAGTCCGCCGTATCATCAACGAACCGACGGCCGCTGCTTTGGCTTACGGTTTGGATAAGGCAAACAAGGATATGAAGATCGCCGTGTATGACTTGGGTGGTGGTACGTTCGATATCTCCATCTTGGAGTTGGGTGACGGTGTCTTCGAGGTAAAATCGACCAACGGTGATACCCACCTCGGTGGTGATGACTTTGACCATGTAATCATCGACTGGATGGCCGATGAGTTCCAGAAAGAGCACAACGTCGATCTGAGAAAAGACCCGATGGCACTGCAACGGTTGAAAGAGGCCGCCGAAAAGGCCAAAATCGAACTTTCGAGCTCGACCTCTACCGAGATCAACCTGCCCTACATCATGCCGGTGGATGGTATTCCACAACACTTGGTCATGACGCTGACGCGGGCCAAATTCGAACAGTTGGCCGACAGCTTGATCCGGGCTACGATTGAGCCTTGTAAGAAGGCCGTTGCCGATGCAGGTTTGACGACCAGTCAGATCGATGAGGTGATTTTGGTCGGTGGTTCTACCCGTATCCCGGCTATCCAGAAAGTCGTTGAAGAGTTCTTCGGTAAGACCCCTTCGAAAGGAGTGAACCCCGATGAGGTGGTTGCTATCGGTGCCGCAATTCAAGGTGGTGTGTTGACCGGTGAGGTGAAAGACGTCTTGTTGTTGGATGTTACCCCGCTGTCCTTGGGTATCGAAACGCTCGGTGGCGTATTCACCCGGTTGATCGATGCTAACACGACGATCCCGACCAGAAAGAGCGAAGTCTTCTCGACTGCGGCTGATAACCAACCCTCCGTGGAGATTCACGTACTGCAAGGTGAACGTCAGATGGCTCGTGACAACAAAACGATCGGTCGGTTCCATTTGGACGGTATACCTGCCGCTCCGAGAGGTGTGCCACAGATCGAAGTTACGTTCGATATTGACGCAAACGGTATCTTGAATGTATCGGCTAAGGATAAAGGTACCGGAAAAGAGCAGAAGATCCGTATCGAGGCCTCTTCTGGATTGACCGAGCAGGAGATCCAACGGATGCGTGATGAGGCAAAAGCCAACGAAGCGAAAGATAAAGAGGAGCGTGAACGGGTCGACAAGGTCAATGCTGCCGACAGCATGATATTCTCGACTGAGAAACAGCTCAAGGAGTATGGAGACAAGATCCCGGCCGACAAGAAGAGTGCAATCGAGGCGGCTCTCGGTAAGCTGAAAGATGCTCACAAAGCGCAAGACATTGCGGGTATCGATGCAGCAACTGCTGAATTGAACTCGGCATGGCAGGCAGCTTCGCAGGACATCTATAGCGCACAACAGAGTGCAGGATCGGCTCAGGCTAATCCGGGTGCTGGTGCCGGTGCAACCTCAGGTAGTGCAAATGCCGGTGCAGGACAGAACGGTTCGGATAATGTGACCGACGTAGACTTTGAGGAAGTCAAATAATGACTTGGAAATATAACTGAAAGAGAAGCGGGGCGACTCAAATTATTG
>URBJ01000078.1 GCA_900546005.1 uncultured Alistipes sp. | reverse complement strand
AAGAGTTACAATCAGAAAAAAGAGGGGTGCAACGTTACACCGTAAAAAGAGGAGAGGGAACCCGCAACGGATTCCCTCTCCTCAAAAATCTATCTCCGTAAGATCCTA
The DNA here is from genome assembly GCA_900546005.1 of uncultured Alistipes sp. Lineage (GTDB taxonomy): Bacteria > Bacteroidota > Bacteroidia > Bacteroidales > Rikenellaceae > Alistipes_A > Alistipes_A pullicola. The sequence continues at coordinate 10,976 of URBJ01000078.1, read as the reverse complement.
CTCTTCGGCATTGAGAATCTCCAGAATCTTGATTGCAGCCGTCGAGATCGGAGTTCCGGGACCGAAAATCGCAGCCGCTCCTGCCTTGTACAAATCATCGTAATCTTGGTGCGGAATGACACCCCCGACAATCACGACGATGTCCTCACGGCCCAACTTCGCCAACTCGGCAACGATCTGAGGCACCAACGTTTTGTGTCCGGCAGCCAGAGAGGAGACACCGACCACATGCACGTCGTTCTCAACAGCCTGTTTTGCAGCCTCGGCCGGAGTCTGGAACAACGGACCCATGTCCACATCGAAACCGATATCGGCATAACCCGTAGCAACCACCTTCGCGCCACGGTCGTGTCCGTCCTGTCCCAATTTGGCAATCATGATACGGGGCTGACGTCCCTCTTTCTTCGCGAATTGCTCGGCCATCTGTTTGGCTTTTGCAAAGTTTTCATCGTTTTTCACCTCTGACGAATATACACCTGAAATTGAACGTATAACGGCTTTGTATCGTCCTACGACGACTTCGCATGCATCGGAAATCTCTCCCAACGATGCTCTTGCTTTGGCTGCTTCGACAGCCAGCTCAAGCAGATTGCCCTTCTTGGTACGGACACACTCGGTAATGGCATCGAGCGCCGCACGCACTTTGGCTTCGTCGCGGTTGGCGCGGAGCTCCTTCAACCGTTTGATCTGTGCCTCACGCACTGCTGTATTATCTACGGCAAGGATATCGATCGGATCCTCCTTGTCCAAACGATACCGGTTGATTCCCACGATCGTATCGTTTCCGGAGTCGATACGGGCCTGCTTCCGCGCCGCTGCCTCCTCGATACGCATCTTCGGAATACCCGTCTCGATCGCTTTGGCCATACCTCCGAGCTTCTCTACCTCTTGGATCAGATCCCATGCCTTATGCGCAATCTCGTCGGTCAGGGACTCTACATAATAGGAACCGGCCCACGGATCGACCTCCCGAGTGATTTGCGTCTCCTCCTGAATGTAGATCTGCGTATTCCGCGCAATACGGGCCGAGAAATCGGTCGGCAGAGCGATCGCTTCGTCGAGGGCATTGGTGTGCAGACTCTGCGTATGTCCCAAAGCCGCCGCCATCGCCTCGATCGTCGTACGGGCCACGTTGTTGAACGGATCCTGTTCGGTCAACGACCAACCAGACGTCTGCGAGTGGGTACGCAATGCCAGCGATTTCGGATTCTGCGGATTGAACTGCTTTACGATCTTTGCCCACAACAGACGAGCTGCACGCATCTTGGCAATCTCCATGAAGTGGTTCATACCGATCGCCCAGAAGAACGACAGACGCGGAGCGAACGTATCGACACTCATACCGGCATTCACACCCGTACGCAGATACTCCAGACCGTCGGCCAACGTGTAGGCCAACTCGATATCGGCTGTTGCACCGGCTTCCTGCATGTGGTAACCCGAAATCGAGATCGAGTTGAACTTCGGCATGTTTTTCGACGTATATTCAAAAATATCGGCGATGATTCTCATCGAGAACTCGGGCGGATAGATATAGGTATTCCGCACCATGAACTCTTTCAAGATATCGTTCTGGATCGTTCCGCTGAGTTGATCGAGCGTACAGCCCTGCTCGAGTCCGGCCACAATATAGAAGGCCATGATCGGCAACACCGCACCGTTCATCGTCATCGACACCGACATCTTGTCCAACGGAATGCCGTCGAACAGCACCTTCATGTCCTCCACCGAGCAGATCGAAACGCCGGCCTTTCCGACATCACCCACAACCCGCGGATGATCGGCATCGTATCCCCGGTGCGTCGCCAAGTCGAACGCCACGGAAAGTCCCTTCTGTCCGGAGGCCAGATTACGACGGTAAAAGGCGTTGGACTCCTCGGCCGTAGAGAATCCGGCATACTGACGGATCGTCCACGGACGCATCACGTACATCGTACTGTAAGGTCCGCGAAGATAGGGTGCGATACCGGCTGCATAATTCAAGTGCTCCATGTTCTCGAGGTCCGCAGCCGTGTAGACACTCTTTACATGAATATGTTCGGGAGTCTCCCACTCTTTTACAGGAGCATCCCCCTGAGCCCCGCAACACTGTGCTGCAGCACCCGTATATTTTAAATCTGAAAATTTTGCTCTCATGATCCTGCCCGTTTAAATGCCGAGTTCTTTAAGATAATATTGCAGCGTTTCGAGCACGTTGCTCCGGACACTGATGAAGTTCCGGATTCCCTGTGCTTCGAGCTCCGGTTTGCAGGCCGGTGCTCCGGCTACGACGAAAATCGCCCGATCGCCGATCATCCGGGCCGCCTCGGGTGCCAACGTCGCATAATCGTCATCCGACGCACAGATCACGACGATCTCCGCGCCCGAATCCAAAGCTGCGCGAACGCCCTCCTCCAAAGAGTGGAAATAGGTGTTGTCCTGTACGCGAATTCCTGCACATGCGAAGAAGTTGCAGGAGAACTGCGCACGGGCACGGGCAAAGGCCAACGAACCGACGGTCAACATGAAGGCTTTCGGTTCCATCCCGCTCCGATCGACACGCAACCGCATCTGTTCGAATGCCATAGCTCCCCGATAGGGTACCAAAGGTCTTGCTGCCGGAGTTGCGTTGTTTGAACAGCCGCAGCCGCAAGCCGCCTTTTTCTCGTGAACGACCTCTTCGGTAATTTCCGCTCCGGCCTTCTCGTTGAAGTTCGGATATTGGTTGGTCCCGAGCAGAATCTCACGCCGGGTCGCAATATTGGTATTCTTCTTGGCCGCCGAAGCCTCCACTTGATCCTGAATGAATCCAGCTTCGAATGCCGCAATGTATCCACCCTTATCCTCCACCTGTTTGAAGAGGTTCCATGCGTGTTCCGCAATGGCTTTGGTCAGATTCTCGATATAGTAGGAACCTCCCGCCGCATCGGTAACCCGATCGAAATGCGACTCCTCTTTCAGCAACAGCTGCACGTTACGGGCAATACGGGCCGAGAAATCGGTCGGCTTTTCATACGCCGTATCGAACGGGAGCACCTCCAGCGAATATACCCCGGCAATCGCCGCACTCATCGCCTCGGTTGTTCCGCGCAACATGTTGACATAGGCATCGTAAACGGTCATGTTCCATTGAGAGGTCACCGCATGCACCTTCATCTTCGCCGCGCATCCACGTGACGGATTATAGGCCGACACGATATTGGCCCACAGCATTCGGGCCGCACGGAGTTTGGCTATCTCCATAAAGTAATTCGAACCGATCGACATCGAGAACCGCAATGCCGAAGCCGCCTGATCGATGCTCAGTCCCTGATCCATCAAACGGACCAAATATTCGTGCCCGGCCGCTAACGTAAAGGCCAGCTCCTGCACGATGGTCGATCCACAATTCTGGAACGCCTCTCCACTTACATTCACGAAACGCAACCGTTTGTACTTCGCTCCACGTGAGATCAGTGACGCCAGATTTTCAAAGCACTTGCACCCCTCCTTACACAATGCCTTCCCCTTCAGGGTCATTTTACGGATAATCGGGTCGATCACGAAGTTTGCCTTCACGGTTTCGGGATCGATCCCCTCCCGTTCCAGCTTGTCTATAAACAGATCGGCCACCTCCTTCACGGCACAACCGCTGAAGACCAGTTCCGTATTTTTCACCGAGATTCCGGCCAACAACGTATCGAGTGCACTCTTGTCGAAGGCTTTATCCTTAATCACAAAACCGATCGACTCTACGCCTTTTGTCAGCAGTACAGTGGCTTGAGCATTCGCCGCTTTCGGCGAATCCACTTCGAGGGTCTGCACGATCTTCCAATCGTTGTCCTTCTTGGTTCCGCGCACGTACGGAAACTCTCCGCACTGCGAACCGAGATATTCGATGCCCTTGAGATCCTCCGCACGGTAATACGGACGCACGTTGAACCCTTCAGCCGTCCGCCATACCAGTTTTTTCTCATAGTCGGCACCTTTAAGGTCTTTATTGATCGCCGCCTCCCACGCTTCGGTCGAAACCGGTGGAAATTCGGCAAACAATTTTTGCTCCTTATTCGCCATAGTTTTAAGTTTTGATAAGTTTAGTTTTCCCTGATCCGTTTTTATCGGATCCTTACAAAGTTACATTTTTTTACGGTCATATCGACAATTTTCCGCGATATTTTCCCGAATTATAAGCAGAAGGACTCCTCTTGTTGCCTTTTTATCAAAATCCGACCTAATAACGCAATGTTCAGCCACTTTCCCGTTTCTCGGATTATGTAAAAAAAGAAGAGGGGCGACTCGGTCTGCACCGTATCGCCCCTCTCTCATTTAACTCTATTGCGTACTATTTCTCAACGACCGCCGTACTGGTACTGTCGGCCGGGAAAGCGTGTTTCCCGTAGTTATATCCCGCCGCATCGTACAACCGACGCAACGAGGTCACACGTTTTTTGAATCCTTCGTAGCTCTCCTTGTTGTCATACGACCAACCCACCTCGGCAATTGCTGCAAGTCGCGGAAGCGCCATATACTCGGCATGATCGAGCGTACTGATGAATTCGGTCCAAAGGTTTCCCTGCACACCAAGGATATATTTCTGTTCTTCGGCATTCAAACCTTCATAAGGATCCAGCGAATAGACCTTCTCCAACGGCAAGAATCCACCGATCGCCTTCGGTTCTTGATCGATCTTGTCTGTCTGATAATAGTCCAAATAGCAGTGTGAGTTAGGAGTCATCACCACATTGTTTCCCTTCTTAGCCGCTTCAATACCTCCGGCAGCGCCACGCCACGACATGACGGAAGCCGTTTGAGACAAACCTCCTTCGAGAATCTCATCCCAACCGATCAGCTTGCGACCTTTGTCGTTGAGGTATTTTTCAATCCGTTTGACGAAGTAGCTCTGCAATTCGAACTCGTCTTTCAACTTCTCCGTCTTGATCCGTTGCTGGCAGAGCGGACACTCTTTCCAACGATCTTTCGGGCACTCATCGCCACCGATATGAATATATTCCGAGGGGAACAGCTCGATAACCTCATCCAAAACGCCTTCAAGAAACTGGAACGTCGAATCTTTTCCGGCACAGTAGACATCAGCCTTAACTCCCCAGATCGACGGCACCTCGTAATCCATATCCTTGCACCCCAAGTAGTGGTAGGACGCCAACGCAGCCGATGCATGACCGGGCATCTCGATCTCCGGAATAATCGTAACGAACCGTTCGTTTGCATAGCGGATCACATCTTTGATCTCTTCCTGCGTATAGAATCCGCCATAAGGGATCGAATCCTTCTGATTCGGATCGGTCGGGGGTTCCAGACTGCAACGGTCGCGCCATGCACCCACCTTCGTCAGCTCAGGATATTTTTTGATTTCGATGCGCCAACCCTGATCATCGGTCAGATGCCAATGGAACCGGTTCAACTTGTGCATCGCCAGAATGTCGATATAATGTTTCACATCGTCGACACTGAAGAAGTGGCGGCACACGTCAAGCATTCCGCCCCGATAAGCGAAATGGGGTTTATCGGCAATTTCAACGATCGGCAGTTCGATGATCCCGGCCTTTTCACTCTTCAGCACCGGAGTAGGCAACAGCTGTCGCAAAGTCTGAACGCCATAAAATACTCCGGCCGGCGATCCTCCGGTAATCTCGATCTTCTCCGGCGTGATACTGAGGACATACTCTTCAGGAGCCAAATCGCCCAAACAGAGATTTATGGCTTGAGACAACGGTTCCGATGCATACGCAAGGCGCAACGACTTACCGAAAGAGCCCTGCAACATATCATTCAAACTATTGGCTGCATACACCAACGCGGAGTCCTCCGAAAGGAGCACGATTTTCGTTCCCGAAGTAAGTTCGAAGACCCCCTCCAGATTTTGCATGGAAACGGGCTTCGGAACGATATCGATCGATTCGACCTTTGCGATGCGTTTCCCGCAAGACCCGAACGATAGCACTGCCACACAACAAAATGCAAGTAATAGATTTCTCATACGTTATGATTTTTACACAGTTTGCAGACAAATTTACAATTTATTTTGTAAATTTAATCAAAACGTATGGCAATCTTTTAAGATTCAGCCTCGTATTTCACTAATTGGGCAGCGCATCGGCCACGACCTCCGCAAGATCGTACACCGGGATAAGGTTGCTTCGGGCGATGCTCTTTTTGCAAAGCGGACAGGCCGTTACCGCCGCCGTCGCTCCGGTAGCTGCAAGCTCTTCGGCGACACGCGCTCCGATGCGACGCTGCCCCTCGTCATTGATGGCGGTGTTTGCCACACTCGATCCGCAGCAAAGAGCTTTTTCCCGATTTTCCGCCGCTTCTGAAAGTACACCGATCGATCGGATCACCTCCCGGGGAGCCTCATAAATACCGCATCCGCGCCCCAATTCACAAGGATCGTGATAGGCAAAATTTTCACCGCCGAACCGCGGAGAGAGTTTTCCGGAAGCAATCAACCGTTGAATATACTCCGAATGGTGCAGCACTTCGATTCCCTCCAACGCATAATCCTCCCGGAACACACGCAAGCAGATCGGGCACGAGGTTACCAACACCGTAATTCCGTGCTTTCTGAACAGCTCTGTATTGTACTCCATCATCCGCCGTGCGGCATCGATCTCTCCCGAGAGCTTCAGCGGACGTCCACAACAGACGCCGCCCTCCTTGTCGGCCCACCACACCTGCTCACCCGCAGCCTTGAAGATGTGCTCCATCGCCCGAAGGATTTTCGGCGTCAACAGGGTCATACAGCCGGCAAAATAGCCGACTTTCCCTTCGCCTTCCGAACGGTCGATCCCGTTAAGGTAACCGTATCTGTTTTCACCGACAGGCACGGCCCGTTCCCGACGGCTGTTCAACCGGAGCGTGTTCTGTTCGATTCCCACCGGACACGCCTGTTCGCAACGTCCGCACATCAAACAATTGTCGGCCACCTGATCCGTCAGCTTTCCGCTGCGCCGATCCCGCAGGAAATAGACCGCCTGAACCCCCTTGATCCCTGCATCACGCTGAAGCTGGCACGGATCGATACAGATACCGCACCGTGAACAAGCGTGCGTCTGGAACTGATCGTAACTCGAAACCTTCTCTCCGCTTCGCAATCCAGCATTCCGCAGGAATATCAACGGAATCTCTGTAAAGATGTGCATGTAGCGGGAGAACGGCAAGGCCACGAAAAAGACGCACAGCGTAATGGAATAGAACCACCAGGCCGGTAGCTCTCCGGCCTGAAGGATATCGGGAGGAAGCACCCGCGCGAGGAACTCTCCGGTCGAATTGGTCAAGAAGCTACCACATCCGATACCGGGCAGAATCAAGTGATGTTCTTCACCTAATGCCCATACGATTCCGCCAAATTTCCAGATCACGGCACTGGTCATACTCTCGGCCAACAGCCGGGCCGGGAAGATCAACCACAAAGCCGACAGGGCAACCCGATCGCCCCACGTATGTTTGGTCGTCCGCTTCATACCCATCGCCCGTGAGCGAATTCGCTTGAACAGCGCCAGCCCGACACCGATCAGCAATAGCAGCAGCAGGGCATCCTTGATCAACGAAAAATTAAAATTGTGTTCGAAAATCGGATGGACATAGTACGAGAAGAAGATATCCACATACAACGGCACATTCTCCCCTTTAAAATAGACCATTGTCTCGATCCATCCCACGACAATCAGCAGGAACCACCCCAGTGCGAATGTGGTGTGCATGTATCCCAACAGCTTGTTGGTCCGCCATATTTTCCGGTGGAACAGCGATTCGCGAATCACTTCACCGATCGAACGAAAGACCGACCGCGAAAAGAGCGACCGAAAAAACAGACGCCGTTCGCCCGGAGCGAGTCCGACAAACCAGCTGATATATTTATACAGTAAGGTGACCAGCAGAAAGATAGCCCCCAACCAGAACGGTAATACGAATAATCTGAAATGCTCCATTATTCCCAATCGACAGTTTTTATTTCACAGGGAGCTCTTTTTTGAGCTTCTGCACCAAGCCCCTGATGTTGATTCCCCGCGGACATACCAGCCGGCACTTCCCGCACAACATACACTTTTCCAACTCTTTTCTGACTCCCGCATACTCGCCCCGCCGCACGAGAGTCTGCAACTTGCGGACATTGAATTTGATCAGATTGCCCGCCGTACAGGTAGCCGTACAGCTTCCGCAGGCGATGCAACTCTGCAGCTCGGGGAACTCGGCTAGCAACTTTCGGGAGTAGCTCATATCGTTGCTGTCGATGTCGACCCGGCGCCCACGAGTGATCGTATATCCCCAATTCACCATGGCCTCACTCTCCTTTTAAACATTGCGCCACGTGATGGGCGGCAGCAATCCCCTCATCGATCGACTCGCCGATATTTTTCGGAGCCGTAACCGTTCCCGCATAGAAGATATGCTTCGAATCGGAGTCTACTCCTCCCGTAAAGAGATCTTTCGGTTTGACAAAGCTGCTGGGATAGAGGTCCACACCCTGACAACGGCTCCATCGCAGATTGCTCTCACCGGCCTTCATGCCGACAATCAGCACCAACATGTCGACCGTCATCTTCAACGGCAATCCGATCAGCGTATCCTCCGCCTTGATCTGTATCCGACGGTCGATCGTTTGGCTCGCCTCCGAGATCCGCCCCCGCACAAAATGGATGTTAAACTCCTGCTGAGCCTGCCGGTAGAGCTCTTCGTAGCCCGGACCGAACATCCGCATATCCATATAGAAGCTGTACACTTCGGTATCGGGATACTCCTGCTTGATCTCGATCGCCTGCTTGACTCCCGTGATGCAGCACACGCGCGAACAGTGACGCTGATTGACCTTTTCATCACGCGAACCTACGCAATGCAGGAAAGCCACCGTTTTCGGTATCCGGCCATCGACCGTACGGACTCCCCCGTTACGGAACATCCGCTCAAGATCCACCGTCGTAAAGACGTTGTCGTATATCTTATAACCGTACTCCTCCTTGAGCTCGGCAGGGAAAAGATCAAAACCCGAAGCCACCACAACCGCATCACCCTCCAAAGAGGTTCCGTCCTTCAACGTCACGACTCGTCCTTCGCGACCGATCTCACTCACCTCACACGAGGTCTTCACCTCTGCCCCCGAACGCTGGACCCGATCCTTCAACTCATCCAACACCTGTTCGGCCGGAGTCATCGTCGGAAACAGTCGGTCCCAACGGCGCAGCTTTCCGCCAAGGCCGTCCTCCTTCTCAATGATCACCGAACGAATGCCCAACTCTTCGAGCGTTACGGCCGCCTGCATGCCGGCCACACCTCCTCCGATAATAATCACCTTTTTATTCATACCTCGTTACAGTATATTTTTTGTGTAACTTCCGATAGCGCACTCTTCGGGCTTTCCGATAAACTTGCCGTCTTTGCCCAAATACTTCGCCGACGGATCGTACTCTACGCCCAGTTTATCCAGCAGGGGTTCTACGGCCACCTGATGCATCTGCATGCCCAAATCCCACGGATCGTATCCGAGCACCAATCCGGCCAGCTCTTCGTACGTCAGCACGGGAATTCCCTGCCGGTCGGGACCGTAAAACGTCCCCTCCATCTCCGAGATCGCATACTGCCATTTATCGAGAAACATGGCGCACCCCGGACAATTCGCCACGATAAAATCGGGTTTATAAGGAGCCATCGACTCGAACTTCTGTTTCGAGTTGGCGATCGAATAGCCCCGATTGGCCATAACCAGATAGTTCCGGAAGCCGAATCCACAACAGTGGCGACGTTCGGGATAATCGACCACCTCGCCACCCCACGCCTCGATCATGCCGGCCAGCACGTAGGGGAATTCCGAACCACCGACTCCCGCCTTCGGAAATATCTTGGCGTAGTGACAACCGATGTGCTCGACCCCGCGCAACGGACGTCCCGTAGCGACATTCACCAATTTCCGCTTCGCCTTGGCGGCAATCTCTTCCCGGTGGTGAAAAATCACGTCGGACGTGTGGGCCAGATTTTTCGGCTTTTTGAAGTCTCGTCCGGTCGCCTTATAGAGGTATTCATGCGCCTTCTCCTCAAGTTCCGGAAAGTCGTGCCACAGCTCGAGCGCCTCCGAATAGATCCCGAACGAGGTGATGCACGAAGGGACGAAGTTCTCATATCCCGCCTCCGTCATCAGCGAAAACTGACGGGCCACGACGGTCATGATCGTCTCTAACGGAACGATATCGCTGTGGTAGCCGATTCCCGTACAAGAGGTATGGCGCGGATCTTCATATACGTCGCGCCCCAGATCCTGTCGCAAGATATTCAGAAACGCTGCCTCCGATCCCGGAAAAAAATTCTGCCGGATGCAACTCCGTGCGTAGAAGTAGTTATCATCCGCTATATCTTTCTGATACTCTTTCCAAGCTATTTTCATGGTCGTAAAAAACTCTTAATAACAAAAACAACAGAATCTATTTTTCGGAATGCATGCCGTTATTGGTCGTCAATACATCCATAAAATAGGTATCGTCAGCTCCGTCGGCATAACCCATCTCATGAGCCTTTTTATCTGAACACTCTTCGATATTTTCAAAGAATTTGGCTCCGCCGGTCACCTCGAAGATCCGATGAATCTCCTCCATACTCCGGTCATCGATCTTGCGGCATGCCCCTACACCGGGCTTACAGTAGTTATCCCCGAACCGTTCGAAGACATCTTTATCGTGATCATAGATCCAGCGCCACACGGGGCCCTGCTCGGGATGCAAATCGGGGTCAACCAAATCGGGTCTCAGACAGTATCCCGTACGCATAATATTCCGACCAATCGTCCGCTTGAGCGCCAGCTGCTGACGCCCCTTCTCCGAGTCAACAAAAAAGCCCAGCCGTTGCGACAGCGATCGCAAGGCCTGAATGATATATCCGGGGGTATTGCCTCGAGGACAGCGCGGACGGCACGACATGCACTCGCCGCAGTACCAGATGGTGTCGCTCTTCAAAAGCCGCTCGATGGCCTCGTCGTCGCGCGTCTGCACGATGGAGACGATGCGTCCCCACAC
>URBJ01000077.1 GCA_900546005.1 uncultured Alistipes sp. | reverse complement strand
AGTCGGAAATTATGGAACAACAAGAAGAGAACAGGTCACGCAAAACCTATTTCGAGCCGATGCATACGGCCGAACATTTAGTCAATGGAGCGATTGCCCGGATGTTGGGATGCGGGAGAGCCTTTTCGACGCATATCGAGAAGAAAAAATCGAAATGTGATTTTCATTATTCGAGAAATCTGACCGCAGAAGAGCTTTCGTCGATTGAGCGGGAGGTCAACGATCAGATTGCCTCCGGAGCGGAGGTGTGGGACGAGGTGATGATGCCCGAGGAGGCCGCCGAACACTATGCCCTGACCCGGTTACCCGAAGGGGAGACTACGGTCCGGATTGTTCATGTCGGAGAGTTCGATGCTTGTCCCTGTATCGGGGCGCATGTCTCCAATACCTCCGAGATACCGCCCGTTGTGCTCATTTCGAGCGACTGTGCGGATGGCGTTTTGCGGGTGCGGTTCAAATTTGCGAAATAGAGAATAGAAAAAGGTGCGGCTAACAGAGAGTAAAGAGGATGGGAACAGAGTCGGAGAACCTGTCCGACGTGTCGTTAGAGCGGTGAAGCGATCTCTTTGGGTGTGCCTTACCGTAGGGCTGGCAGCGTGCAGCGCGACAAAGCATATCCCGCAATCGAGCTATCTGTTGGTGAAGAACAATGTCCGGATCGAAAGGGTCGATCACCTTAAGAAACACGAACGGGTGCAGACGGCCGATCTGGAGCAATTCATCCGGCAGCATCCGGCCAAACGATTCTTGGGAACCAATTTTTACGTGTGGCTCTACAACACGGCAGATACGACGAAAGATAACGGATGGAATCGGTTCAAGCGTCGGATAGGAAAAGCTCCGGTGTTGCTGGACTCTACGCTGACCGAACGTTCGGCCTCGGCCATGCAGATCTATATGAACGGAAGAGGCTTTCTGGATGCTTCGGCTTCGTTCCGGGTCGATACGGCAAAGCAAAAAGCCCGAGTGTACTATACCGTCCATCCCGGCGATCTCTATCGGATCGGAGCGATCAAATATGAGTTCCGCGACCGGACCCTGCAGCCCATTATTCTCAGCGATACGGTTTCGAGTCTGTTGCATACGGGTGATCTGTTCGATGCCAATGTGCTCGATGACGAACGGGTGCGGATCACCAATTTCATGAAGAGCAAGGGGTACTACAACTTCTCGATCAACAACATCAGTTACATAGCCGATTCTACCGTCGGGAATCGGACGATCGACGTGACGATGGTGGTCAAGAGGCAGATGGCGGGATACACCGAAGAGGGAGAGGCTACCGTGGATAATAACCGGATCTATCGGATTCGGAACATCTGTGTCTTCCCCGATTATAATCCTACCGAGGCTGCTACGGATTCGCTCTATTGGTTAGGATTGGATACGGTTGATTATAACGGGTTGAAAATTATCTATCACGAGCGGCAGAATGTCCGTTCGGAGATCTTGCGCCGGACGATTACGCTCTATCCGAACTATCTGTACAATGCCGATGAGGTTAATCGAACCTACGATAACATCATGCGATTGGGGTATTTTCGGAGTGCCAACATCCTGTTTGCGGAGAGTCCGGATTCGGTTGCCCAGCAGAATACGTTGACCTTTATCGGGTCCGCATCCGATTCTACGGGTACGGAGGAGCTCTCGTACGGAACCGAAAAATACCTCGACTGCAACATCTATTGTATTCCGGATCTGCTTCAGGGGTACTCTTTGGAGTTGGAGGGGACGACCTCGGCGGACTATTTCGGGATTACGGCGACCGTCGGGTATCAGAACCGGAATCTGTTCCGCGGCGTTGAGCTTTTCGACTTCAAGGTGCGGGGTGGGTATGAGTTCATGCACTCCAAGCAGAAACGAAATTCCTTTGAGTTTGGAGTCTCCGGAGCCTTTTCATTCCCGAGGTTCATCACTCCGTTCCGGGTCGATCGCTACAACCGGACTTTCAGCCCGCAAACCAAGGTGGAGGTCTCCTACAACGTGCAACGTCGTCCCTATTACCACCGGGCATTGGCATCGGCCGTGTGGGGGTACTCGTGGGGTAACGGGAAGAACAGTACCTTCGTTTTGCGTCCGGCCGACATCAATATTGTCAAGTTGCGGCAGATCGATACGTCGTTTCTCAACGATCTGGAGAACCCCTATCTCTACAATAGTTATACGTCGCAGGTGATCGCCGGACTTTCCGCCTCTTATATCTTTAATAATCAGAAAATCAATATAGAAAGGAATTCGCTTTCGATGCGGTTGAACCTCGAGACGAACGGAAACCTGATCGACGGGCTGTCGCGTCTTTTCGGGAAGGAGGTAGTTGGCGATGGCGATGACCGATATCATAAACTGTTCGGAATCCGGTATGCGCAGTATATCCGCTTCGATTTCAATCTGGCCCGGAAATTCGTGCTGGCCCCGAAGACCAGTTTTGTTTTCCGGTTCTACACGGGATGGGGATACGCTTACGGGAACTCCTACTCTATACCGTTCGAACGGCTCTTCTATTGCGGAGGAAGCAACAGCATGCGGGGATGGCTGGCGCGTACGCTCGGTCCCGGAAACGAACATCGCTGGATCTCGGCTTACCCCACGCAGTTGGGAAATTTTAAGTTGGAAACCAATTTCGAGACACGGTTCCCCGTGTGGGGTATTTTGCAGGGGGCTCTGTTCTTCGATGTCGGTAATATCTGGTTTACGGGGAAGGATTATAACGAAGAGAGTCGGTTTCGATTCAATCACTTCTTCGAACAACTCGGATTCAATACGGGGTTGGGTGCCCGGTTCGATTTCAATTTCTTCGTATTTCGGGTCGATTGGGGAATCAAACTGTACGATCCGGGTGAGTTTGTCGGACAAAGATGGATCCAGAACTTCCGGTTCCAGAATACAACGCTCAATTTTGCGGTGGGTTATCCCTTCTGATCTGTGGACCGATGGATATATTGGTGTGGATGCAACAAGGGGGGCGGAAACAAACGGCCTTTCCTTTTTTGGAAAATCCCGGAAAGTTGTTTACCTTTGCCGCCGTTTAATGATTGTGGAAAGATTTGGCCGCTTGCAACCACGAAAAAAAATGCTAAAATAGTACTAGTTTTTTCTTCAACAACAGCTGAGTTTTTCCCATTGTTTTAAAGTGTTTCATTTTTAAAATCTTTTAATGATGGGATTTTTATTTACCTCCGAGTCGGTGTCCGAGGGACATCCCGACAAGGTTTCGGATCAGATTTCCGATGCGATTCTCGACGAGTTCCTTCGTCACGATCCTTATTCCAAAGTAGCTTGTGAAACGTTGTGTACGACAGGGTTGGTTGTCGTTGCGGGAGAGGTGCGTTCTGAGGCGTATGTCGATGTGCAGGATGTGGCCCGCCGTGTGATCAACCGGATCGGATATACCCGGAGCGATTACCGTTTCGACGGGAACTCCTGCGGAGTGCTTTCGGCCATTCACGAACAGTCGCCCGATATCAATCAGGGGGTCGTTCGGGCGACCGAAGAGGAGCAGGGGGCCGGCGATCAGGGCATCATGTTCGGTTATGCCTGCTCGGAGACCAAGGAGCTGATGCCGGCGACGCTTATTCTCTCACAAGTCATCCTGAAGGAGTTGGCTGCGATCCGTCGTGAGGAGAAGGTGATGACCTACCTGCGTCCCGATGCGAAGAGTCAGGTGACGATTGAGTATGGCGACGACCGTAAACCGTTGCGTGTACATACGATTGTCGTATCGACACAGCATGATGAGTTTATTACGGCTGAAACGGCCGGAAGCGAAAAGGCGGCCGAAGAGGCGATGTGCGCCCGGATTCGCGAGGATGTGCGGACCATCTTGATCCCGCGTACCAAGGCACGTTTGGAGCGGGCCGGAGACCGTCTGGCCGATCTGATCGGTGATGACTATATCCTGCATGTCAATCCGACGGGAAAATTCGTTATCGGCGGCCCGCACGGCGATACGGGATTGACCGGCCGGAAGATCATTGTCGATAGCTACGGTGGTCGCGGCGCTCACGGAGGAGGAGCTTTCTCGGGTAAGGACAGCTCGAAAGTAGACCGTAGTGCAGCCTATGCGGCACGTCACATTGCCAAGAATATCGTTGCAGCCGGAATTGCCGATGAGGTGCTCGTACAGCTCTCCTATGCGATCGGAATTGCTCAACCGTTGAGCATTTATGTGAACACCTACGGGACCTCGAAGCTCAGCGGGGTGACCGATGGAGCGATTGCGGAGAAGATCGGACAGATTTTCGATCTGCGTCCGGCGGCGATCGTTCGGGAGTTCGGCTTGCGGAATCCGATTTTCGAGGCTACGGCTTCGTACGGACACTTCGGTAACCGCCCCTATAAAAAGGAGGTGGTTTGCTACGAAGGGAACCAGAAGGTGATGCGTGAGGTCGAATTTTTCGGCTGGGAGCGCCTCGATGTGGTCGATAAGCTGAAAAAGGCTTTCGGGTGTTAAGCCCGAGTGGATTGGGACATTGTCACGTCTGTAAATAGTGAGGGCGGGGAGAGATCCGATGGATGATTGGATGGCTCCCTGCCCTTTTTGTTGTCACGTCCTTTTTACTGTTGTTCCCTTTTTTGTTGTCGATTCCGGCGGTTCGTCACGGGCGGGGTAGATAATCGCCCTTCTCGACGTGCTGATAATATTGCTGGATGCGTGCATTCAGATTGCGCTCGGAACGTTCGAGTTCCGGTGTGGGGTGTGGCAGGATGTTGTTCTGTTGCAACGTGTCGCTGCGCAGAAAGGCAGAGAGAAGTCGCTCCCCATTGGAAAAGAGCACCAGCGAATCGGTAATGCCCTGAAAGGTTTCATTCATGAAGTTGACGACCATCGGTTCTTGTGTCGGTGGTTGGAACAGGTCCCGACCGAAAGCGAAATAGGGGGTATCGTGTCCGATCAGCCCCAGCAGGGTGGGCATCAGGTCGATCTGTTGGGCCACCGAAGTCTCTCTCCCGCGAAGGGCACCATCGGGTGTGTAGAGGAAGCAGATGATCTGGCTGCGTCCGGTAGGGGTCATGGTCTTCGGCGCGAACGTCTCGGAGGAGACGTGATCGGCAACGAAGACGAAGATGGTGTTGCGGTACCACGGTTCGGAGCTTGAACGTTCCATGAATTTGCGCACCGCCAGATCCGTGTAGGCAACGCCCGGGTGGATCTTGGTCCGACCTTCTGGCAGGACGGATTTGTACTTTTCGGGGACGACGAACGGATGGTGCGAACTGAGCGTGAATACCGATGCGAAGAAGGGTTGAGGGGTTTCCGACAGTACGGAACTCATGTATTGCAGGAAAGGCTCGTCCCAGATTCCCCAATAGCCGTCGAATTCGCCCTTCCCGCACCGGGCTTCGTAGTCTTCGCGGCTGTAATAGGTCTCAACGCCGGCTTGTGTGGCATAGGCTCCGAAGCCCATCGATCCACGTCCCGAACCGTTGAAAAACATGGTGGCGTATCCCTTTTCGGACAATAACGTGGGAAGGGCTTTCATCGGGGCCAGTGATTGCGGCAGCGAGATGAAGGGGGTCCGGTAGGAAGGGATCGACGAGAGGATTGAGGGCAGGGCCTCGATCGATTTATGTCCGTTGGCAAAGGCATTCTGAAAGTAGTATCCTTCGCGCATCAAGGAGTCGAGAAACGGCGTATAGCCCTTACCGTCGGGGTATAGATCGGGGTTCAACAGGGCAGAGTGTTCGCTGCTGAAACTTTCCAATACGACGATTACGATGTTTCGGAGACCGAGCTTCAGCGAATCCTGCGGTTCGATTTGCGGTCGATGGTAGGGCGAGTAGATCGTATCGAGCTCTTCGGGGCTGAAGAACTTCGTGTAGACGATCGCATGGTTTCCCAGTGTCCGCAGCAGGCAGAACGGATTACTCAGAATGAGGTTGGCCTTTAGGCTGGATGAGGTGTACAGGGTCGCATTGCTGAGGGTGATGGGGCGGGTCTGCCGGCTGAATCCGCCGCGAATCCCGCCGATGGAGAGCCCCACGGCAAGCAGCAGAGCGGGCAGATGAAGCAGCACATAGCGGAAGTTCGACCGGATGCGTGAGGGAGCGATACTCCATCTTTTGTACCACCAGACCAGCCCGGCGATCAGGGCGACGACGAACAGCACGATGTACCAGTTGTCGGCCATCGCACGGAAGACGACGTTCGAAGTGTTGTCGTTCTGACTGAGGTAGTTCAGCTCGTCGGAGGTGAACCGTTTTTTTGCGAAGTGGTAGTAGATGGCGTCAGCCGTATTCAGCATCAATGCGACGGTATTGGTAACGATGTAGAGCCAGAAAAGCCCCTTGTCGTATCCCCGCTTTTCTCGAAACCGAAACGGAAGTAGCGACAATATGATGAACAGGGCATTGATATAAAGAATCGATACCGTGTCGAAAACCCAGCTGCCGTGCAGCAGATCGGGAAGTTCTCCGAAAGAGATCGATCCGATCTCGGTTCGGTTTTGCAGATAGAAGACAACCCGACAAAGGCCCCAAGCGACATAGAGTGCGGCCAGCCTGACCATCAGGACCACAGCAGGACAGGCCTTCCAGCTCTTCCGTGTCTGGTTTCGCGTGGATTTTTTATTTCCGAACTTCATGCTGTTTCGAGTGCTTGCCTTTGATGACGACCTCAGGACGGCAGTAAACCGTAGAATATGGCGGAACCGATTCCGTGAGCCAAACGTTTCCGCCGACCACCGTATCGTGCCCGATCACCGTATCGCCACCGAGAATCGTACTCCCAGCGTAAATGATGACATTGTCCTCGATGGTTGGGTGACGACGTACGCCGGAGAGCTCTTTGTCGACAAATTTGGCTCCGAGCGTTACGCCTTGATAAATTTTGACATTTTTCCCGATGACCGTAGTCTCTCCGATCACGATGCCGGTTCCGTGGTCGATGTAAAAATTCGGTCCGATAGTCGCTCCCGGATGGATGTCGATACCGGTCTGGCTGTGGGCATACTCCGAGATAACGCGAGGCAAAACGGGGATGTGCAACTGGTGCAGAATGTGGGAGAAGCGATATACTGTCACGGCATAGAATCCCGGATAACAGAGAATAACCTCCTCGGTGCAATAGGCGGCTGGGTCACACTCCTTATATAACGTTGCATCCTCCATCAGGTGCGAGTAGATAGTCGGAACTTCATTGAAGAAGTGTTCGATGAGCTTTTCACAATGGCACTCTTCGGGACAAAGCGGTTTGATGATCTCCTGAAGATCGTTTTGCAGGTTTTCCCATTTGAGATCCATCTCTTTCAATGAGATACACTTCTTTTCCCGGATCGGAAACAGCAGATTGATCAGCGCATCGATAAAACGTCGTGCAGCTACCTGCGACGGCACCTCGCGGTAGAATGCGTGGGTCGTGCGGTGAAGAAGGTCCGGAAAATTCTTAATTGTCTCGGTCATATTCGTATTTTTATCTTTTTATCTCTCTCTTTCGATCAGACGTCGAACGTATTGTTCGATATCTTTTCGCAGTCTTTGGTACAGGAAACACTCCTTGTACTGTTCGTTGTCCAGCAACACTTCGCGTACGTTTCGCAGCGAATTGTTGTAATTGCTCAGTTCGTTTTTCAGCGAAATCCCCTGTTTGGTCCCCGAAACGATTCTTTCTACGGCCATTTCGCGTAGCCTTTCGCATACGGCATTCAACAGGATCAGGACCACGTTGTCGAGCAGGGTGTGGCCCTGCATGAAAAAGTAGACGTTGTCGGTCGTGACCCCAAATTTCTCGATCTCCCGTCCGAAGGCATTCACATCGTCGACCCAATCCGGATAGTTCATTTCGAGGGATCGTACCCGTTTGTCGACCTGTCGTCCCAACCAGAGCAGCGTTTCGTTTCCGTCATCCCGAAGATCCAAATAGTTGAGCCGGACGCTGCTTCGGAATTCGAAGAGCGAAAAGGCCTTCTCCCGATCCTGTCGGGCCGAAAAGGCGTACCACAGAAACAACGGATAGATCGTCCTCGAATATTCGGTCATGAAGCGCTCGAAGTCGAAGATCAGCGTGTCGTTTTTGGTTGCCTTGACGCAGATCCGATGGAGTGACGGCGGATAGCACAGGTAGTTCTCGATCGCATAGGCGTAGGTGTGGAACAGAAACGGTGTATGGTTGACCTGACGGGACTGCTCATTGAAGTTCTGGAACATGTAGTCGAAATCGCTGTCCATGCATAGGATACGATCCTCCGAACACTCGGGAATCATGCTGAGCAGCACCTTCTTACCTTTAGCCAGATCCTCGCGGGGCGGAACGCTGATCTCGAACTTCAGCCGATCGGTTTCGAAGTCGTCGAAAATGTTGCGCCAGAAAGCTACATCGTCGTACCCCTCGACAAACACCCGGACCAACCGGTACTCCTCCGTCGCATAACGTGACGGCATGGCTATCGGTTCTCCTTGCTCGACAGACGGATAACTTCTTCTTTTCTTGTGTTTCTTCATGTTCGCTTGCTGGCAGTAGTAGAGTATGTGAGGAGTCAGGTTTCTTCGGGCAATGTGACCCGAACGGTTTCGATGCCCACCCGTTGCAGCAGATTGAGTCCGTCGTTCGAGTGGTAGTCGTCGCAATAGACGACTCGTCGTATGCCGCTCTGTATAATCAGTTTGGCGCATTCGATGCAGGGCGATGAGGTGACATAGAGTGTCGAACCCTCGCTGCTGTTGTTCGATTTGGCCACCTTGGTAATTGCATTGGCCTCAGCGTGGAGAACATAGGGTTTTGTCTTGCCGGTTTCGTCTTCGCAGATGTTCTCGAAACCCGAAGGGGTCCCGTTGTATCCGTCGGAGATGATCATCTTGTTTTTGACCAGCAAGGCTCCGACCTGACGCCGTACGCAATAGGAGTTCTCGGCCCAGATGCGGGCCATCTTGATGTATCGGATGTCGAGTTGACGTTGTTTTTCTTCTTGGTAACCCATTGCTGTTGCGAGTTGAGTTATTCGATATATATTTCCAGTAGTTTCCCTTCTCCTTTCAGCCGTACCTCTTCAATGCAGGCCGGAAGCAGTATCGTCTCCCCTCTCCGGAACCGTTCCGATCCTCCGTCCCACTCGATAGTCAGTGCTCCCTCGAACGGCATGTATATGACGAAAGAGTCTAATGCGACATAATTACGTTCCAACTCTCCATTCAGATCGATCAGATTAGCGGTAAAGTATGGGCACTTCTTCAGCACCGAAGCCTCATTTTTTTGTGCTGTTACCGGCAGAGCGTAGGGGCCTTCCTCTTCAAAATGGATGGCGTCGGTAGCCAGTTCCGTGTGCAGTTCTCTTGCTTGTCCGTCCGCATCTTTGCGGTCCCAGTCGTAGATGCGATAGGTGATGTCGGAGGTTTGCTGAATCTCGGCCAACAGGATTCCTTTCCCGATTGAATGGACCGTTCCTGCCGGAATGAAAAAGGCTTCTCCCGGATTGACGTGGACTGTCGACAGGGTTTCGGGAAGTGTGTGAGACGTAATGTGTTTGTTATATGTCTCTTGAGAAAGGTTGTCTTTAAATCCGATGTAAAGCTCTGCGTCGGGAGCAGCTTCCAGAATGTACCACATCTCGGTTTTCCCGTGATCGAAATGGCGTTCAGCAGCCAGTTTGTCATCCGGGTGGACCTGTACGGACAGTTTGTCCTGTGCATCGATGTATTTGATCAGCAACGGAAATTCGAGGCCGAATTTCTCATACACCCGATCACCGACCAATTCGCCCATGTAGACTTCGATCAGCTCTTCCAGATTGTTGCCGGCCAACAGGCCGTTGCTGACGATCGAGATGTCTCCGTCGACACCCGAAATTTCCCAACTCTCGCCGACAACGGCATCTTTGGGAATCCTTTTCCCCAATCGTTCGCTCAGTAGGCGTCCTCCCCAGATACGTTTCTTTAAGCGGGGCCTGAATTTTAACGGATACAGCATCTGTTCTATTTTTTCCGGGGGAGTCGGCTGCCACTCGGCACTCGAGCGAGGGATCCGGTAGGGCTGCAAACAACCTCCTGAATTTTAAAGACAAAATTAAAAAATAATGGTAAGTTTTCATATTTTTGCGGAGGAGTAAGTGGGGAGGGAGGTGAAAATAGGATTGATTCATGTGATAATCAATTCGATATTGTTCTGAGATAAGGTGTGAATTATTTTTACTGAACGGATGATTTTGTGGTGGAAGAGGCAGGTATGTGGATGAAGAGCAGATCAACTTGTTGCAGGACAAAACGATGCAATACAAAAATTAATAATCATAGGAGGAATCATCAATGAAAGAGTGTGTATTGGTAACAGGAGGAGCCGGATATATTGGAACCCATACGACCGTAGAGTTGGTCGAGGCCGGATACGATGTGGTGGTTGTCGATAATCTTTCCAATTCGGAAGAGGCTGCGATAGAGGGAGTTCGGAAGATTACAGGAGCTCAGATCCCGTTCGAAAAGGCCGATTGTACGGACAAAGAGGCGATGAGTCGAATCTTTGATCAATATAAGTTCAATTCGATTATCCACTTTGCGGCATCGAAGGCTGTCGGTGAGTCGGTGCAGAAGCCGTTGCTTTACTACCGGAACAACCTCGATTCGCTGATGACCATTCTGGAGCTGATGCGCGACAAAGGGGTTCGGAACATCGTGTTCTCCTCATCTTGTACGGTGTATGGGCAACCCAAGGTTTTGCCGGTGACCGAGCAGACGCCCCGCCAGCCGGCCACTTCGCCCTATGGCAATACAAAGCAGATTTGTGAAGACATTATCCGCGATACGGTATCGGCGCACAACGAAATGTATGGCATTGCGCTCCGCTATTTCAATCCGATCGGAGCTCATCCCTCTGCATTGATCGGTGAATTGCCGAAGGGAGTTCCCGGAAATCTGGTGCCTTATATTACGCAGACGGCTGCTGGAATTCGCGAGTGTCTGAGCATTTTCGGAGACGATTACGACACCCCTGATGGCTCGGCGATTCGAGACTATATCGATGTTGTCGATCTGGCGCGTGCTCATGTGGTGGCCGTCGGTCGAATGATTCAGGGCAAAAGCCGCTCGAATTATGAATTTTTCAATATAGGCACCGGGAAGGGGCGTTCCGTGCTTGAACTGGTGGCAGCCTTTGAGAAGGCTACCGGAGTGAAAGTCCCCCATAAGATTGTTGGACGTCGGGCCGGAGATATAGAAAAAATCTGGGCCGATACTTCATTCGCAAATCAGGAGTTGGGATGGAAAGCTACCCGCTCGATTGAAGATACATTGGCCTCTGCTTGGGCTTGGGAAAAGCATTTGCGCAATATCAAGTAATATCAAATAGCCCCCCGCAGCTGCCGGGTTGAAACGGCGGGTACAGCGGGGAATAG
>URBJ01000076.1 GCA_900546005.1 uncultured Alistipes sp. | reverse complement strand
CCTCGATCACCTCGTAAATTCCCAGATTCTCCATCTTATCGATATCGCCCGCGAGAATGGCCTTCAACAGGTAGAGCGGATAGATATCCATAGGCAGATACTTGTCATACAGACCGGTCACCACATAGGCCCGGACACCTCCGTTCATGTTAGTATCCAACCGATAATGTTTCTTGGGACTGAGCCACGAGAAATAGCTCCTCGAAACGGAGAACTTATTGAGCCGCGGCATGCCCCACCCCAAGAATTCATAGGTATCGCCTTCCGGTATCACGGTCACCTGATTGCTGTAAAAGCCCAAGTAGCCTTCGGGTTCCACACGACGTCCCGTCAGCACATTACCGCTGATGATCCGGACCTTTTCCGTCTGCGACCGAAGCTCTTTCTGGCGCACGATGCTGTTGATCGGCAGCCCCGTGATCACACTGAAATAGCGTGGCTGAGCCGTTTCCGATCCGGTCAGTGCAACAATCTTACTCATGTCGACCCGTCCGGTCCGGAAGAATCGGCCGATCATGGCCACATGCTGCACATCGACCGTCCACACCACATCTCCCTTATTGATCGGATCGATATGGTGAATCTGCACCCCGACGTTGCCTGCCGGATGCGGACCCTCGAACAACCGGATTTCAGCATTTTTCACCTGATTCAGCACACCGGAGGTTCCGTTTTTCAGACCCAGATAGACCTTTCCGTCGGTCAACTTACCGAGCAGCGCAAAACCGGTCTCCAGATTCTCGGCCTCGTTTTCGAGCACGAAGTTCATGTCCGGAGCCAGCGGTGCCGAATCGAAACCCGAAACGAAAATCGACTTTGGCGTATCCTGTGGATTGGCCACGATCCCGAACGGACGCTGAATGATCATCGGCCATAATCCGGCTTTCAGCATCAGCGACTTGATCTGCTCGCGATCGGTAGCTTCGATGGCGGGCACATCGAACGTCTCGTACACCTGTTCGGCTTCGGGAGTAATGACAACCTCCAGAATTTTCCGTTTTTCGCCTCTGACGATCGCCGATACCTTTCCGCTTACGGGTGAGGTAAACAGAATCTGCGGGCGATACTTGTCGAAAAACAGCGGCGTTCCGACCTTCACCTCATCGTCCACACGCACCAGCAGTTTAGGCGTCACTCCCGGAAAATCCTCAGGCTTCAGCGCGTAGGCGTGAACCAACGGCAACCGCGTCAACTCCCGCTTCGCCTCTCCCTCCAAAAGGATATCGAGACCTTTTTTCAACTTGATGACTTGCGACATATTCTGACTGTTAGTTATTTATGTTGATTTCAAACTTACTCTCTATTCGTATCTGTTCAGTTCGTTGGCTTCGAGCTTTTTAAGGACCTCGTGCGGTATCGCATCCCGATGAACCGACAGAGCAGTTGTCTTGTAGAGCAGATAGGGTTTCGACACATAGAAGAAACCCTTGTACTTTCCGGTCTCGCCCCACGAATTCTTCACCTTATAGAAGCGATTCCCGTGCTGATCCGTTGCCGTTCCGACGATCAGCATGCCGTGGTCATCGGTCGTTCTATATTCGTCGAATGCCTCCTGACGCATGACGGGCGTAATCGTCACCTCCTGCACCGTCCCCTTCGCCAGATTCTCTGCGGACAACACCTGTTTTCCGTCTGTATCTTCCAAGATGACGGCATAGCCATCCTTATATCGGAATCCGGGTTCGCTGACATCCGAAGCCCAGTTGATCGCATGTCCGGCCTCGAGCGATGCCTCAATGATCGCTTCGAGCTCCTCGATCGTCACGTTGCCAAAGCGCGACCAGTTCCAGTTGTCGGGAACTTCGAGAGGGAACGTTGCATAGAGCGGATGATGCGTAAATGAGGTCAGATTGATATACTCCTCCGGATCGATATCGAGCTCTGCGGCCAAACTTTTCGGCGTATACTCCTTCCCTTTATATACAAATGTATCGGGGCATGCTCCCAAATAGTGATCCAGAATGGAATCCAGTTGCAGTTCCCACTCCGTAGCGAGTACAGCGGAATCGTTTTTCACCAACTTCTGTGCAAAGGTCCGGATCGCCTCGTCCAGCTCCTTGTGGTTATGGTTCTCCGCACCGTTCAACCCGGAGTAGACCTCTTCGGGCACAACCCCATAGCGAGCGATTACGTAGACCACATCATCGGGTACGCCACCGGGCGAGAGCGAAGAGTTCCCGTGCATCCGCACATATTTGGCCACTTTTTCCTTATAGATATTGCGGACGGTCCACATCTCCGAAAGATCGTGTTCTCCTTTTCCGTCCCGCAGCAGTTCACATTCGATCATCCCGGTTCCCGAAAAGCACCAACAGGTCCCGGATTGGGACTGATTCTTGACCGGCGTAACGGGAAGGATCTTCTCATCCGAAAAGACGAATGCCGCGCCCTCACTATCAGGTTCGTTTCGAGTCTCGGTGTCGCATACTACTCCTGCCCTTCCCTCTTCGATCACATCTTTCGACGCATTTGGTTCGGCCCCGGCAGCCACACCTCGAGAAAGGCCCAAAATAGAGAGCCCGCAAATCGCCAATACCGCAATTTGCCAAGATTTCTTTTTCACGATCCGTTAGATTTTTGCAATTTGTCACAAAAATAAACAAAAAAGTGAAACGATAGCCTCAAAATCCGCAGGTTATTTCACGGAAACCGGAATTATATCGCGACATATAACGGCGCGTACGGTCCACAAAACGATTCAGGCCCGGGCGAAACTCTTCGGGCAGGGTCTCTTCGGCATAGGCCGGAACAATCTCATAACGATATCCCGAACGACTCTTGCGATCCCTCGTGATGGCAGTCCAATGGATCAAATATTCCGGGGCGTACTCTGTCGTTTTCATATCTTCGGACAACGTCAGCCCGATCCGGACCGAGATGCCGCCATCGGTTCCGGGCTTCCGCTGATTGGAGACGAAATTCCCCAATGAGTAGGCTATCACACCGACGATCCGCCCCAAAGAATCCGTATCCGCCTCGAGCGCTTGCACTACATGCGGATGCGAACCGATCACAATTTCGGCTCCGGCCCGACGGCAAAATCCGGACAGAGACCGCTGCACCCGATTGGGAACCGCTTCATACTCATTCCCCCAGTGCAGGAACACGACGACGTGAGAGGCTCCGCTCTGCCGGGCTTCGGCAATATCCCGTCCCATACGGAGGGTGTCGATTCCGTTGACAAAACAGCCTCGGGGGACAGGAATGCCGTTGGTCCCGTAGGTGTAGTTGAACAACGCCACACGAAACGGGCCCTTTTCGAGCCAGAGCGGATGGTTGTCGACAGGCACCGTATCGGTCCACGCCCCGGTATGCCGGATTCCGGCACGATCCAGTGCATCAAGTGTAGACCGGATACCTACACCGCCCCGATCGCAGACATGATTATTGGCCAATACCGCCACATCGATCCCGACACGACGCATCGCCTCGGCCAACGCGATCGGTGACCGGAATTGAGGGTAACCCGAATAGGGCGGCTCGCCGAGCGTTGTTTCAAGGTTGGCCACAACAAAATCCGCACCGGCAAAATACCCCTTCAAACGAGAGAAACAGGCGGTATAATCCATGCTACCGTCCTGCTGCTGTGCGGCATAGACCTGAGGCAGGTGTTGCATCAAATCCCCGGTAAAGATCAGCGTCATGTGCTGCTTCTGCGGCTGTTCGTCCGGCACGATCGCTGCGACACGATTCTCCGTTCGTGTCGACATCAGAGGCTCGAACAACAGGAAGCCGATCACAAATCCTAGTACAACCCCCGAACAAACCAGTTCGGGCAGGACAACATGCCGCCATATACCTCTTTTCAACTCCATAAAGCGTAACCGTTGGGCCTCTCCTCTACCGAAAAAGCGGACATCCTCCAAGCGTAATCCGACCGTAAAGGTTCGATTTCCCGCCCGATTGTCCGAAAATTCGCCGGCTCTGTTCGCAAATATAAACAATATTGAACTACTTTTGTGAACCCTCAGTACGAATCGAGCCGTTTATGGATACACCTTTTGTCGATATACACACCCACCGAAACGAAATGCGCCCTAACGTTGTGGCGATCCGGTCGATCCGGCTCGGGAAAGAGTGCATACCGACATCCGGCGAACCCTTCTCGGCAGGAATACATCCGTGGGATTGCGAGACCGTGGGTTCGGAGTGGCTCGATTCGCTGGAAACACTGCCCGTTGCCGCTGTCGGAGAGATCGGACTCGATTTCTGCAAACCGATCGACCACACCATGCAACTCCAACGGCTGACCGAGCAAGCCGCCCTTGCCGAGAAACGACGCCTGCCGATCGTGCTGCACTGTGTCAAAGCCTACGAAAAGCTTCTCTCCCTGATGGACCAATACGCGGTCCCCATCCTCTTTCACGGCTTTACCGGATCCCCTCAGTTAGCCTGTCAGCTTATCCGGAAAGGGTATTTCCTTTCGTTCGGGACCACTCTGTTCCGCTCACCGAGGACACAGGAGGCCCTTCGTACGACGCCCTATGAACACCTCTTTCTCGAAACGGACGAAGCCGATACGACCATAGAGGAGATATACCGACAGGCAGCCGCTCTGCGCAACACTCCGATCGAAACATTAAAACACTCGATATATACAAACTATAAAAACCTATTCGGATGAACGATGCATGGCAGATAAGGACCCAACTGCTGTTGGGCGACGAACGGATGCAATGCCTGCACGAGGCGCACGTCTTGGTGGTCGGACTCGGCGGTGTCGGGGCCTATGCCGCCGAGATGCTGGCCCGAAGCGGCGTCGGAACCCTGACACTGGTGGATGCGGACCGGGTGTCGGAATCGAACATCAACCGACAACTGATCGCGCTCCACAGCACCATCGGACAACCCAAGGCCGACATTCTGGCCGCCCGCCTCAAAGACATAAATCCGGAGATCCAGCTGACCGTATTGCAGGAGTACGTGCGCGACGAAGCAACCAACCGCCTGCTCGATCGGGCTCCTTATTCATACGTTGTTGACGCCATCGACACCCTCTCCCCCAAGCTGAACCTGATACTCGGCGCGCTGCATCGGGGTATCCCGATCATCAGCTCGATGGGAGCCGGAGCCAAAGTCGATCCGACACAGATCGAGATTCAGGACATTTCCCGCTCGCACCACTGCCCATTGGCCCACATGCTGCGCAAAAGGCTCCACAAAGAGGGAGTCCGCACCGGATTCCGCGTCGTCTTCTCGCCCGAACCACCCTGCAAGGAGGCCATCGTTCCCTGCGAGGAGACCAACAAAAAGTCAAACGTCGGCACCATCTCCTACATGCCGGCACTGTTCGGTTGCTACTGTGCCTCGGTCGTCATCCGCGACCTGACCGGCACGTTCGACCGACCGCTCTCATCATCCGATCCGAACCTGTAAAACTTCAATAAACTAACCCTATGAAACTACATCGAATCCTTTTTTGCTCCATGCTGAGCTTATGGCTGTGGGCCCCCGCAAAAGCCCAAAAAAGCTACACTCTTGAGTCCCCGAACAGCCACCTGTCGGTAGTGATCTCGGTGGATGATTCCGTCCGGTTCTCGCTCTACAAAGATGGAGCGGAGATCGTCTCTCCATCGAAAATCGGCCTGACGCTAAAGACCCTGCAAGAGAGCGAGCAGCTGTTTGTCGGTGCGAAAGTCGCAAAAACCGTCCGCACATCGGTCGACACCCCCATCCCTACCCTCTGTTATAGAAAAGATACCGTCACGGATCGATACAATGAACTGACACTGAAATTCAAAGGCGATTACAGCGTAATCTTCCGTATGTATGACGACGGCATGGCCTACCGATTCGGGTTGGACCGCAAGGGCGAAACAATTATCGAACAGGAGACGGCTGCCTACCGTTTTCCGAAAGACTACAAAACCTACACGGCCTACGTCAACAATGCGAACAAGAAGCTCGAAAACCAATTCTACGCCTCGTTCGAAAACACCTATACAACAAAGACACTGACCGAGCTGGATCCCAACCGGCTGAAGATGCTGCCTCTGCTGATCGATTTGGAGGAGAAGGGCAAACTCTGCATCACGGAGTCGGACCTTGAGGACTATCCGGGCATGATGCTTAACAACGATCCGGACCGTCCCACCCTCGAAGCCATCTACGCCCGCTACCCGTCCCGCTGTGAAGTCGATACAAAAAAACGGCTCTACATTTATGTCCGGGAGCGGGAGGAGTACATCGCCCGAACCTCCGCCTCGCGGTTATTTCCGTGGCGGGCCTTCATCGTCGTCGACCGGGACGAAGAGTTGGCCGACAACGACATGGTCTACCGGCTGGCCTCCCCCTGCCGCATCGAAGACCCGTCGTGGATCAAGCCCGGCAAGGTGGCATGGGACTGGTGGAACGACTGGAATCTGTATGGGGTCGACTTCCGCGCCGGAGTCAACAACGACACCTACAAATACTTTATCGACTTTGCGGCAGAATACGGTCTGGAGTATATCATTCTCGATGCCGGATGGTCGGTGTACGGAGCCGGGGACCTGATGCAGGTGGTTCCGGAGATCGACCTCAAGGAGCTGGTCGCCTACGGCAACTCGAAAAACGTCGGACTGATCCTTTGGGCCGGCTGCAATGCCTTCGAGAAGGACATGGAGGAGGCGGTCCGCCACTACGCCGAAATGGGTATCAAAGGGTTCAAGATCGACTACATGAACCGGGACGACCAGTGGATGGTCGATTTTCTGTACCGTGCGGCAAAGACCTGCGCCGACCACCACATGATCGTCGATTTCCACGGCGTCTACAAACCCACCGGACTGAACAGAACCTACCCCAACGTGCTCAATTTCGAAGGAGTTTGGGGCATAGAACAGATGAAATGGTCCGCTCCGTCGTCCGACATGGTAACCTACGACGTGACAATCCCCTTCATCCGGATGCTGGCCGGTCCGATGGACTACACTCCGGGTGCCATGCGCAATGCCGGCAAATCAAACTACCGTCCGGTCAACTCCGAGCCGATGAGTCAGGGTACACGCTGCCGCCAACTGGCCATGTATGTCGTCTTCGACGCCCCGCTCAACATGCTGAGCGACTCGCCATCCCTCTATCGACAAGAGAGCGAATGTACGGCATTCATTGCCGGTGTGCCGACAGTCTGGGATGAGACGAAAATCCTGCAGGGCAAAGTGGCAGAATATATCGTTACGGCTCGCAAAAAGGGTTCGGAATGGTATCTCGGAGCCATGACCGACTGGACTGCCCGGGAGTTGGAGGTGGACCTGTCATTTATCGGTGAAGGCGCTTACGAGATCGAATACTTCACGGACGGAATCAATGCCGACCGTGCGGCCCGAGACTACAAAAAGGTCGTCGCACCTCTCCCTTCGAACCGGAAAATAACACTGAAAATGGCACCGGGCGGAGGTTTTGCCGCACGGATCTACCCCACTGAATAATGTGTACAGCCGACGGACGGAGAGATTCTAAGGAGAACACATAGAAAACCTCCAAGGCTTCACTCCGGTCATCAGCATTTAATCTTCATTCCCGTTCAGATCATCTCGCGGGATAAAAAACAGGGCATCCCATACGAGGGATGCCCTTATCTTTTAACTCATGTATGAAACGGCTAATGTTCCAATTCGACCACCTGACCGCTCTTCCGGCTCTGCTCCGCCGCAAAAGCCATGATGTGACTCTCCAATGAATCATCCAACGGAGTGCTCATAACCGAAGCATCCTGACGGCGTACCGCTTCGATCCAATCCCGGATCATGCCGGCATCACCGCCCCCGTGTCCTGCCCCCTTGTAGTTCTCCGCATCCTCTGCATTCGCATCGTAGACCATCTTTTCGCCGGTAGCAAAATCGGTCAACGTAAAGTGCTCCATATCGCCCACAATATCGCCCCGCGTTCCCATAATGCGGGTACGGCGCCCACTGTACGAGGTGAAGGCCTCGATCGAAAAGTTTACTGTCACGTTGTCCTCAAACTCCATACTCATCACGAAATGATCCGGCTGATCGTTGTCGCAGTGATACACGCAACGTCCATAATCGGTTGTTTTCAGGCAGTTCAGTATGGCCTCACCTCGGGCAGGTTCCTCTTCGGGCAGATCAAACACATAGAGCCATGTCCGATTCCGGTAGTAGATCTTCAGGGCTGAAAACGGGCACGTCGACTCAACCGCACATCCGTCCGTACAACGCAGTGTACTCCCTTTCGGGGCGTGTTCTGCCTTGAAATGACCCAGCCCACCAAAGGCCACGACACGGCGGCACGGCTTGCCGATCAGCCAATACAGAATATCCAAATCGTGGCTCGACTTGGCCAACACCAGCGGCGTACTCTTGACCGAATCGTGCCAACTGCCCCGCACATACGAGTGCGACATGTGAATGTGGTCCACCGGTTCGAAGTGCTGGATGCTCACAAGATCTCCGATCCGACCCGTATCGATCATCTCCTTCAATTTCAGAAAATAGGGAGAGTAACGCAGCACATGGGTCAGACAGACGATTTTTTTCTTGCTCCGCGCATATTCGACTAATTTTCTACACTGTTCGAGCGTCTGTGCGATCGGCTTTTCGAGCAGAATGTCGTACCCCAAATCGATCGCCCGCATACACGGTTCATAGTGCAGATGATCCGGCGTAGCAATAATGACCGCATCGGCAAATTTGGGACGTTCGAGCATCTCCTGCCACGTCGCCACCCGATTCTCTACCGGGACACCGTATTTATCACCATACATCTGCCGGCGCAGCTCCACCAATTCGGCAATCCCTACGATCTTCAACTCATCGGGATGTTCCAAGGCATAATCGCCATACAATTTTCCTCGTCCGCTGGCTCCCAGCACCACGGCCGTAATCGCTCCCTGTCCCATACGTCTGCATAAATTAAGGTTACATCTCGAAAATCCGGTCCAACCGGGCACAAAGGTCCTGCAACTCTTCGGGAGAGGCTCCACCACCCTGCTCGGTCGTCAACCATCCGCCCCGATAGTGCTTGCGGATCTGCTCCATTACCTTCGCCCAGTTCACATTTCCCTCGGTCAATTTCACGTTGAATCCATTCCAACGGCCCTCCCGATCTGCAATCTCACGGCTGAACTCCTTGATATGGATTCTCCCGATACGTTTTCCCAAGATAGGAATCCACTGTTCGGGCCATCCATACACCAGAATGTTTCCGCAATCGAAATAGAAACGCACATACGGACTCTTAAACTGATCGATATAGGAGCAGGCCTCGATCGGACTCAACAAAAAGTTATTCCAAACATTTTCCAGACAAATCTTTACCTTTAGCTTTTCGGCCACAGGAACCAATTTCTTGATACACTCCGTCGAGCGCTCCCAACAGGCATCATAGGGCACCTCTTCGCTGACCACTCCGGGCACAAGCAATACCGCGTCCGTACCGTATGCCTTGGCATCCTCCATCGCCACGATCATGGCCTCGATACCCTCCTGACGGACAGCCGCATCAGGGTGCGACAGGGGCTTGCTCCAATGCTCTATGTTGCATACACTGGAAACGACAAGTCCCGTCTGCTCGACGGCCGACAACACTTCATCGCGATTCATGTGGCTGTTGGGCTCGATCCCGTCGTATCCGGCCGCCTTGATGGCCCGACACTTGTCCAGCACCGACCCCTCCATACCGACCGTACCCCACATGATCGATTTGCGCAACGGCTGCGCCGCGTCTCCTTCTGTATCCACATCGCCTTCGGCACCCGTCCACAGCGGAGAGGATGCCGCCTGAAGGCTCCAACCCGAAAAAGCCAACGCACCCGCACCGGCCAAAGCTTTTTTCAGAAATTCTCTTCGCTGCATAAAGTCTCCGTTTTTAACTACATACAGAACCTTAAGCAGGAGTTCCCGCTACGGGCGGAGTCTCTGGAATGTCCGGCACCGGACCGAATTCATACGTATCGGGACCGAGCTTCATCTCCGAAGCCATGATCTCATCCCACGTCACAAATTTTCCGGTATAGGCCGACTGACGCCCCATGATGGCCATCAACGTCGAACGGACATGCTGTTCCGCGTCGTTGACCGGCGTATTGGTTCTGATCGCCGTAACCAGACGGATCAGCTCCTGCACGTAGGGATCGGGTACCGCCATCGACTGATCGGCATCTTCAGCCGCAGGATGCGGATATTTCCACGCAACGCTACCATCCAGATTATAGATCGTATCGAAACAGTTCGTATAGCCCTTCGTCCCGTAAACCATCACGTTATGGGTCGTGTCGCAGCCGTTGATCTGGCGCGAGGTACAATGGGCCCGCATGCCGTTTTCATAGACATACTCGATACTGAAAAAGTCATACATATCTCCGGTCACCCGGCGTTGACGTCCTCCGGTGGCTTCGGCACGAACCGGCACAATATCCCCAAGGAACCACGTCATCATGTCGATCTCATGGACAAACTGCTCGACCACCAGATCTCCCGACGTCCAGCAGAAGTTCACCCAGTTGCGCAACATGTACTCCATATCGTTCCACTCGGGCCGACGATTCACATACCACAAAGCCCCTCCAAGACGGGTCACATGGGCTGAAACGATCTTCCCGATCGCCCCTTCGGCCACACGCCGGTAGGTCTCAATGCAATCCTTCTGCGAGCGCCGGATCGTACCACTGATTACCGATAGACCCTTTTGCTCGGCTTTTTTCGCCGTTACCAATATCTTCTTTGCTCCGACCGGATCGACCGCACAAGGCTTTTCGATAAAACAATGTTTGCCCTGCCCGATCGCATAATCGAAATGGTCGGGCCGGAATACGGGCGGCGTACACAACAGCACCACATCCACACCCGAATCGATCACCTTTTTATATGCATCGAAACCAACGAAACACTTATCATCTGGAATCTCTTGCCCCCGGTCTGCCAATGTCTGCCGGCATGCAGCCAGTTTATCCTCAAAAACATCGCCCAATGCGGTAATCTGCAAGTTCGGTCCAGCATCCAAAAAGTTGCAAGCCGCACCTGTTCCGCGACCTCCGCAACCGATCAGACCGGCCTTGAGCGGTTGACCGTCCGGTGCGCTGGCCAGAATTTCAGGTACCGAAACCTCTCTTAAAGGCGCCTTATCTTCCGAAGACGCACATCCGGACATCCATGCCGGCATACTGAACGTTCCTAAAGTGCCGATAGCTCCTATGGCCGAAGTCTTTAAAAAGTCTCTTCTACTAAGTTTGAATTTTTTCTCTTTTTCCATTCAGGTTAATTTTTAGGTTTCGTACAAATATAATATTTTACAGGTAAATAGCAAAACCAAACGGATGACATTGCATCCATTCTTTACACGTATTTCGCCCTTCTCATCTATTTCTTTACCCGAAGAGATTATGATTCTCGACAAAACCTCGAAAAATAT
>URBJ01000075.1 GCA_900546005.1 uncultured Alistipes sp. | reverse complement strand
AAACCGACCGCTTCGGCAGCTCGGTTGTATGGAAAACCGCGTGTCGCGGCAGAGGCCTTCACCTCATTCAATCATACATGGGATGAAAATTTCCAGATGCTTCGCGAAGTGGCCAATGTCAATTGTGTCGAGGGGGTGACCCATCTGATTTTCCATACCTATACGCACAATCCGCAGGTAGATTTCCTCCCGCCCGGAACCTCCTTTTCGGGAGCCGGAATCGGAACCCCTTTTTTAAAGGGACAGACGTGGTGGAAATATATGAAGGAGTTCAATACCTATCTGGCCCGTTGCGGTTATCTGTTCGAGCGAGGGTGCCCAGTGTCGGATGTTTTGTGGTATCTGGGTGATGAAATCGATCACAAACCCGATCAGCAGGCTCCTTTCCCCGATGGCTATAAATACGATTACTGCAATCCGGATGTTCTCTTGACCCGGTTGTCGGTTCGTGACGGGAAAATCGTTACACCGGAAGGAATCTCATACGAAGTGCTGTGGATGCCTTCGACCTATCGGATGTTGCCCGAAACGTTGGAAAAGATTTATGAGCTGTTGTGTGACGGGGCGGTTGTCGTAGGTGAGGCGCCCCAAGGTTTGGCAACGTTGAGTGGAGGTGATGCAGCCCAACGACGTTTCGATGAAGCCGTGTCGAAAATCTGGGGCGAAAAGCCAGCATCGGGCACTCGCGAGGTCGGAAACGGAAAGATCATTTCGGGCATGTCGATAGAACAGGTATTGACACGGCTCGAAATTCAACCGGATGTGCACGCATCGGGTGCCCTTTGGCTACATCGAACGACCGGTGATGTCGATTGGTATTATGTGTGTGCTCCGAAAGGTTCAGGATTCGAGGGTGTTGTTGATTTCCGGAGTACGGGTCGGGTTCGCCTATGGGATCCTGTGGATGGGTCTATCGAAGATATCCCGTGCGAGCAGCGTGACGGACGGACTCTCGTTGCATTGGATCTGGCTCCGTCGGGTTCCTGTTTCATTGTTTTTGAGAAGGGAGAAAAACAGAAAAAAGTGTCACAACAGCGGCCCTTCGAGACGGTTGCCGTTTTGGATGGAGAGTGGGAGCTCCTCTTCCCGGAGGGATGGGGTACGCCTCGGTCCGTTCGTTCCGAATTAAAACCGTGGAAAGATTTGGATCTCTCGCAGGAGGGAAAATCCTTCTCGGGAACGGTCGAATACCGCACATCGTTTGAGTTGCCTCATTTCAAGAAAAATAGAAGCTATCAACTCGATTTGGGACGGGTAGAACGTATTGCAGAGATTTGGATAAACGGGAAACAGGTAGAAACCCTTTGGACGGAGCCCTATCGGGCGGATGTTACGGATTATCTTCAAAAAGGAGAGAATACAATTTGCATAAAAGTTACCAACACGTGGTTCAACCGTTTGGTCTATGATGCGGGGCAACCGGAAGAGGCTCGAAAAACGTGGGTCTTGAAGTGGCCGGACCGATCGGCTCCGTTGCGTGAAAGCGGTCTATTGGGGCCGGTCGTATTGCGGCAGCAACGATAGATTGAAAATAGTGTTTACTATAAATAGACTTGAATAAATAAAAAAGAGAAAGAGAATGAAGAGAATGAAGACGTTATTGGTGTTGACAGCGCTTTTGTTTGGTGCTATGTCGCTCGAAGCCCGGGAGGTGATCAATCTGAATCAGGGTTGGCGATTTCTATTGGGCGATGGAGCTTACGGAATTCCGGATGTGGATGACAGCGGCTGGCGGGTTCTGGATGTGCCGCACGACTGGAGCATAGAGGGCAAATACGACAAGCGTAATCCGAGTGGGCCACAGGGCGGATTTATGCCGTGTGGGACGGGCTGGTATCGGTTGCGGTTCGAGGCCCCTGCAAGTACGAAAGGGAATCGGGTGTTTGTTCGCTTCGATGGGGTGTATATGAAGAGTCAGGTTTGGATCAACGGCCGTATGGTGGGAGAGTATCCGAACGGCTACAACTCCTTCGAGTATGACATTACGCCGTTCGTTCGTCAGGATACGGTAAACGTTTTGGCGGTACGGGTAGACAACTCGCTTCAGCCGGGTTCCCGGTGGTATACGGGTTCGGGTATCTATCGGGACGTTAATCTGATCGTGACCTCTCAGATGCACTTTACGGACGGGAGTACGTTCATTACAACCCCAGAGGTGTCGACCGAACGGGCCAAGATAGCGATGCGTTATGAGGTGATTAATCACAACTATCCTGAGACACGTTTCTCGTGGACGGACAACAAATCGCTGTTTGTATGGCTGAGGGATCAGGAGGATCAGGATGCACCGACGAGCGAAGGGAACCATCGTGTACAGAAGGAGTGTACGCTGACGTCGATTCTGTATGATATGGAAGGGAACGAGGTGTCCCGCGCGGAGAGCCGTCAGTTGATCGGAGACTATACCCGCACGGAGATGGTGCAGGAGATGGAGGTCTCGGAGCCGCATTTGTGGTCGGACAAGACGCCGTATTTGTATAAGTTAGTGACGACGATATCGTACGACGGTAAGGAGGCGGATCGGATCGAGACTCCGGTCGGGATACGCGATATTCGTTTTTCAGCGGAACGGGGTATGGAAGTGAACGGAAAACAGGTTAAGATACAGGGTGTGTGTCTGCATCAGAATGTCGGATGTTTCGGTTCTGCCGTTCCGCTCGGCGTTTGGCGCGAACGACTCGAGACGTTGAAAGCGATGGGGTGTAATGCTGTACGGGTAAGTCACTATCCGTTTATGCCTCGATTCTATGATTTGTGTGACAGTTTGGGACTGTATGTGTCGAATGAGATTTTTGATGAGTGGAACCGTGGGCAGGAGTGGGGATACTCCGAGAGTACCTACGGGAAGATGCCCTATACGTATCACCTTTATTTCAACCAGTGGGGGGAGACGGACTTGCGGCGGATGATCCGTCGGGATCGGAATCACCCCAGTGTCATTCTTTATATGCTGGGCAATGAGATCCCGAACCAACGGATCGAAGGGATCGAGATTGCCCGCAAACTGAAAGCGATCGCTCGTGAAGAGGATCCGACCCGTCCGGTGACGGCAGCGTGTGACTTCTTTGTCGGTGCAAATGTGTATGGATTTATGGATCAGTTCGATATTGCAGGATACAACTATATCGATCGGATTCATACGGACAGCTTGTATGCCGCGGAACATGCCCGCTATCCGCACCGGATGTTGCTGGGGACGGAGACCTACCACAAGACCCGGAATCATGTGTCGGTACGGGATCATGATTATGTGCTCGGGGAGTTTGTCTGGGTTGGATACGATTATCTTGGGGAGATCGTATGGCCCGATTATCGGGGATGGAATGAAGGGATTCTGGATATTGCAGGCTTTCCGAAGATGGAATATTGGTTGCGTAAAAGCTATTGGACGGCGGAACCGGTGGTTCATGTAGGCGTACAGCGGAGTGAAGGGCGAGATTTTGACTGGTCGCCTCGTGATGTGGTGGATCACTGGAATTGGGCCGGGAAGGACACTGTTTCGGTGTGGGTCTATACGAATTGTGATGAGGTAGAGCTGCGCGTGGGCCGGAAGTCGATGGGCAAGAAGGAGGTCGATCCGGATTTATATAGTGTAGAGTGGAGTGTACCGTACCGAGCAGGTTCTGTTACGGCGATCGGATATCGCGACGGGAAGAAGGTGACGGAGCATACGTTGCAGACGGCCGGCGAGCCCTATGCGTTGGAGGTGTCGCGTATCTACCGCTATGGAGATGTGGTACGGGCCGAATTGCAGGTTGTGGATGAAAAGGGGGACCGGGTTCCGGATAGTGAGGTAGAGGTTTCGGTAAGCGGATCAGCTGCGGGCCGAGTTATGGGCATCGACAACGGAAACCAGTACGATCCACAGGGCGAGAAATATACGTCGAAAGAGCGGGGCAAGAGTTACGAGGGACGTATGGTAATCTATTTCGAGCCCTCAGCGACGGCTTCGGATGTGACTTTCTCGGCACAAGGGTTACAGCCGGCCCAAGTAAATTTATAGTGTGAGATGTTTCGGTAAGCTAATTCCGGAAATAGATTTATCAGATTTTTAAAAAGAGAGGCGATTCAACAGAATCGCCTCTCTTTTTATTTGATTTGTAAAAGTGAGTTTTCCATCAGAGTAAGGATAGCGGCCGGGCCGAAATCACTACTACTATTATTAAGGTGTACGGTCCCTCCCTTTTATCACTATTCTTACAATTCGTGTTGCATGCTCAATCAGACAATCCGATTCACTGTATCGGTTCAGCTTCTTGGAGACAGATCAGATTGGCGAAGAGCCTCTTCCTCCGAGTTGCCTATTTCGATAATTGGGCGATGCGTTCTTGGAGTGCCTTGATTTTGGCCTCCGCATCGTTTTGTTTGGCCCGTTCCGTTTCGACAACTTTGGCCGGGGCATTCTGAACAAAGCGTTCGTTCGAAAGCTTTTTGAGGACAGAGGCCAAGAAGCCTTCCATGTAGGTTAAATCGGCCTTTAACTTTTTCAACTCCTCTTCCGTGTCGATCTTGTCGTTGAGCGGAACGAAATATTCGGTTGTCTTTACCATGAATGTTGCCGCATCGGAACATTTGGCATCGACTGTGCGGATGGCGCTCAGATTACCCATCTTCATCAAAATAGGGTTGAATTCGGGATGGAAGTTGCTGTCTGCCAGTACGCACAACTCTAAGGTGTCCTTATTCGGAAGATTGTGCTCTTTCCGGATATTCCGCAGGGCTGAAATGACCTCTTTGACTTGATCGAACCGTTCGAGCAGAGTTTCGTCGTAGGGTTTGGCCTCGGGCAGACGAACGATCATGATGCTTTCGCCGTCGCGACGTTCGCTCATGTGTTGCCAGATCTCTTCGGTGATGAACGGCATGAACGGATGAAGCGTACGCAGCAGTTTGTCGAAAAATCCGCGAACCGCGTCGATTGTCGTGCGGTCGATCGGACATTGGTAAGCGGGTTTGATCGCTTCGAGATACCATCCGGAGAATTCGTCCCAGAAGAGTTTGTAGATTTTCATCAGGGCTTCGGAGATCCGATATTCGGTGAAATCAGCTTCGATCTGAGCGAGTGTCCGATTCAGCATTGCGTCGAACCACTCGGTTGCGATCCGGTTGTTGTCGCTCTGTTCGAGTTTCTCGTCGACCTGCCAACCGTTGACCAGCCGGTAGGCATTCCAAATCTTGTTACCGAAATTCCGCCCCTGCTCGCACAGCGATTCATCGAACAGCAGGTCGTTCCCGGCAGCCGAGCAGAGCAGCATGGCCAACCGTACGCCGTCGGCTCCGTAGCGATCGATCAGGTCGAGCGGATCGGGAGAGTTGCCGAGTGACTTACTCATCTTCCGTCTCAGCTTATCTCGAACGATACCGGTCAGATAGACATTCCGGAAAGGTTTTTCTCCTTTGAATTCATATCCGGCCATAATCATGCGGGCAACCCAGAAGAAGAGGATGTCGGGAGCCGTAACCAGATCGTTGGTCGGATAGTAGTATTTGATCTCTTCGTTATCGGGGCGGTTGATGCCGTCGAAGACTGAGATGGGCCACAACCACGACGAGAACCACGTGTCGAGGACGTCGGGATCCTGCCGCAGATCGGAGATTGTGAGCGAATCGTTGCCGCTCTTCTGACGGGCGAGCTCCAGCGCCTGTTCGGGAGTTTCGGCTACGACATACCCGCCTTTGGGCAGGTAGTAGGCCGGAATCTGTTGTCCCCACCAGAGCTGACGCGAGATACACCAGTCCTTGATGTTCTCCATCCAGTAGCGGTAGGTGTTTTTGAATTTTGCAGGGACGAGTCGGATATCATCCTCCATGACCGCCTTAAGCGCCGGGCGGGCAAGCTCCTCCATCTTCAGGAACCACTGCATCGAGAGTTTGGGCTCGATTACGGCATTGGTTCGTTCCGAATAGCCCACTTTGTTGGTGTAGGCTTCGGTCTTTTCGAGCAGGCCTGCCGCATCGAGGTCTTTCTCGATCTGATTCCGTACGTCGAAACGGTCCATGCCGGCATATTGTTGTCCGTGTTCGTTCAGCGTACCGTTGTCATTGAAGATGTCGATCGTCTCGAGTCCGTATTTTTCACCCAACATGTAGTCGTTGACGTCGTGGGCGGGAGTAACTTTCAAAACACCGGTACCGAATTCGATGTCGACGTATTCGTCGCGGATCACCGGAATCGAGCGACCGATCAGCGGAACCAGAACGCGAGCATCCGAAGCCAGATGTTGGTATCTCGGGTCATTGGGGTTGACGCAGACGGCCGTATCGCCAAGGATGGTCTCGGGTCGGGTCGTGGCTACGATGAGGTGCTCGTCCGAGCCCTCGATCCGATAGCGCAGGTAGTAGAGTTTACCTTGCGATTCGCGGTAGATGACCTCTTCGTCCGAGAGAGCTGTTTGTGCGGCGGGATCCCAGTTGACCATACGGATTCCGCGATAGATTTTTCCTTTGTTGTAGAGGTCGACGAAAACTTTGATGACGCTGCGGCTCAGTTCGGGATCCATTGTGAATTTGGTCCGCTCCCAGTCGCACGATGCGCCCAGTCTGCGGAGCTGTTTGAGGATGATGCCGCCGTGTTTCTCTTTCCACTCCCAAGCGTGTTTGAGGAACTCTTCACGGGTGAGGCTGTTTTTGTCGATGCCCTCGGCCTTGAGTTTCTGAACGACTTTCGCCTCGGTAGCGATCGAGGCGTGGTCGGTACCCGGCACCCAGCAGGCATTTTTCCCCTGCATGCGGGCGCGGCGGACCAATACGTCCTGAATGGTCTCGTTGAGCATGTGTCCCATGTGCAGCATACCCGTCACGTTAGGGGGCGGGATAACGATCGTATAGGGTTCGCGCTCGTCCGGAGTCGAGTGAAAATAGTTGTTTTTCAGCCAATATTCGTACCATTTGGATTCAATCTCCTGTGGGATGTATTTCGGTCCGATTTCCATACTCTCTGTTTTTTATATTTCCGAGTGCAAAAATACATAATTTCCCGTAAATGTATAATTTTCTGGGGTCCGAACCGATGTGTCGCACACTTTTCACAATAAAAACAAAGGGTCTTACGTTCCTTTATCGTGAAATATACCGCAATCGCAGGCAAGGAGATGTTTCTTCAGCCGGAATCCACTTCGGCGTGAAGGTTGTATCGACTTTGTCTGTTTTTTATATTAGGTGAAAAGCGCTATATTTGCAGATTGTATGATTAAGAAGGAGAAAAAGAAAATGAGTAAAAAATATAATAAAAAAGAGGATGATTTTTCAGGTATATCAGATATGCTTGAAGGCCGACACCATGTGATACCGATCATGACGGGAGATGAGGGCGATATGATGGATAAGGTGGATATACCCGACGTGTTGCCCATATTGACTCTTCGCAGTTCGGTGTTGTTTCCCGGATCGATCACGCCCATTACGGTGGGACGCGACAAGTCGATGCGTTTGGTTCGGGATGTGGAGAGTGCGAATGGCATTCTCGGGGCATTGTTGCAAAAGGAACCGGAGGTGGAGCAACCCGGTCCGGACGATCTTTATCGGATCGGTACGGCGGCACGGATACTGAAGGTGCTAGAGATGCCCAACGGAAACTTGACCGTTATTCTGCAGGGGTTGGAGAAGATTGAGGTCCGCGATTTTGTGGTTTCGGATCCCTATTTCAAGGCTTCGGTCATGCCGCTGAAGGATTCGGTTCCCGAACCGAACAACATTGAGTTCGATGCATTGGTCGATTCGATCAAGGATGTGGCGTTGAACATCATCAACGTTTCGCCTCAGATGCCGAAGGAGGCTACTTTTGCCATCAAGAACATCGACAACAAACGGGGAATCATCAATTTCATCTGTTCGAACCTCGATCTGCCCGATGCCGATCGGCAGCGGTTGCTCGAGGCGCCCGGACTTTTGGCGCGGGCTCGTCGTTTGCTGGAGATTCTGGTGCGCGAACAGCAGTTGGTAGAGCTTAAGAACGAGATACAGAGCAAGGTAAAACAGAATATCGATCAGCAGCAGCGCGAGTATTTCCTGCAACAGCAGATCCGGACGATTCAGGATGAGCTGGGAGGCGATCCGGTCGACAAGGATATCGACGAGCTGCATGAACGGGCAGCCAAGAAACGTTGGAAACAGGAGGTCAAGGATCTGTTCTATAAGGAGCTGGCCAAACTTGAACGGATGAATCCGGCGGTGGCCGAATATTCGGTTCAGTTGAACTACCTGCAGCTGATGCTCGATCTGCCGTGGGAGACCTACACGAAAGACAATCTGGATCTGGTCCACGCGAAGAAGCGTCTCGATAACGATCACTTCGGACTCGACGAGGTGAAGGAGCGGATTCTGGAACATCTGGCGGTCCTGAAGCTGAAGGGCGATATGAAGTCTCCGATCTTGTGTCTGTATGGACCTCCGGGAGTCGGCAAAACGTCGTTGGGCAAATCGGTGGCCGGTGCGTTGAAGCGGAAGTTCGGACGGATTTCGTTGGGTGGTTTGCATGACGAGGCCGAAATCCGGGGACACCGTAAAACCTATATCGGTGCTATGCCCGGACGGATTATCCAGACCATCAAACGGGCAGGATCGTCCAATCCGGTCATTATCCTCGATGAGATCGACAAGATTACGGTGAGCAACCACGGCGACCCTTCGTCGGCGTTGTTGGAGGTGCTCGATCCGGAGCAGAATGCGACGTTCCACGACAACTACCTCGACACGGAGTATGATCTTTCGAAGGTGTTGTTCATTGCGACGGCCAATAATATATCAAACATTCATCCGGCGTTGCGCGACCGTATGGAGATGATCAACATTCCGGGGTATATTCTTGAGGATAAGGTGCAGATTGCCAAAAAGCATTTGATTCCGAAGGAGCTGGAGGCCCATGGCGTTACGGCCAAACAGTTTAAGATGTCGCCGAAGGTGATTGAGAAGGTGATCGCCGAATATACTCGAGAGCAGGGAGTGCGGACGTTGGAGAAGCGTTTGGCGAAACTGATCCGTACGCGTGCCAAAAATATCGGATTCGACGAACCATACAAACCGGAGATTTCGGCAGCTGATGTGGAGAAGATTCTGGGCATGCCCCGATTCCTGAACGAGGAGTACGAGATCGCCGGCATGGTGGGAGTGGTGACCGGATTGGCATGGACCGAAGTCGGTGGTGATATCCTGTACGTGGAGTCGATCTTGACGCCGGGTAAGGGGGCCCTGACGATGACCGGTAATCTGGGAGATGTGATGAAGGAGTCGGCGACGATCGCTCTGCAGTGGGTGAAGGCTCATTGCAAGGAGTTGGGAATCGATCCCGAGAAGTTCGAAAAGAACGACGTCCACATCCACGTCCCCGAAGGAGCGATTCCGAAGGACGGACCGAGTGCCGGTATTACGATGATGACCTCGCTGGTATCGACCTATACGGGCAGACCGGTTAAGGATCGGATCGCCATGACGGGTGAGACGACGCTGAGGGGTCGTGTGATGCCGGTCGGAGGAATCAAGGAGAAGATTCTTGCTGCGAAACGTGCCGGAATCGAAGCGATCATCCTGAGCGAGGAGAACAAGAAGGATATTGAAGAGATCAAAGCTGAATATGTGGCAGGCTTGACGTTCCACTACGTCCGTACGAACGACGATGTGTTGAAGTTGGCCATGGCATAGCGCATGATAGATTTTCGGGGTGCGACACACACAAAATGAGGTGTCGCATCCCGTTTTTTGTTGATAACCCGATGAAAAAGAGTATGAAGAGAGTTGTTGTAGGAATGTCCGGAGGAGTCGACTCGAGTGTCGCTGCCTACCTGCTCAAGGAGCAGGGATACGATGTCGTGGCGTTGTTCATGCGGAACTGGACCGATACGACCGGCACACTGGAGGGTGATTGCCCGTGGTACGACGACCACATGTTTGCCGAACTGGTAGCCAAACGGCTCGATATCCCGTTTCACATGGTTGACCTGAGCGAAGTTTACCGGCGTCGGGTGGTCGATTACATGTTTGCCGAGTACGGAAAGGGGCGGACGCCCAATCCGGACGTCTTGTGTAATCGGGAGATCAAGTTTGATGCTTTCCTGCAGGAGGCCCTCAAATTGGGCGCTGACTATGTAGCTACGGGACACTATTGCCGAAAAGAGACGATCGACGTAGAGGGTCAGACGGTCTATCGGTTGTTGGCTGGCAGCGATCCGAACAAGGATCAAAGCTATTTTTTGTGCCAGCTGACGCAGGAGCAGTTGTCGCGTGCCCTCTTTCCGATCGGGCATCTGTTGAAGCCAGAAGTACGCCGGATTGCCGAGGAGCAGCATCTGGCCACGGCCAAGCGTAAGGATTCGCAGGGAATCTGTTTTGTAGGCAAGGTCGATCTTCCGGTCTTTCTCCAGCAGCAACTGAAGGCCCGGGAGGGGGATATAGTAGAGATCGCGGCGTCGTGGCCCGGGTATCGGCAAGGCTTTGCCGAGAATGTTTCCGGGGCCGAGGTTCCGGATATTTCGGATGTTGCGACGTTGGAACGGCTGGCCGCACCTTATATTTATAGCGAGGAGGACGGAATTAAAATAGGTCGTCACTCGGGTGCCCATTTCTTGACGATCGGGCAACGTAAAGGTCTGCATGTGGGCGGACGACCCGAGCCGTTGTTTGTCATTGCGACGGATGTGGAGCGTAATATCGTCTATGTGGGTCAGGGAAAACAGCATCCCGGACTCTATCGGCGGGCTCTGCGGATTCTGCCCGAGGAGATGCATTGGATCCGACCCGACCGGGCGCTAAAGGAGGGAGAGCAGGCGCGTTTCCGTATGCGGATCCGCTATCGGCAGCCGTTGCAGGACGGGACGTTGTACGTTACACCGAAGGGTGGATACATCGTTTTCGATACGCCTCAGCGCGGGGTAACGGCCGGACAGTTTGCCGCGTGGTACGACGGTGATGAGCTGATCGGCATTAAGCAGACCTCCGGCACCAACAACGTCATCATTGTGACCAAGCAGGGCAAGTGCATCTGCTTCTCGGAGGACGATGTACGTCCGATGGGCAGAATCGCCGGCGGTGTGA
This sequence comes from uncultured Alistipes sp., assembly GCA_900546005.1. Classification (GTDB taxonomy): domain Bacteria; phylum Bacteroidota; class Bacteroidia; order Bacteroidales; family Rikenellaceae; genus Alistipes_A; species Alistipes_A pullicola. The sequence goes on along the minus strand of URBJ01000075.1, from coordinate 327 downwards.
GAGCCATCAAGCTCGATGCGGATGATGAAGTTGTCGCGATGGAGCTTGTGGAGCCGGGACAGGAGCTTTTGGTCGTTACCCAAAAGGGCTTCGGCAAACGGACCGATCCGTCGCTCTTTGAGACCAGGGGACGCGGCACCAAGGGCATGATCTGCCACAACATCACGGAGCGTACCGGCCGCCTCTGCGGCATCGCCGTGGTGGACGACGACTGCGACATCCTGCTCATCACCGACGACGGCACCATGATCCGCACCCCCGCGGACGGCATTTCCACCTTCGGCAGAGCAGCCTCCGGCGTTATCGTCATGCGCGTAGCCGAGGGCA
>URBJ01000074.1 GCA_900546005.1 uncultured Alistipes sp. | reverse complement strand
TTCTTCATACATTTCCTGAAAGAGTTCCAGATTGTCTCTGTTGGATTTCAGAAAGTTTTTCGCCTTTGCGGTATATCCGGGAGAAATCTCTTTCGCGGTGAACAGTGACGGCAGACATTCTTCATTGATTTTCCGCGAGACGTCGATTTTCGCGGCATCCGCTTTCCTGTAGGTATGGGCATAAGCGTCTTCATAAGTTACCGCATACCCAGCATTTTGTAATTTTTCCTGATAACAGGCTGCTTCGGCGAAAGAGAAAAAGTACGTCTTTATCGATGTGTATGCCACTTGGTGCGGACCGTGCAAGTATATGGCAGCGAAGATTTTCCCACAGGAGAAGATGGGAACCTACTTCAATAAGAATTTCGTGGTGGCGAAGTTTGATGCCGAGCGAGGTGAAGGAGTTTCCATTGCCGAGAAGTATAATGTTCGGGCCTATCCTACTTTCTTGATTCTCGATTCGACGGGGAAAGAGGTGGGGCGGATTGTCGGAGGGGCTGACCCTGACGATTTTATTGCGAAGGTGAAGGAGGTCGTCGACAATGCCCAAAAGGATAAATAGCAACGGGGACGATAAAGACCCGTTGTCAAGGTAAGGAGAAACGAATCCGAAGTCGGATTCGTTTCTCCTTTTTAACCGGAAGAGTGCCGCGTTGTGTTACAAAAATCTCTACTTTTGTGAAAAATCGATTCTGATATGCTGAGACGCCTTGCGGGACAGACTGCCATTTACGGTGTAGGAACGATCGTTCCCCGTTTTCTGAACTATCTGTTGTTTCCCTATCTTACCCGATTGATGACGACCGGGGAATACGGTGTAGTGACAGACCTCTATGCTTTGATTCCGTTTGCGTTGGTTGTTTTGTCGATGGGGCTGGAAACGGGGTACTTTCGGTTTGCCGGTGAGGCAACCGATCCGGCACAACGGAAAAATATATTTGCCAACGTTTGGGGAATTGTCTCTTTGGCGGGGATTCTCTTTTTTGTTTTGGTGCAACTGTTCACACCGCGTCTGGCCGAGGTCATGCAGTATACAGACCATCCCTCTTATATTCGGTTGGTTGCGGGTATTGTTCTGCTGAATACGGTTATGGCGATTCCCTTTGCCCGATTGCGTCAGGAGCAGCGGGCCAAACGGTTTATGGTGCTGAAGCTGTTGATGGTGGTGGTGAATCTGGTGCTGACCTTTTTCTTCTACTCATTCCTGCCGATATTGGCCCGGAACGGAGTTTGCAGCGGATGGTATAACCCGGAGTTCGGTGCAGGGTATGTCTTGGTGGCCGATCTGATTTCGAACATCGTTGTCTTGGCCGCGATGATTCCCGACCTTAGGGGTACGGCACCCCGTATTCAGCCTTCTCATCTCCGGGCGCTGCTGATCTATTCGTTTCCGTTGTTGGTGAGCGGAGTGGCCGGAACAGCCAATGAATTCATCGACAGGCAGATGATAAAATATCTGTTACCCACGTCGGAGTCTTTGAGTGCGCTCGGAATTTATGGAGCCGTTGCGAAACTCGGGGTGATTCTGATCCTGTTTACCCAGATGTATCGGTATGCGGCAGAACCTTACTTCCTCTCTTCGTTTAAAAAAGAAGACTTCAGACGGAGCAATGCCGAAGCAATGAAATATTTTATTATCGTCTCCATTGCGATTTTCCTGTTGATTACGCTGTTCGTTCCGCTGTTCGGATTGCTGATGGGACGCAGCTTCCGGGTGGGAATCTCCATCTTGCCTGTAATTCTGCTTTCGAACATTTGTGCGGGAATCTGGTTGAACCTTTCGTTCTGGTATAAAAAGACCGGGGAGACGAAATATGCCATACGGATTACCGGGGTAGGGCTGATCTTTACCATCGGGTTGAACTTTCTGCTGACGCCGGTTTGGGGATATGCGGGAGCGGCGTGGGCCCGTTTGGGATGTGAGCTGACTATGGTCGGCGTGAGCTATGCATTGTGCCGCAAGCACTACCCGATTCCGTACGACCTGAAACGGATCGGGCTCTACTTCTTGGTCGGAGGGGCGATTTATGCGTTATCGTTTGCGACGGCCTGTCTGCCTGCGGGTTTGGAGTACTCGTTGAACTTCTTGTTGTTGTGCGGATTTCTGCTCTTTGTGATTCGTCGCGAGCGGATCGACGTTCGGGGCATGATCCGTTCGGCGCTTAAACGCTAATAGGCAAGGATCGGGATGTGATGTGCCCGGCAATACGAAATAGTTTTATCTTTGTACGGAGGTACGATTTATTTTATACAAGCTATGAAGATTAAAGTGATCAACCGTTCGGCATTCGACTTGCCGCAATATGAAACGGCCAATGCCGTCGGGCTCGATGTGCGGGCCAATACGACCGAAGCGATCCGGCTTGCTCCGCTGGAACGGGCGATGGTGCCGACGGGACTGTATGTGGAGATTCCCGAAGGGTATGAGATACAGGTGCGCCCGAGAAGCGGGTTGGCAGCCAAATACGGCATCTCGGTGGCTAATGCACCGGGAACGATCGATCCCGACTATCGGGGGGAGATCAAGGTAATTCTGGTCAATTTGTCGAACGAAGTGTTCGAATTGAAACCCGGTGAGCGGATTGCCCAGTTAGTTGTTGCGCAGTTTACCCGCATCGAGTGGGAGAGTGTGGAACAGCTGAGCGATACGGAGCGCGGAGCTGGCGGATTCGGTTCGACCGGACGCAAATAGTGTATCTGCGAAAAACTTTTATTTTTGCGTCGATCAGCGGCGTCGTCTAAACTATGCAGTTCAAGGAGATCATCGGACAGGAGGAGATAATCAGACAGCTCGTTCACGGAGTGGAGGGCGGTCGGATCAGTCATGCCCAACTGTTTGTCGGAGGCGAAGGCGTCGGAGCCCTGCCGTTGGCGATTGCCTATGCGCAGTATTTGAATTGCACGGATCGGCATGATGGAGATTCGTGTGGTGTATGTCCGTCGTGCCGTCAGTTGGCGCAGTTGGCTCATCCCGATGTGCATTTCGTCTTTCCGGTCAACACGCCGAAAGGCAAGTCGGGCGGAGAGAAGCCGATCAGCGACACCTACATGGCGGTTTGGCGGAAGTTCGTGATCCAGACCGGAGGCTATTTCAACGAACCGATGTGGTATTCGGCGTTGGAGATCGATAACAAGCAGGGCAATATCAGTACGTTCGAAGCCGACGAGATCATCCGAAAACTCTCGTTCAAGGCTTTCGAGTCGGAGTACAAGGTGGTGATTATCTGGCTGCCCGAGCGAATGAACGTACAGGCGGCCAACAAGCTGCTCAAGATTATCGAGGAGCCGTGGAACAAAACGTTGTTTTTGATGGTATCGGAGAATCCAGAACGGTTGTTGCCGACGATTTTGTCCCGAGTGCAGTCGGTTCAGGTGCCCGGGATTGCCGAACGGACGATCGCGAGTGAACTGATCCGACGCGAGAAGGTCGCTCAGACCGTGGCGGAACAGGCGGCACGCCTCTCCTGTGGCAACTGGATCGAGGCACGGCGCATGGTTCGCCACGCCGATGAACAGGACCTCTTTTTCGATCTGTTCGTCCGGTTGATGCGCCTCAGCTACGAAAACCGCCACCTCGAGCTGCTCGAATGGGCCGAAACGGTTGCGGCACTCGGACGTGAGGAGCAGAAACAGTGGCTCGAAAATTCGCTCCGACTGATTCGTGACAGCTATATGTTGACGGCAGGTGTGGCGCAAATTACGTTTTTGACCGATCGCGAGTATGAGTTTTGCAGGAAATTTGCTCCCTATATTCACAACGGGAATGTCGAACGGGTGGTCGACGAGATGGAGCTGGCCATGCGTCAGATTGTGCAGAACGGCAACCCGAGAATCGTATTCCCCCATTTTGCATTGTCGATCAGTAAATTAATCAATAAAATCTGATGGCTCGGGTCGTTTTGCTTACGGGAGGAAATCTCGGTCCGGTTGCGGAGAATTTGGAGGCGGCGAGCCGTGAGATTGCGCGGGAGGTAGGGCCGGTCGTCGAACGATCGTCGGTCCGGGAGTCTGAAGCGTGGGGATTCGAGGCCAAGGAGCGTTTCTTGAATCAGGTTCTCGTGGTCGAAACGGAGTTGGACCCTCGGGAGGTGTTGAGGCGGTGCCAACGCATCGAACAGCACTTCGGGCGTGTCCGCCACTCCGGGCAAGGATATGCCTCGCGAACGATGGATATCGATATCCTGTTTTACGACCGTCGGATCATCGATATGCCGGATCTCCGGATTCCCCATCCGCTGATCGGTGAGCGCGATTTCGTATTGGCTCCGTTGGAAGAGATTATGGGTAATTTTATTCATCCCGTGTCGGGGTGTACCATCCGTCAGATGCGTCGTTCGTTACAGGAACGTGATGCGAGAGGAGAACTCTCCCCGTCTAATGACAGAAAGTAACGAAAATTCACTACCTTTGTAAACTATTTGTACAGGGCATGTCCGTGAAGAAAAGAGATATTACAAAAACCGCCGCACTGGTTGTTGTGCTGGCTTTTTTCAGCATTGGTTTGCTGAGCCGGTGTGCCAGTGTCGCCGCACCCCAAGGCGGGCCGAAAGATTCACTGCCGCCTAAAGTGGTGGCTATGACTCCGGCCTACGGCACGACAAATTTCAAAGGCAAGAGAATCTATATCGAGTTCGACGAATACGTACAGCTCAAGGATCAGCAGAAAGAGTTTTACACTTCGCCGTTCATGAAGAAAAAACCCTCCGTCGTGTTGCGGGGCAGGGGGGTGCAGATCGATTTACAAGAGGATCTCGATTCGAACCGCACCTATGCATTGAATTTCGGTTCGAGCGTTTGCGATAACAACGAGGCGATTCCCTATACGGGTTTGCGGTATGTCTTCTCCACCGGCGACCATATCGATTCGTTGGTCATGTCGGGTTATACGGTGGATGCGATGTCGGGCGATACCGTGGGCAATGTCTATATTCTATTTTATGACGCAGCGGTAGATTCGATTCCGGACTATGATTCGACCCTTTTCAAGGCTACTCCGGTTTGCGTAGCCCGATCTTTCCCGAACGGTATATTCATAGCAGAAAATCTCAAACCGGCCGATTACCGGATCTATGCCTTGGAGGACAACAACGGCAATCAGACCTATGAGCCCGGAGCCGACCGTGTGGCCTTTTTGGATTCGGTCTACAATCCGGAACGACAACAACCGTTCGAGATTTGGTACGATACGGTCCGGAAATACATGCAGGCCGATCCGCAGCTTCAGTTCCGGGTATTTATGGATAAGCCCTACCGTCGTCAGACGTTTTTAGGGGCGCAACGTCCGTTGGGCAACAAGGTGTTCCTCTCTTTCATGGCTCCGCAGCCCGAGATCTCGGAATTGACTTTCGAGGGGTGTGATACGATCCCGATGATTACGGAGTACATGAACTCGAAACACGACAGCATCGTCTTGTGGTTCGATGCGGCGGCCGAAACCATGCCCGATACCCTGAGGGGTCGGATGATTTTCAAACAGCACGACAGCTTGATGCGGCTCGTAGCTGATACGCAGAACTTCAAGTTGGGATGGCGCGCTCCGAAGAAGAAGGAGGACGATAAGAAGAAAAAGAAAGAGGATGAACCGGAACCCAATCCGTTCAAGGTTCAAGTTGCCGGAGGGGCTACGCTCAATCCCGAAAAGGATATCGTTTTCAAATTCGATTATCCGTTGAAGTCGCTCGATACGGTAGCGATTGTTCTGGAAAAGTTGCCGGGAGAAGAAGGTGGCGGTGATACTGTCCGGGTGCCGTTTACATTTGTGCAGGATACTTTGAAGATCCGGGAGTGGGCCTTTTCTGCATCGTGGGAGGTTAATCAGAATTATAGGCTGACGATTCCGGCAGGTACGTTTGTCAATACCAATAGGGAGAGCAACGATACGTTGCGCTCGGAGTTTACGATCGAATCTCCTGATAAATATGCGACATTAGAGTTGAATATCAAGGGAAAAACTCCCGAGAGCGAATATATCGTTCAGGTATTGAACATGAACGGCGGGCTGATTAAAGAGGTGGCGCATCTGCGAAGCGGAACGCATAAGCTTCAGTACATCGAAGTCGGGTCCGTAAAAATCCGTCTGATCGAGGATCTGAACGGCAACGGGAAGTGGGATTCCGGGGTATTGGTCGAGCGGAAGCAGCCCGAACGGGTCGAGATGTTTGTCGACGAGAATAATTCGGAGGAGATCGTGACCAAAGAGAACTGGGAGTTGGTCTTCGATGTGGATATGAATCAGATCTTTGCTCCGGTAACGATGGAGCGGATGCAGAATAAGATCGAACGGGATAACTTGAAGATGCTGCAGGAGCGGATGGAGAAACGTGAAGAGGCGGCGAAAAAGAATAATAGCGGTTCGAGCGGAAGTGGAGGAATCGGTATCGGAAGCGGAATGGGAAGTATGAATCAGTTAGGCGGATCGTTCGGATTGTAGGAGTCGGGGCACCGGAAGATAAAGTGTCGCTTGTCAAGCAAACAGAGAAATGGGTAAGTTTTGGAGTATATTGTTGTTGTCGATCGTGATGTGCGGCACGCTGCATGCGCAGCACTATCTTGGTGTGCGTGGCGGTTGGGGCGGAGGATCGGCCCGTTTTACCCCGGCCCGGGAGACCAAACTCGAGTGGGGACTCTATTCGGGCGGACTCAGCTATAAATTTTATACGGCCCAGAAGTATGTCGGTGGCATTCAGATCGATCTTCAGTATATGGGTCGGGGATTTGCCTACGACTTGCAGAGTAAGAGCGATTCGAGCTACCACCGGACGATCAATTCATTCGAATTGCCTTTTATGTGGCAACCCCATATCTATGTTTTCCAGCGGCACGGCCGGATCTTTCTGAATTTGGGGGTCTATCTGTCCTACATGGGTGGGTCGGAATATTACTATAAATCGAAAAAGGCCGGAATCTATGAAGAAGGTCCCTATCAGAGGCAGATTACCCGGGATGCGAGGTGGGGTTACGGATTGTGCGGCGGTGCCGGAATCGGTTTTCTGATCCGGAGGTTCGAGATCGCGGTGGAGGGCCGTTACTATTTCGGTTATTCGGATGTGCTGCGTAACGGGACGAAATATCAGGGAAATCCGACCCACTCTCCGTTGGATAATATCAACATTTCGCTGGCTCTCTATTATCGTTTGAGCAAAGAGGGAATTCGTTCGGCTCCGAGTCGGGGCGTTGCCCAACGGATGCTGGAGGCTGAAGAGAAGCGAGCCTCGCGTCGGATGAAGCGGAACGGAAACGATACGTTGCCATCGATGGGGACGACGACGGATTCATTGCCTGATATGGAATCGGTAACGGAGCCGCAGCTGGAATCCGAGTCTTCCGAGATCGGGGAGACCGATCGCTCGGATGGGGATGACGATGCTCTGAAGCAGCAGGAAAAAGAGAAGAAAAAAGATCGCAGAAAGGCTTCGAAAAAGGAGCCGGCGATCGAATCGGAAACTATAAAAACAGAAGAAGATGGGGGATCGGATCGAATCGACTCGCCAGCAGAAGATAGGCCGGCAGATTCAACGGGATATTAGCGACATTCTTTCGAAGGAGGCGGCTGCCGTACAGTGCGGGGCCATGGTGTCGGTTACACGGGTCAGAATGAGTCCCGATTTCGAGTTGGCGAAAGTCTATCTCAGTATTTTCCCGTTCGATAAACATGAGGCGGTGATGGAGGCTTTGCGGGAGAACAACTGGCTCGTGCGAAAGGCACTCGGAACCCGGGTGCGCAATCAGTTGCGTCATGTCCCGGAGTTGGCTTTTTATGTGGATGATTCGCTCGAGTATATCGAAGCGATCGATAAACTGTTGAAATAATAAAGGAGGGTCTGTGTCTGCCATGCATCGCCTACCGTTGTTTTTTGCCCGACGCTATCTGTTCTCGAAGAAGTCCCATTCGGTGATCAATTTGGTGTCGATCGTGAGTGCGTTTTCGGTAGCGATTCCCGTGGCGGCGATGGTGATCCTGCTCTCCGTGTTCAATGGTTTCGAACAGCTGATCAAGACGTTGGACCGTTCGTTCGATCCGGATATTCGGGTCATGCCGGTTCGCGGAAAGGTGTTCGGAGTCGATTCACTGCCGCGGGAGGAGATCTTGCGGATTGACGGAGTGCGGCAGGCGGCATTCTTGCTCGAAGGGCAGGCTGTCTTTGAGTATCGCGATCGGCAGGCGTATGGTCTGGTTTGCGGAGTGGACTCGCTTTACAAAGAGGTTGTTCCGTTGGAGGGATTAACCAAGGAGGGGGTCTTCCGACTCCGCTTCGGAGAGATTCCCGAGGCCTACGTGGGACAGGGTATGGCCTATTCGTTGGGAGTGCGGGTGACGTTGAGCAGTCCGCTGTCGGTGTATGTGCCGCGACGCGGTCGGGTATCGCCGTTGCTGCCCTACAGCTATTACAACAAAATGAACCTCTTTCCCTCCGGCGTATTCAGTCTCGAGGCCGAGGTGGACGATCAGTATGTGTTCGTTCCGTTGGATTTCGCGCAGGAGCTCTTCGACTATCCTCAGCAGGCTTCATCTTTGGCGGTGGCGTTGGATGATCGGGCTTCGGCAGCCAAAGTGCAGCAGCAGATCGCAACATTGGTCGGACAAGATTTTAAGGTCCTTACCCGTTATCAACAAAAGGAGTCGTTCTATCGGATCATGACCTATGAGAAATGGGGGATCTACTTCATCATTCTGCTGGTGTTGGTCGTCGCTTCGTTTTCGTTGATCGGGTCGCTCGCGATGTTGATTATCGAGAAGCGTAAGGATACCCAGACGCTGATGACCCTCGGTGCCGACAGCCGTTTGATCCGGCGGATATTTACGCAGGAGGGGGTGCTGATTTCGCTGGGAGGAGGAGTCATCGGTTTAGTATTGGGTCTGTTGTTGTCGCTGTTGCAGCAATATTTCGGAATCTTAAAGCTTTCGGGACAGACTTTTCTGATCGATGCCTATCCGGTTGAGGTCCGTCCTCTCGATCTGCTGTGGGTTGCACTCAGTTTTGTCGTAGTGGGCGGAGTGATCTCTCAATTGACAGTAAGGACCATGATCCCGAAACACGAACAGGAAATAGGAAAAATATGATACGGCGAGCGATAGTTTTGTTTGTAACGGCAGTGGCGGTTTGGGCTTGCGACCGTCCGCGTAATATCCCTGATGCAACACTTGTGGATATTACGCACGATTTGTTTTTGGCTAACGCTTATGCTTCGCCTCAGGGGCCGAAAGGTTTATTGCGGGATACGCTCGACTACTATACGCCGATATTTAAGCATTATGGATACAAGCCCTCCGATTTCAGCTATACGATCTCGAACCTTTCGCGACGAAAAAGTATCCGGTTTTCAGATATTTTGAATATTGTGGTTGCCCGTTTGGAGGGAGAGAATGCACGTCTGCTCGCAGAGGTAGCCTTGATGGATACGATCGATCAACGGTTGGCCGAGCGGTACAAGCAGGTCGTTTATCGCGATTCGCTGCGACATCTGACGCAGTTACGTAAAGCGGATGATCCCGATGTGTCGATTCCAGTAACGCAGGGCCATTACCGGATCGATTTCGTGTATGACTTGGATACTTCGAGCCGCAACGGAAATCTGCGCTATACGCATTATATCACGGACTCGACGTCCCGATATAATTTCAATTACCGAAATTTGGGATATGTCAAGGGAAAACACAAAAGGGAGAGTATCGAGTTTGACGTGAATGATCAGGACTCGTTGTTCCTGAATATCTGTTTCGCCACCTCTACGGCGATCAAAGAGAAACGAATCGATCTGGATCTCGACTCGATTCGGATTACCCGCTATCTTCCGGTTGAGGTCGCTCGGGATTCGTTGATCCGAGAGGTTCGATACAATCCGGCTTACTCCTATAAAATAACAGATGATGTCGCAGGTGGCAAGAAGATTATCGGCCCATTTTATCCTGACCCCTCAAGGATGGTTGCGCGGGGGGATAGTGTCGTTCGACGATAGCGGGCGTTTGTTGGATATCTCCGTGTCAGATGCGGTGGATCGTGAGGCGGGGGTTGAATTTTATGACGGGGTACTGATTCCCGGATTGGTCAATGCACATTGCCATCTGGAGCTCTCCTATTTACGTGGAAAGATTGGACGGGGATGTGGTTTTGCCGGTTTTGCCGATGCCATATCGCAGGTGCGTCATGAGGCTACGGAGAGCGAACGTCGGGCGGCGGCCGATTATTGGCAAAGCCGTATGGAGTACGATGGGGTGGTGGCAGTCGGCGACATCTGTAACGGAGACTCGACGTTTGGCATCAAATCACACAGCCACATTCACTATTATAATTTTATCGAGGGCTTTGGCCTGAAAACAACAGATTTCCGGTTTCTCGATCGGATAAAGGCCGAAGCGGAAACGGCAGGATTGGCGGCATCGATCACTCCTCATGCAACCTACTCGTTGCAGGATGCTCCGTTTTGGGTGCTGGCTGCTGCGGGAGAGCGGTTGTCGATTCATTTTATGGAGAGTCGGGCAGAGACGGAGCTCTTTCAAGGCAAGGGAACGTTGCATGAGCGCAATGTCCGGTTGGGGGTTGAGGTCGATTTTATGCGGTACGGTTCACCGACAGGCCGGATTCTCGCATCGGTTCCATCGGATAAAGAGTTGCTGCTGGTACACAATACCTTTATTACAGAGCAAGATATTGAGGCTGTTCAGGAGCGTTTTGGAGAGCATGTGACGTGGGTAGTATGTCCCCGTTCGAACGATTTTATCGAGGGCGTGTTTCCTCCGGTCGACCTTTTGAGAAGATGTGGCGGACGTATTGCGGTGGGAACGGACAGCCTCTCCTCGAACGAACGGTTGTCGCTGATCGATGAGCTGAAGTGCTTTCCGTCGGTTCCGTTGGAGGAGCGGCTGCGATGGGCCACGATCGGCGGAGCCCGGGCTCTCGGACTGGAGGATCGGATCGGTAGCTTTGAGATCGGTAAAACCCCTGCGGCCGTTGTACTCTCCGGCATAGCGTGGAGCGATATGTCCCTGTTGCCCGATGCCACTACCCGACGGGTCCTTTGAACAGCGAAGCACTCGTTGTCTGCAAATTAAGTATTTATACGCATTCAAAATAGGTTTATCCGCCCCGTTTGTTGTTGTAATTGGTTGTAAATTTGTTACGTGAAAACAACCGATTAGAATATGGGTAAGTATTTCGATATGTTGCAGGAGGATGTGCGGGTCAAAGAGGGCCTTGCCGCCTGCATGAATTGCGGAATCTGTACCGGCGTATGTCCTGCTGCCTCTTATTACGATTACGATCCGCGCCAGATCGTCAATATTGTGCAAACACAAGACGATGCCGCGATTGAAAAACTGATGCGCAGCGACACGATCTGGTATTGCGGCGAATGTATGTCGTGC
>URBJ01000073.1 GCA_900546005.1 uncultured Alistipes sp. | reverse complement strand
GAATTATCTGCTCGCCCTGCTGCTCTGTTATTGAAAAATTGATCTCTATTGTTGTGCTTCCTGAGCCAATTTGCCGAAATCCTCTGCCGATACGGTTTGTTCGTTGACCGTAATCTGATCCAAAACGGCGTTCACCACCTTGTTCTCGAACAGTTTTTCGTAGATCTTACGATTCTCTTCCTTGTTCGACAAGATGTTGTTGGCGTAGTTGCTGAGCGTTTCATCGTCGACCTTCGGAATGCCGTAGTATGCGAATTGGGCTGCAGCACTTCTCTTGGCCTCTTCGGTAGCCTCTTCGGGGGTTACTTCAAGCTTCAGTTCGTTGATGTAGTGTTTCTGAATCAGGCTCCAGCGCATCATGTCTACGAATTGTGCGAAGTCCTTTTCGATCTCTTCCATCGAGAATTTGCCTTCGTTGATCGTGTAGAGCCAGTTTTTCAGGAAAGCCTCGGGCATAACGAGATTCGCCTTCTTCAACAAGAATTTGCGAACGTCGATGTGCAACAGGAATTCGGTCTCGCGTGAAAGGTCGCGGGTGATCTGTTCGTTGATGTATGCTTCGAACGCTTCCGGAGTCGTAATGTCGCCATCGGGGAATGCCATCTTGAAGAACTCCTCGTTCATCTCGGGAGCTTCGAACCGGCGGATTCTCGTTACGGTGAGTTTGTAGTTCGGATCCATACCTTCCAGTTCGTTCTCTTTTACTCCGAGTGCGGCAGCACGTTGAGCCGGCGTTTTGTAGAGTTTGGTAACGTCTACATCCATTGAGTCGCCGACCTTCTTACCCAAGAACGGTGCACGTTCCTCGTCGTTCATGCCGACCAAACCGACATAGGCCTCTTCGACCTTGTGGTCACCCTGTTCGAGGGTAACTTCGAGGGCGTCTTCCTTCTCGATGCTGTCGACATCGACCAACTTGCCGTAACGGTTCATGAAGTTGGAGCGGTAGCCATCCCGCATTTTATCCTCGATCTGGATGTTGTATTTGGTGATTTTGTCTTTTTTGCTGAGCTTGATTGCGATCTCCGGAGCGATACCCACTTCGAAAACGAACTCATATTCGGTATTGTTGTCGAAGTCGAGCGGCTGTTGTTTTTCACTCGGAATCATGTCGCCCACGAGGGTAAGTTTCTCCTTTTCGATGTAGTCGATGCAGGCTTTCGATGCGGCGCGATAGGACTCCTCGGCAACGACCCCTTTGCGGTACATCTTGTTGATGATTCCCATCGGAACCATGCCCGGACGGAAACCCGGAATGTTGGCTTTGCGTTTGTAGGTCCGCAGTGCTTTGTCTACCGCTTCGTTGTAGTCGGCTTCTCCGACGGTTACCTTGAGCAGGGTGGTGAGATCCTCAAGATTTTCTCGTACAATATTCATCGTTTCAATATTTTGTAGTTTTCTTACTCAAAAAGAGGACCGCCTTCAGAAACAATATTTCGGCGGTCGATACAGTTGTGCGGATAAAGGGACTCGAACCCCCACGCCCGAAGGCATCAGATCCTAAGTCTGACGTGGCTACCAATTACGCCATATCCGCATAAGGTGGGTGCAAAGATAGTATTTTTTTCGGCCGACTGCAAATTTACGCGAAGATTTCGATCCGTTTCGGCGTTCTGTTTCTTTCAGTATGAGAGAACCTTTGCGCGTGCGGCGGGCTATCGGAGCAGAATGAAGTTGATGGATGCATGATCGACGCTCAATTGCGGGGTTCGATGCAGGGTGACGTCTATAAAGTGTATTCGCATCGAATCGACATCATATTGCAGAAAACGGTTTGCTTCTTTGTCGAGCCATTGTTCGGGGATCGTATCCGTCCGGACATAAGGAGTCCCGGCCAGTTGCCGGTCGAGCATTTCGTTCAGGTCGATGTGCCACGTTGTGCTATCGTCATAAAGTTGTAGCGTTAAGGTGTCGTTGGTGCAGGTTTGTTTCCAACTTGCGGGAATGTAGAGAAGACGGGTGTAGCCCTCTAAAGAGATGGTTTGTTGTGTATTTGCACTTAGATATACGTATGAGGACTCTTCGGCAACGACGGTTTCGAAACCTCCCCATGTGACATACTGTTCCAATGTGCGGGGAACAATCTCCGTTTGGAAAGAGAGGGAGCCGTCGATGCCGTATCGCTCTTTCAGGGATTCTGGCTTGTCGTGCTCCTCGAGATAACTAAGCGTATTGTAAAGATCCCGGTAATCCTTTTTATGGATCGAATCTGAATCGGGGCGTTTGATCGGAGCGATTTTTCCCGTAGCGTCGGCCAGTTGCAATCGATCGATGAGTCGTTCGGCCCGGAGGTTTTGCGAGAGAAGGCCAAGCTGTCCGGCCCGGATCCCCGGTATATAGGTAAACAAGGCAAGCAGGATCACTGCCGACAGGGTGGCGTAGAGGTAACGCCCCCATTTGTGGCTGAAGAAGAGGCCGATTGTCAGGGTCATGATCACTCCGCAGACGATCAGATAAATGCGGTCTTCTGTCAGTCCATACTGATTGATCCGGTATCCGACGCCGATCCAGAACATGATCAGTGCGGGCAGTGAGATCAGACTGAACCGTTCGTAGAACCATTTGCACGGCTGTCTTTGAAGAAGCGGCTGGAGTGCTTTGAGGATGGTGGCAAAGAGTATGAATCCGAATACGAGGTAGGCAATACCTCCGCGTGGCAGAAACCATGTGATCGCTATGCAGACGAAATAGAGGTACAGGATGATCGTATAGATCCATGCGGCCGGAGTCAGCATGTATCGGGCAAGAATATTGAGAAAGGAGTAACCCGGAATCGGGCGGTCCGGAGTCTGTTCACTCTGTCGGTTGAAGGTCAGGAAACTGAACGGTGTCAGCAGGATGGAGGCCGAGAGAAATGCGTAGAAGCTGAATTTGGCCGGAATGTCGAGATTGAAAATATACCCGAAGGAGTAGACTATGGCGTTTACGAGCAGATAGGCGACCAGTGCTAAAAGACCGGCGGCGATCCAATCGACCAGATAGCGGATGATCCGTTCTGCAAAGCGTTTGTTATCTTTGATCCAGTCGCTAAGGATGACGGCCAGCGGGCAGATCAACAACGCGATGATGTACTCGTTCGAGGTGATCCAATCCTTGAGGTCGGTCTTGATGAAGAGAACATATACGAGTGGTGAGAGATAGTAAATCAGGCGCCATTTCCCGCGGCAAAGTCGGTTCAGAATAAAACTGAGCACAAAGATCAGCGGGGCTAAAGCGATGTACTCCTCCTGAATTGGAGACACCTTTTCGTAGGCTAACGTGAAGGTGACGAACGCATAGACGGTCGTGAAAATTTCGGCGGGCGCGCGACGCAGCGTCTCTCCGAGTTTTCCGATGAAGATGCGAATCTTTTGCCAACGGGTTTTGAGCGAGGTCTGCATATCTGAATCGATTTATTTGGAAACTGATAGGGCGAAATCGGTTGGAAAACATACTCCTTCTTGTGCGGAGCATGTTTTGAGACGGAGTGTGGCTAACGGTCGAAGGCCAGTTCACGCCCGCGTACCGTCGGATCGACACGTCCGTTTTCGTAGGCGATCTTTCCATTTACCAGAGTGCGTACCACCCGATGCGAGAAAGTCGTTCCCTCGAAGGGTGACCATCCGCATTTGTACAGGATGTTTTCCGGTGCGACCGTCCAAGGTGCATTTGGATCGACCAGAACGAGATCGGCGAAAAATCCCGGACGTAGAAATCCCCGTTCGTGGATGCGGAAACGCACTGCCGGAGCATGACACATTTTTTCGACAACCTGTTCCACCGTGCAAACGCCTTGTTTGGCCAATTCGAGCATTACCGTGAGCGAGTGTTGGATCAGCGGTCCTCCGGAGGGTGCATTCAGGTAGGGGTGCTCTTTCTCCTCCCGCAGATGGGGCGCGTGATCCGTTGCGATCATGTCCACCAAGCCATTGGAGATACCCTCTCGCAGGGCTTGACGGTCTTCGGCGCTCTTGACCGCCGGGTTCCATTTGATCCAATTCCCTTTGGCCGCGTAATCGGCGTCGCAGAACCACAAGTGGTGTACGCACACCTCGTTCGTAATCTTCTTTTCGGCGAGGGGCTTTTTCTCGAACAGCGAGAGCTCCCGGGCCGTACTCAGATGTAGAACATGCAGGTCGGTTCCGTAGCGTTGGGCCAGTCCCACGGCTTTCGAGGTCGAGCGGTAGCAGGCTTCGGCCGAGCGGATCAACGGATGCATCGACGCCGTGATGTGATCGCCGTATTTTGCACGGAAAAGTTCCATGTTGTTCCGTATCGTGGCTTCGTCTTCACAGTGCGTGGCAACCAATACGGGCGATTCAGCAAAGATCGCGGCCAGTGCCTTTTCATCATCGACCAGCATGTTCCCTGTGGAGGAGCCCATGAAAAGTTTGACTCCGCAGATCCGTTTCGGATCGATTCGGCGGATCTCGTCGAGGTTGTCGTTCGTGGCACCCAAATAGAACGAGTAGTTTGCGGCCGAGGTTTGGGCAGCCCGTTCGAAACGCTGTTCCAGCAGTGCGCGGCTGACCGATGGCGGTTTGACGTTCGGCATATCCATAAACGAGGTGACCCCTCCGGCAACGGCTGCTGCCGATTCGCTTCCTATGTCGGCTTTGTAGGTCAGACCCGGTTCGCGGAAGTGAACCTGATCGTCGATCACACCGGGCAGCACAAGCAGACCGGTGGCATCGATCACCGTTCCATCGAACGGGCCGGAAGGGTAGTCTCCGGGACCGACATCCGCTATGTGTTCGTTTTCGATGAGAATATACCCTTTGTATCGTTCGTTTTCGTTGACGATCGTTCCGTTACGGATCAATAGGCGAGACATGGCTTAGGCATTTTGTTTCGGATGAACCGAACGGAAACGCAATTTCATAACGCCGAAGAAGGCTTCGCGGAAGATTCCTCCGCTCATCTTCGAGGCACCCTGCGTGCGTTCGGTGAAGATGATGGGCACCTCTTGAATCCGTGCACCGAGTTTCCATGCCGTGTATTTCATTTCGACTTGGAATCCGTATCCCTTCATCTGGATGGCCTCCATGTCGATTTTTCGCAGCAGGCCGGCGCTGTAACATACGAAACCTGCAGTGGCATCGCGTACGGGCATTCCTGTGACGAGCCGGACATAGGCCGAAGCGTAGTAGGACATCAGCACCCGTTTCATCGGCCAGTTGACTACGTTGACTCCCGTTACATAACGCGATCCGATGACCAGGTCGGCGCCTTTGACGGCGGCTTCGGAGAGCCGGACCAGATCGTCCGGATTGTGCGAAAAGTCGCAGTCCATTTCGAACACGTAGTCGTATCCGTGATCCAGAGCCCAACGGAATCCGGTCAGATAGGCGGTGCCCAATCCCTGTTTTCCCGACCGTTCGATCAGGTGCAACGAATCGGGGTGGACCTTCTGTTGCTCTTTGACTATGTTGGCTGTCCCGTCCGGAGAACCGTCGTCGATAATCAGCAGATCGAATTTTTCGGGCAGGGAAAATACCTTGTCGATCATCGGACGGATGTTATCCAATTCGTTGTATGTGGGGATAATAACCAGATTTTTCATAACGCGTCAGGATGTAAAAGGATTCATTCTATCAAACAAATATACGAATTTTTTATGTTTTGCCTATTTTTGCCTCGAGATAATGGTTCGGATACGATCGTTTTGTGAAGATGGCGGTTTTTGAGCTCCGTCGGGCCGCTATTTCTGTCGGAAATAGGATCGTGGAAAGGGACGATCTTTTCTGTGAAGTCAAGGAACCTTATCGCACTTATAAGATTATAATTACGTAGTTAAATCGAATATTTCGGTCGATATGCCTGTTGAATTGTCGTTGGTTTTGTCGCCCCGAGAGGCTTCCGATCCGGCCTATTACCTTCCGGAAGTGGCTCGTCGGCTTTCGGTGAAGCAGTCGCAGATTGCTTATGTACGTGTCGTGCGGCGTTCGATCGATGCGCGTGGCCGTGCCGTGCGGGTCAATCTGGGCGTGCAGGTCTATGTCGACGGTGAGCAGGCTCCTCCCGAAATCCATTTCGATTACCCCTATGTAGGAGGGGCCACTCCTGTTGTGGTTGTCGGTTCGGGACCGGCAGGTCTGTTTGCAGCGCTGAGGTTGATCGAACGGGGGTATCGCCCGATTGTGCTCGAACGGGGCAAAGACGTTTCAGCCCGTAAGCGGGATATTGCCCGCATCAATCGCAACGGTCCGGTTGATCCCGATTCGAACTATGCGTTTGGAGAGGGTGGTGCCGGAACCTTTTCGGATGGGAAACTTTTTACCCGATCGAAAAAACGGGGCGATTTCCGGAAGGCTCTCGAGGTTTTCCGGTTTCATGGAGCCGACGAATCGATCCTGTATGATGCGCGTCCGCACATCGGGACCGATCGGCTGCCGCGAATTATTTCAGCCATGCGGCGGACGATTACCGAAGCGGGAGGAGAGATCGTTTTCGGAGCAAAAGTTTCGGGCTTGTGTGTCAAGCAGGGGCGGGTGACCGGTGTCCGGTTCGACGATACGCAGGTCGAAGGGGCGGCCGTTATTCTTGGTACAGGGCATTCGGCTCGTGATATATATGAAATGTTGTATGCGCAGGGTGTGCGGCTCGAGGCCAAAGCGTTTGCCTTGGGTGTGCGGGTCGAGCATCCGCAAGCGTTGATCGACGCTGCGCAATACCATATGCCCGAACGGGGAGAGTACCTGCCAGCTGCGGCCTATTCATTGGTTGCACAGTGCGGCGGACGTGGGGTCTATTCGTTTTGTATGTGTCCGGGCGGGTTTATCGTGCCGGCCATGACCCGTGCCGGAGAGTCCGTCGTGAACGGAATGTCGCCGTCGGGACGGAATTCGGTGTTTGCCAACTCGGGAATCGTTACCGAGGTTCGGCTCTCGGATTTCGAATATTTGCGCCCCTCTTTTGGCGAACTGGCGGGACTTCGTTTCCAACAGATGGTCGAGGAGACGGCCTACGCTCAGGTCGGAACGGCACAGGTGGCTCCGGCTCAGCGCTTGACGGATTTTGTGGCGGGGAAAAAATCAGTCGATCTGCCGCGATGCTCCTATGTGCCGGGAGTGGTCCCTTCGCGGTTGGATCGGTGGCTTCCCGATTTCGTCTCGGATGCGTTGCGGAGTGGTTTCGTTGCGTTTGGACACAAGATACGCGGCTTTGTGACTCGTGAGGCCTTGGTGGTTGGGGTCGAGTCGCGGACCTCCTCTCCCGTGCGGATTCCCCGCGATCCGGTGACCCTGATGCACCCCGAACTCGAAGGACTCTTTCCTGCAGGCGAAGGGGCCGGATATGCCGGAGGAATCATTTCGGCAGCAATCGATGGGGAGCGTTGTGCCGACCGGGCGGTCGATTTTATCGAAAAGCGATGAACCGGAAGATTTTAGCACTTGCACTACCGAATATTATCTCGAATATTACCGTCCCGTTGTTGGGACTGGTTGATATCGCCATTGTCGGGCATCTCGGAGATGATTCGTTGATCGGAGGCATCGCCATCGGAACAGCGGTTTTCAACTTCATCTATTGGAACTTCGCCTTCTTGCGTATGGGAGCGAGCGGTTGTACGGCTCAGGCATACGGAGCGCGAAACTTTACGGAGATCGCTTCCGTGTTCGTGCGGGCCCTGATCTTGGCTCTGGCGGCTGCACTGTTGCTGGTGGTGTTTCAACGGCCGATAGGGCATGCGGTATTTCTGCTGATGGACGGCACGCCGCATACGATGAGCTATGCGGCAGACTATTTTTATGCCCGGATCTGGGCGGCTCCTGCAACGATCTCGATGTTTGCCTTTCACGGCTGGTACATCGGTATGCAGAATTCGCGCTTCCCGATGTACATTTCGATCGGGGTCAATGTCGTCAATCTGATTTTCTGCCTCTGGTTTGCTTTAGGATTGGGATGGGGTATCGTAGGCGTAGCGTGGGGAACTGTCGTCGCACAATACAGCGGTTTGGTGCTCTCCATCGTTTTGTGGGGCGTTTATTATCGGCGTTTTCTGCGGTATATCCGGATTCGCGAGTGTCTGAAGCTGGATGCTCTGCTCGCCTTCTTTAAAATCAATCGCGACATATTTCTGCGTACTGCGTGCATCGTTGTCGTCTACACGTTTTTCACCTCCGCATCCTCCGGAATGGGCGATACGATGCTTGCCGTCAATACGTTGCTGATGCAGCTCTTTACGCTCTTCTCCTATCTGATGGATGGTTTTGCCTATGCGGGAGAGTCGCTGGCCGGTCGCTATACGGGTGCACATAATGTGCAGGCACTCAACCGATGCGTACGGCTGTTGCTTGTCTGGGGCGGTGTCGTGGCGGTGCTCTATACGGGAATCTATGCCTTCGGATGGAGGTCTGTCCTCTCGCTCTTCACCGAGAGCCCTGCAATTCTATCCGAAGCCGGAGGCTATGTCGGATGGCTGATCGCGATTCCGCTCGTCGCGTTCATTCCGTTTACGATCGATGGCATTCTGATCGGGGCAACCCGCACGGCCGTGATGCGCGACTCGGTATTTCTCTCCACCGCACTCTTCTTTGCCGTCTATTATGGATTCCGCTCGGTGATCGGGAACAATGCTCTGTGGGCGGCCTTTCTGCTGTTTCTGATCGCCCGGGGCATTCTTCAGTACTTCATGACGCACCGGCTGAAAATTATCGTTTGATCGAATCGAAATAGAGGGTCAAGAGCTCCTTGGCGGCAACAAAGGAACTTTTCTGGTTGGCAAGTACCAGCTGCTCGTACCGCTCGATTTCGTTTTCGATCCGCTCGTTTCGGTAGAAACTTTCGCGCAGCGCCTCGTTGATCGATTCGTACATCCAGTATTTCGATTGGCGGTTCCGGTTCTGTTGGTAATATCCGTTCTGTTTCGTGAATTTCAAAAAGTCTTCGATGCCGTTCCAGATTTCGGGCAGACCGTTACCTTCGACCGCCGAACAGGTGTAGACCTTGGGTTTCCAACCCGAATCGGGCATCGGGAAAAGATTCAGTGCGTTGGCGAAATGGCTGCGGGCGATTTCTGCTCGGCGTTCGTTGCCGCTGTCGGCCTTGTTGATCGCGATCATGTCCGCCATCTCCATGATGCCCCGTTTGATGCCTTGCAGCTCGTCGCCGGCTCCGGCGATCTGCAACAGCAGGAACAGGTCGACCATCGAATGGACGGCCGTTTCGGATTGCCCGACACCTACGGTCTCGATGAAGATCACGTCGAAACCGGCAGCCTCGCAAAGGATGATGCTCTCTCGGGTTTTTCGGGCTACACCGCCCAGGGAACCGGCCGATGGTGAGGGCCGGATGAAGACGTCGGGGTTGTGGACGAGGGTCTCCATTCGGGTTTTGTCCCCCAGAATTGAGCCCTTGCTGCGCTCCGAACTCGGGTCGATGGCCAGCACCGAGAGCTTGTGTCCGAGTCGGGTCACCATGTTGCCGATTGCCTCGATGAATGTCGACTTTCCGGCGCCCGGAACTCCCGTGATGCCGATCCGGATCGATCGGCCCGAGTGGGGCAGGCAACGTTCGATGATCTCCTGAGCCTGAGCATAATGATCGGATCTCAGGCTTTCGACAAGGGTGATGGCTTGCGAAAGGATGGTAATGTTGCCCTCAAGAATACCCTTCATGTATTCGTCGGTGGAGAGACTATGCCGTTTTACCCGGCGGAAGTGGGGATTCACCACGGGAGGTTGCGAAACGCCCCGATTGACGGAGAGTGCGCTGTCGTGTTCTTTGCCGTGTTGGTCTTCAAAATGTTCCATTTTCGTAGGATGTATCGGTCAGGACAAAGATACCAAATTTATTTTAACCGACCATCATAAGTTGGATTTGTTTCTCTTTGTTTTTGCAAATCGATGAAAACGTATTATCTTTGTCCTCCGTCCGGCGGATCTTCCGTCGGGGCCGACGGGGTGTAGCGCAGTCCGGTTAGCGCACCTGCTTTGGGAGCAGGGGGTCCCAGGTTCGAATCCTGGTACCCCGACGTGGAAAAGGGCATGAAGTTGAAAGAGCAGCCTCATGCCCTTTGTCTGTGATGGGGAGCGAGGGTGAAAATGCGACAAGGAGATGAATAAGGAAAAGAAAAAGCTTCGGATGCGGAATTTTTTTTACGAAATAGGTGAAAAAGTAGAGAAAAGTAGGGTAAGAGGGGTAGAATCGGTATCGTGAATTAAAGGTTCATTTTCGTTCCGAGGAAGCAGTCTCCTTTTATTTTGTTTTGGGTGAAAAAATGATTTATCGACCGATACGCTGTATTCAGACAGGATGTGCACAAGGGGGTTACCGGTTTGTTCTCGAACTGGCGGGTGATCATCCGCTGATTGCCGTGGGGTTGAATCCGAGCACGGCGAACGAGGAGCATCCTGATCCGACGGTGCGGAAAATGATCGGATTTGCCGAACGGGCCGGATACGATGGATTGGTCATCCTGAATTTGTCTTCGGAGCGGGCGACCGATAAACAGAGGCTTGCGGCCTGTTTGGACGAAAAAATGCATCAGCGAGCTCTTCAAAACGTGCAAGAGGTCGTTATGCGGTATCCGGATGCCGATATTTGGGCGGCATGGGGCGATGGCGTCGGGGTTCGGCCCTATTTAAAGGGGTGCGTAAAAGATATTTTTGGGATACTGCAAAACAATCGGGGAAACCGTCTGCAAATCGGTGCATTGACGGCAAAGGGAAACCCTCGACATCCGCTGTACGTCTCCTTTCGGTGTAGCTTCGAGCCCTTTGATGTGGAGGCATATTTGAAGAAGTAGAGCACGCCAATCTGTTTTTGTCCACCGTTGTCGGATAAAGTCTGAAAATTTGATCCATGGCGCGTTATTGGGACCGGGCCTGTCTTAGAAGAAGCGAAGCTGCCGAGAGCGGACGGCATTGACAGAATGTAGGCGAGTGTGTCGGATACAGGTCGCGGAAAGGCAGGAGAAGGAGCAAACGAACGGAGGTTTACAAGGGCTGGAGGGTGGAAGGTGAGCGATACGAGCTTGAGATCGGAACGGATCCGATAAAAAAGAGCGGTGTTTTCTCGATGAATGCGTTATCTTTGCAAACGGTTATATGCACAAAATTATGAAAAGAGGTCTGGCGTTTTTGTTGTCGCTGATCGTGTTTTGCAGCATCTCGACGGTGCGGGGTGAGGACACCTTGCGGCTGAAGGTGATGACGTATAATTTACGCTTCGGTGAACGGGCCTCGCTCACAGAGTTAGCAGGGCTGATCCGGTCGGAACATCCCGATTTTGTCGCGATTCAAGAGGTCGATTGTCAGACTCGTAGAGATGGAATCAACCACCAGCACGACAAGGATTTCTCGACGGAGTTGGGGTTGCGGACCGGTATGTTTCCTCTCTACGGAAAGACCATAGCGTTTGCCGGAGGCTGGTACGGAGTCGGCATTTTGTCGGCACACCCTTATATTGAGGTCAAAAAGGTTATGTTGCCCCAAACGACAGCAGCGGAGGAACCCAGAGCGTTGCTTGTGGCATTGTTTGAGGTAGGGGA
>URBJ01000072.1 GCA_900546005.1 uncultured Alistipes sp. | reverse complement strand
CTATTTGTTCTGGTCCTTTTGACCGCCGTTACGCTCAGAGCTCAAACTCCTTTCCAAATCACCTTTGGACCCTATCTTCAGAATGTAACCGAAGAGGGTGTTACCGTAATATGGGGCACTTCGGGCGATGCCCTCTCTTGGGTCGAGGTCGCTCCCGACGGCAACGATCACTTCTATGCCGAAGAGCGCCCGCAATTCTTTCAGACAAAACTCGGACGACGTACGGTCGGGAAACTCCATACCGTACGGATCAGAGACCTGCAACCCGGTACTTTTTACCGCTATCGGGTCTGTTCGAAAGAGGTGCTCGAGATGAACCCCGCAAAGGTGGTTTACGGGACAACGATCTGCACCGATGTATTCCGGCACCTGCCGTTCCGGTTCAAAACCCGTAGCGCGGATCAGGATTCGCTCGCTCTGGTTATCGTCAACGACATCCACGAGAACAGCGAAATGCTGGGAAACCTGCTTGCTGATGTCAAAAAGGGGGGATATGACTTCGTCTTTTTCAACGGCGATATGGTCAACAACATGAGCAGCGAACAACAGCTGATCAACGGATTCCTCGGGAAGTCGACCGAATTGTTCGCTTCGGAGATCCCGTTTTACTTTGCCCGGGGCAATCATGAAACGCGAGGCAACTTCTCCGATCACTATTTGGACTACTTCCCGACCTCAACGAACGAGCCATATTACGCTTTCCGGCAGGGACCGGTATTTTTTATCGTACTGGACGGCGGGGAGGACAAACCGGACAGCGACATCGAATACTACGGATTGGCCGATTTCGACCGCTACCGGGCCGATCAGGTGGCTTGGCTGAAAGAGGTGGTCGCAACAGAAGCGTTCCGTTCGGCGCCGTTCAAAGTGGTCATCACGCATGTTCCCCCGATCAACACGACATGGCACGGACCGCTGGAGGTCAAAAAACACTTTCTCCCTGTATTGAACGAGGCGGGAGTCGATCTGATGATTTGCGGACACCTGCATGCCTATCACTACATTCCGGCCGGAGAGTCCGATTGCAGTTTCCCGGTTCTGATCAACTCGAACGACGCATCGGTTTCAATCCGTGCCACAAGCAAGTCGCTCAACTTTAAGGTGCAGAATGCACAGAAAGAGCTTGTCAAGGAGGCCACCCTCACCAAATAGGCTCCAAAAGCACGGAAAACGGATATGTTCTAAATCTGTCTATACACCCAAAAATATATGCATTCAAAAAGAGAGAGGAGCGAATGTCCGCCCCTCTCTCTTTGTCTATAAATCTTTCTCCCCAGAAACTCGAAATCGAAACGAAAACCCGTCCTGCTTCTATATCGGATATATTAGGAACTTTCCCCCTGCCATCGACACCACTCCTTTCCCCTCCGTAAAAACTTCCGGAAAGCGATAAATAGCCCACGCGACTACTCCATCGACAAATGTTCGGTGTCGACGGTCTGAACCGCACTGCGACAACCCTCAATCCGGTTGTTCCGCAAGATGACGTTATTCGCATTCCGGACAACTATGCCGCATTCGTTCTCCTGTGTGCCCACCACGGTATTCCCTTCGATCCGGATGCCGTCGTGCAGCACCGTATGTTCCGTATCGGGAGCCCCGATGACCACGGCAATTCCCGAAGCTCCGTATTGACATCCCGCACCCAATCCGCAATCGATGATTACGTTGCGGGCAATCGTTACATCCTTTGCATGCGTTCCCTCTTTCCACTCCGACTCCGCTCCCACGTGAATCGCCGTCCCGGTGCATCCCCGGAAAACGTTGTCTTCGATGCACACTCCACGGGTCTTGGAGAGCACCCCCCGGGCCAGATTACCCCACACGATCGAACGGCGGAACTCCAAACGCGGTAGTTTCGAGATATTGAACAGGTAGTAATCTCCAAAATTCTCCGGCAAAGTCCCCCGAACGCGGACCTTCACATCGATCGTACCCTCCCGATGAAGAACATCCGTCACCTCAACTTCCCCCTCCGGGACAAGTGTCGAAATGCGCACGACCTCCATGCGATCGCCTACCCGCGGGACATCGGGTACCTGTGCATGGGTAAAGGTCGGAGCCCGCAACTCCAAGGTCACCGTATCACCCGAGACAGCTGCAATGTCGTGATAGTAGCCGTGTACATTGGTGGCATCGTCGCCCTGTCCGCGGAACAGGCAACCGTCGAACGAGACGGTCCCTTCGCAGCAGGCAAAATGGGTAGCATCCGTATTGGTCGAAAAGGTATATCCGTCGGCCGGAGTGACCGAGAGCCGAACGATCGACACGTCCCGGCTGTCGAAACCCACGATACCCATACCGGGTTGCGAATGGATCGTCACCCCTTCGATCCGGGTCTGCTTGCTGCGTAGGATCAGAATCGCCGGCCGGAAGTGGAAAGAATGAGGAGCCGCTACCGCCGCACCCACCATACGTGCCGGCAGCCGGCCCTTGAACCGTACCGAATGATCGTCCAGAACCACCTTTTCGGCAAAATAGAACGGATCCCGATATATGCCGCTGATCGTATCGTCCCACAACATCAGGCGCGGAAACGGTATCTTCTCCGTAATCTTTCGTTCCGGACGAAACCGTACCGTGAACGACTCTTCTTCGACATCGGTCACGACTCCCTCCGAAAAGGGTTTGCGCAGGTAGTCGATCGTCAGGCCCTGCAGCGTAAAGTTCCGGCTGTCGACGATCGAGACCGGCTCCATCCACCCCTCACACAGCAGCACTGCTCCTTGTGCATCGACCGTTACGTCCTCCGAGCCCGAAAAATCGAGTCCCCGCACATAAGGGTAATAGGGCCTAAAAATCTCGCTTTCGGGATTGGGCCCCATCTTTCCGGAAAGGACCTCCTCTTCGAGTTGTTCGGCTTCAGCATCCCGCAGGCGATACACCCCGGCAGGCATCACGAGCGTCGTACCGGCATGTGTACGGCAATACTCTGCGGCCCGGCGCAAAGCCCGGGTATCGTCCTTCCCGTCATCGGGAATAGCGCCAAAATCGGCAACCGACACCACACGCTCCCGGATCCGAGCCGTATCTTTCGGTCCGTACGCCGCTTGCGCCTCCCCTACGACAGCTGCGGCTAGCGCACAAAAAATCCACTTGGCAAGATTTTTCATTCAATCAAAATTAGACGTAACTGATCGCGGAACCACACCCCGTCGACGGCCCACGACTTTGCACAAAGACCGATCTTCCCGGCACGACCGGATGCAACCAGACCTTCTCAACCAACTTGTAACGAGTATCGAGCCTCTTTATGACCTATGCTGGGCGATGCCGACATTCCTATGCCCGCACCCGACTGGACAACGCCCATTCCGGTCCTTTCCTAAGATACAAGAGACAAAAACCTCAACATCTCAAAAAAACCTTTCGGTCTGTTTCGGATAAAGCCGACAGAGATACCGGTTGCAATACCGTATCCACACCGCACTCCCTCAGCCCCCTCCGTCAGCCGTCGCATCGTCTCCTCACTCGACCGACCATCCCTCGGCCTCGAAACCGTTAATAGGCGTGTTCGTCCTGCTCGATCTCTTTTTTAGTAAGCGGCTTCCGGTTCATGGCCCGCCATACGTATGCAATATACCACACGACAAAGGGGATAGCCAGCGACACAAGCCCCATGACGTAAAGCGTAAACTTGCTGGAAGAGCTGTTGTAGATCGTCAACGAACTTTGCAGATCGGCAGTCGAAGGGTAATAGGCCGTATTGTTGTATCCGGCCATCAGCAACAGGGCCAGCACCGTCAGCACCGTCCCGATACCGCTGGGCCATATTCCACGCTTCCCGCCACGGACAATTCCGATGTAGATTCCCCACAAGACCCCTACGACACCGACCAACAACACCACCAAAACCAACGGCATCGCCAACAGATTATGCAGATACTTGTAGGGCTCAATTGCGATCACTCCCGACTCGGGGTCTACTGCCGCTCCATCGGCCAACATCAGCAGCAACAGGAAGGGCAAAAAGAAGAGCAGAAACAGTCCTGCATTCCATTTCAGATAGCGTCTCGACCGGGAGAAAATCTCCGTATCGTCGATGTTGTTCATAAAGTATAGCAACCCCAAAACTCGCGACAAGAACAGTACGGACAATCCGAGCAGGATGTTGCGGGGATCGGCCAGAGCATCCAGCCCATACCAATGGGTTGCCCAACGCGATATGGTATTGATCCCTTCGTAATTCTCGATATTGGTCTTGTCGACTACAAAAGGCGCTCCGGTAAAGAGTGTGGCAACGGCCGTACCCAGCAAAAATGTCCCCAATACACCATTGATCAGCAGAAACCAGTTGTATGTCTTTTCGCCCAACAGATTCGAAGGCTTCCGCCGGTACTCATACGCAACCGCCTGAAGAACAAAAACCAACAGAATCAACATCCACACATAGAAAGCTCCGCCGAAACTCGTACTGTAAAAGAGCGGGAAAGAGGCGAAAAAGGCCCCGCCAAAGGTAACCAGCGTCGTAAAGGTCAATTCCCACTTCCGGCCCAACGAATTGACGATCAGATTTCGCTCCGAATCGCTCCGGCCTATAACATAGAGCATCCCCTGCCCTCCCTGTACGAAGAGCAGAAACACCAGCAACGCCCCCAACAGCGATACAATGAACCACCAGTAGTGTTGCAAAAAGATATATACGGTATCCATAATTTCGTTTCGGTTTAGTTTTTCGTTTCGAGTTTATTTTCAGCATCTGCCGCAGCTTCGAGCTCTGCCGGCTGCGGGCCCAATTTGATCTGGCGGAACATGATCATCAGTTCGGCGATCAACAGAACCGTAAACAGCACGATAAATATGAAGAATGTCGTCATAATCGAACCCGTGGCCACATTCGATATGGATGCCGAAGCCGGCAACATCTCATAAACCGTCCACGGCTGCCGTCCCACTTCAGCCACAATCCAACCCGCAACCGAAGCGAGATAAACCAACGGAATCGATGCGATCATGACTCGCAACAACCAGTGTCTGTTGCCAATCGTTTTGCGCAACGACAGAATCAAGGTCACCGCAAAGAACAGAATGAAATAGAGACCGAGGCCGACCATCACGCGGAAGGAATAGAAGACCAACGGAATATTGGGAATCGCCTCGATCGGGCTATCCAAATAGGCATAGCCAAGATACTTCAGACGGAAGTCATGCATATACTCTCCATCCGAGCTATTCGGATCGAACAAATCGTTGTAATAGGCCTGTGTGACGGCATCCCCCGATGCTTTGGCACTCCGATACTCTTCCATGTAATTCAGTGCCTCACGTGCAAGCCCCATCTTCCCCTCTATGGGGATGATCTGTTGTTCGGGATTACCAAACACAAGATCGTTGATCCCGGGAACAAAAGCCTCCGCATTTCGGAAACTCATTAAGGATAGCAGTTTGGGAATCTCCACCTTGAAGTAAAACGCATCGTCGTTCTTCTCGAACAGAAAGTTTTCACCCACCTCGGGACGCAACACACCAAAAACAACCAATCCGGCCTCCTTTTCTCCTTTATAAAGAGCCTCCATGGCGGCCAGTTTCATCGGCTGGGTCTTGGCTACCTGTACGGCTGATCCGTCTCCCGTCGACGCCAACAACACCGAACTGCAAAGTCCGAATATGGAAGCGATCACGATACTTTTCCGGGCCATCTGCTTCTCCCGCTTTTTCAGCAGATACCATGCACTGATGCCGATCACCACTACGGAAGCCAGCACAAAGCCCGAAGTCACCGTGTGGAAAAACTTATTGATTGCAACCGGAGAGAACAGCACATCCCAGAAAGAGGTCATCTCGTGCCGGGCCGTATCGGGGTTGAAGGTCGTTCCTACCGGATACTGCATCCACGCGTTAGCCACCAGGATCCACAATGCAGAGAGATTGGCTCCGATGGCCGTAAGCCATGTGGAGGCGAGATGGAAGCCTCGTGACACGCGATTCCACCCGAAAAACATGACCGCAAAAAAGGTACTTTCGAGGAAAAAGGCCATTATCCCTTCAATAGCCAACGGGGCCCCGAAGATATCGCCCACAAAATAGGAGTAATTGGACCAGTTGGTACCGAACTCAAACTCCAGAATCAGACCCGTTGCGACACCGATCGCAAAGTTGATTCCGAATATGCGCATCCAGAACTTCACCGTCCGTTTCCAGAAGGGATCGCCCGTGCGGTAATAGATCGTCTCCATGATCGCACAGATGAAACCGAGGCCCAGAGTCAGGGGTACGAACAGCCAGTGGTAGATGGCCGTCATGGCGAATTGGGCTCGCGACCAATCGACCATCCCCATCAGATCGTTTGCAGAAAGAATCATAACATCTATCGATTAGTATTTAGTAGCTGATCCATTACGTACTCGCTCTTTTGCTGTTCGGTATCGAGATGCCCCATTGCATTCGGAAAGAAGAAGAGCTTCAGCACGAAAAAGATAATAAACAGTTTGATCAGGATAACGATCCACAAGGTACGCCCCAATGAGGACATCTCGCGAAATCCGTCTCGGTAGAAACGATACACACGAACCAAAACATTGCCGGACGTCGCCACTTTTCGATCTGTTTTTTATTATCCGTCAACAAACATACAAAAAATCTCTGGAATATCCGCCGAATTGCAGCAGATTAACGCAACAGGATTTGATAATTAGGGAGTTAGAAGAAAAACGCAGAAGTTGGGCAGACAATTGAAAACCGTCTTAAAGCAGATTAAAGCAAAAGAACGGTTTCCTAATCATTACCCGATGAAAGTGCAGATTTAACAGTCCCTGTTTCATTTTGCGGCGTTCTGCGCAGCTTTGCTTATCAATAGGTAACTCGTTGATTTATAGTTTTGCAACCAAAAAGAAACGAGTATGGCAAGAAGCACATTCAAGGTGCTGTTCTACGTGAACGGCAGTAAGGAAAAGAACGGAATTGTCCCCATCATGGGACGAGTTACAATCAACGGAACGGTAGCACAGTTCAGCTGCAAGCGGACTATCCCGAAAGAGCTTTGGGATGCCAAAGGGAACAAGGCAAAGGGCAAGAGTATGGAAGCGAGGGAAACCAATCTTGCGCTTGACAACATCAAGGCTCAAATCATCAAGCATTACCAGCGTATATCCGACCGTGAAGCGTATGTAACGGCAGAAATGGTACGCAATGCCTATCAGGGATTGGGCGGTGAGTATGAAACGTTGCTCGGTGCTTTCGACAAGGAAAATGAAGTGTTCAAGAAGCGTGTCGGAAAAGACAGGGTCAGGGCTACCTATATGGCAAGGGTACGGGCAAGAAACCATGTGGCGGCATTCATCAGGTCACATTACAAGCGGAACGACATCTCCATGCCTGAACTTACGCCCGACTTCATCAAGGAGTTCGCCGTGTTCCTGTCCAACGAAGCCGGACTTCACAACGGTTCGATATGGGAAAACTGCATGTGGCTGAAAGGTGTGGTGATGCGGGCGCATTTCAACGGACATATACCGAGAAATCCGTTTGCCCAGTTTCATATAAGCCCGAACACGAAAGAGCGTGAATATCTGACGGAGAATGAGCTGAAAACATTGATGGAATTTCAGTTCAAAGACCCCAAGAACTCCTATCTCCGTGATATTTTTGTTTTCGCCAGTTTTACCGCCCTCTCATTCGTGGACATAAAGGAATTAAGCAACGACCAGATTGTGGAAGTGAACGATGAGAAATGGATTATTTCCAAACGGCACAAAACGGGTGTGCCTTTTCAGGTGAAGCTGCTGGATATTCCTTTGCAGATAATCGAGCGTTACAAGGCTTTTCAGGAAAACAATCTTGTATTTCCCAATCTCAACTATTGGTCAATATGCAAGCGTATGGGAAAAATGATAAAGGAATGCGGTATCACCAAGAAAATCAGCTTTCATTGCTCAAGGCACGGGTTTGCGACCCTGGCTCTCAGCAAAGGGATGCCAATCGAGAGCGTCAGCCGTATTTTGGGGCATACGAACATTGAGACCACGCAAATCTATGCGAAGATAACCGTACAGAAATTGGATAATGACCTCACGATGCTGAGCGACAAACTGAGCAAATCATTCGGAAACGTGAAAATGGCAGGGATATGAAACGGGAAATAATCACAACGGACAGCTATGGTAGAATTACCATACCATCCGATACAGGTAATATATGGATGAATGAAATGGAGCTGGTGGAACTGTTCGGGGTAATCGCCCCGACGCTCCGTGCCGCCATCCGTGCCGTGTACAAGTGTGGAGTTTTGAATCCTCTTGAAGCAGAAAAACGTATCAAGCTGCCCAACGGCTATTATGCGGACATGTATGCCCTGCCGATGGTGGTGGCACTCGCTTTCCGTATTGACACGTCAAGTACCGCAATGATTCGCAATGTCCTGCTGGAAAGATTGTGCCGGCGAAAAAAGGAACAAGTCCTGCTGGTATCAATGAATAACAGGATGCCGTATGAATGTTAGCATGAACTTTTAATGTTCAGCCATTTGATGATTAACGGTTTAATCTGACGTAGTGACGACATGAAGTCATTGAATCTGTAAATCAGTACGTCAGTCAATCTGTAATTATCTGCAACAACCAGTCCCCGAAGACGTGCATATTCCACGACTTCGGGCTTTTTTATCTCCTTTTACCTGAAAGAGCCACCCGTTTATACTGCATTTTCTTTTGGCATGACCTATTTTGCGCCGTTCCGCATAGATTTGCGTATCAAGATTTTACCGACACTTCCGTAGCTTTGCAACCATGTTTAACCCGTTGCCGACAGAATGTAGGCAGCACTAAAATCTGTATCAAGAACATGAAGAAAAAAATCATTTGCGTAGGTACAACTCTCTACAGGATTGTAAATCGGGATTGTCATTATTCACCTATAAGGGGAATAGGACGTTACTACACGATAAACAAAACACAGCTGGAAAAATTCTGATATTTTGATGAGATGATGAAAGTATATATAAACATAAAGAGAAACAGCAACTTACGTCTTCATCAACCTTTCAACAAGAGAATCGGGCTGATGAAAAAAGAAAGGACATACCGCACTCTACATCACTTTTCTTTGGGCGAGCGGTTTGATGAAACGATGACGAATGTATATCATTCTGGCTGTCAGTACATTATACCATTAAATCATCAATTCATCGGATTTTCATCCGCCAACAAGTCTGTCGAACAAACGGACGGAAGGAAATGCCACTATCCGCAGGCAGGTCGGACATCCGACCTACCTGCTGTCCGACCAGCCGACAAGGGAAGGCGTATCATATCAATGAAAAGAAAAGGTCTGCCTATACCGCTGGTACTCTCACAGGCTTTTGGAAACAGAAAAGCCATAGCTCATTAGGGCATTTTCTTTACGCAGTGCAAGCACAGCTAAAAATGCCCCAATGAGCCAACGGGGTTACACCCCTCTGGACACCCCCGTTTGCCATGCGGCATGACCGCAGCGGACGGAAACCAACAAACCAAATTGTCAAACCTGAAAACGAAAAACAAGCATGGGATATATAAGCATTCAAATCAACAAAGCGAAAGGCTCGGCTGACACGGGCGCATCCGACCACATAGAACGTAAGATTATACCCAAGAACGCAGACCCTACACGTACACATCTCAACCGTGAACTGGTGGAGTTTCCCGATGGAGTGTCCAACCGTACCGAAGCGATAAGCCACCGCATCCGCACGGCTGGCATCAAGCGGAAGATAACTCCAGACCAAGTGCGGGCAATTAGAATCGTACTTTCGGGTACGCACGAGGATATGATGAAAATACAGGACGAGGGCAGACTTGACGAATGGTGTGATGACAACCTGCAATGGCTGCACTATACCTTCGGCAAGGAAAATACCGTTTCGGCAGTCCTGCACATGGATGAGCACACACCGCACATTCATGCCACTGTTGTACCGATAGTAACAGGAGAGCGCAGGAAAGCCAAGAAAAAGCAGACGGAAGGTAAACGCTCCTACCGCAAGAAAGCCAATACCGTGCGTCTGTGTGCTGACGATGTATTGACACGTGAGAAGCTGGTAACATATCACGATAGTTATGCAAAAGCAATGGAGAAATATGGCTTGCAACGTGGCGTACGTGGCTCGGAAGCACGGCATACGACAACAGCCCAATACTACCGTGATTTGATACGGCAGACGGGTGAACTTGAAGCCAATGTGCAACAGTTACAGACAGAGCAGCAACAGGCAGAGCAACAGCTTGACGAGGTAAGGCAGGAAGTCAAGTCGGAGAAACTGGAAGCTGCCAAGACGGAAGCGAAAACCGCATTCGTGGCAAAGGTCGGTTCTCTTTTGGGCAGTGGTAAATTGAAAGAGCTGGAAGCCAACAACCGCACCCTGCAAGGCGAGGTCGCCGCCCGTGATGAGAGCATCAAGTTGTTGCAACAGCAGATGCAGCGGCAGCAGGAGGAACACAACCGCCAACTTATGGAATTGCAAGTCAAGCACCGCAGGGAGATGGCAGATAAAGAAGCGGTACACCAAGAAGAAGTGTCATTCCTGAAATCAATCATCCAGAAAGCCAAGAAGTGGTTCCCGCTGTTCCAAGAGTTGGTGTACATGGAGAAGTTCTGCCTCAAAGTCGGTTTCAACGAAAGACAGACCGCCACGCTCATCAGCGGAAAGCCGCTGTTCTACGAAGGCGAACTCTATTCGGAGGAACATAAACGAAAGTTCAAGACAGAAAACGCAGGTTTCCAAGTTGTAAAAGACCCGAAAGACAAGTCAAAACTTGTACTTTGTATCGAAGGAAAAACTATTGGAGAGTGGTTCAAAGAACAATTTAATAAATTGTTTTCTTCCGTACGCAGAACAGTTGCACCACTCAAAAAGGGTAAGGGTATGGAATTATAAACAATATCAATGGGAAATAGTAGACGTTGAGGTATACTGCCTTTTTACTATTCTCCCATTGGTCTCGCTTATAAAGTAAGTCCTAAAGTCTTGAAGTAGTTAAATATCTGTTCGTTTTCAATACGTCGCATATAATTCTCCATATATTCCCAATAAGGATTGCCGTTTTCATCCACAGGAAGAGTAAGAACCTCTTTTGCTAAACGTGTAGCACTTCTTTTGTAACCAAAATTGTATTTTCCCCTTATGCGGTCTGCTACAGTAGTGATAAACGTACCAATATATTTATTAAGATTCTCATTGTACCCCAATGTCATATCCGAAGTCGCTATAAAATCTTCTGCTTTATAAACTGAATATCCCATAGAACCTTCTCCGTTTCGGATAAAAGCTATACAATTTCCTTTTTGTACCAAATCTTTATTAGCTGTAACAAAGCAAAGCACTCCATTGTTCTGATTGGTTGCTCCAAGATAACTAATGCCGTTTTCAACTTTTTCGATATGATTAAGCCCTTTCGACTTGCCTGGTACAAGAATAGGGAATAAGTCACGAATGAGGAAGTGTTTCCAAATTACCCCCCCCCTATTTTACATTTATTAACACTCATCCTATCCTTAAAGGTTTTCAACGTAGTTTTGAGGATGTCTTGTTCAATCTCTTTCATAAAGGAAGACATAAAGGCAAAGTCTATTTCTCCGGTTTGAGTTGCAGGAAGT
>URBJ01000071.1 GCA_900546005.1 uncultured Alistipes sp. | reverse complement strand
CGCTTCACCGACGTGATTGTAGAGCCGGCGGCTCCGTGTCCCGACTACGAGGAGCTGCCCCAGATTCTGGCGGCGATTCGCGACCATTGTCCGGCGCAGTACATCACCGGGTTCGCATGGTTTTTGGATCGGAAGTTTGCGGTTCGGGAGGGAGTGCTGATTCCGCGTCCCGAGACGGAAGAGCTTGTCCGGATGATTACCGATCGATGCAGAGGGCGTTCAGGACTTCGGGTGTTGGACGTGGGGACAGGAAGTGGCTGCATTGCTGTAACGTTGGCTGCTGAAATGAAACAGGCGAAGGTCGTGGCTGTCGATGTTTCGGAGTCGGCTCTCGAGGTTGCGCGGGAGAATGCCCGCAGGCATCGGGTTTTGGTCGATTTTGTCCGGTGCGATATGTTGCAGGAGGGCCCATCGGGACATTTTGACCTGATCGTGAGCAACCCTCCGTATGTAACTTTGCAGGAAAGGGACGAAATGCGACCCAACGTGTTGCGGTATGAACCCCATCGGGCCCTGTTTGTTCCGGATGACGATCCGCTCGTCTTCTATCGTGCGATTGCCGGGTATGGGTGCCGCTCATTGAATCCGGGTGGCATGCTTTGGTTCGAGTTGAATGAACGTTACGGCAGTGAGGTAGCCTCGCTGTTGGAACAGTCGGGCTATTCGGAAGTAGCGGTGCATGATGATATGTTCGGGAAACAGCGGATGGCGGAGGCGGTATGGCGATAAATAAAAGAGAAAAAACACCGGAGCAGGCGCTCCGATCGCTGATGAACCTTTGCGTCAAGGCTGAGCGGTCGGAGTTCGATGTGAGGCGCCTGCTCGAACGATGGGGCGTTGCTGAGGGGGAGCGACAACGGATTGTGGATACACTTGTGCGGGAGCGTTTTGTAGACAATCGGCGATATGCGGAGGCTTACGTGCGGGAGAAGGTGCGGTTCAGCGGTTGGGGACGGTACAAGATCCGGGCGGCGCTTCGGGCCAAACGGATCGACGAATCGATTGTTGAGGAGGCACTCGAACAAGTGGACGGAGCTTCGATGCGCGAGAAGTTGGAGCGTCGGTTGCAGATGAAAATGAACAGAACACGAGCTCGAGACGCGTATGATTTACGGGGAAAACTGGTACGTTTTGGAGCCGGTTTGGGATTCGATACGGATATGGTGCTCGAGGTTGTGGAACGTCTGATGAAAGAGAGAGGTGAAATTACAGAAAATTAAAAAAGAAAAAGATAAGAGACTTGTGAAGATGAATCGAAAGTTGACGTTATGTTGGGTTGCGGCGATGCTGTGTTGTAGTGCAGGAGCGGCCGCAGCGCAGTATTCCCAGCAGGCCGAACCGTTAGGACCAGAGGTTGCGGTCTCTTCGCCGGTTCGGTTTCCGATGCTGTTGTCGGCCAATTATGGCGAGCTGCGGGGAAACCATTTCCACTCCGGAATCGATATCAAGACCCAAGGGGTGATCGGTAAGCCGATCTATGCCATTGCAGACGGGACCGTTGCGCGGATTGCCGTGTCTCCATCCGGGTTCGGGAAGGCGCTTTATATGGATCATCCCGATGGCACGACGAGTGTGTATGGCCACTTGGAACGTTTTACCGATGAAATCGAGGATTATATTCATGAGATACAGTATGCTCGCCGTTCGTTTGCGGTCGATGTGACACCTCCGGCGGGAATGTTTCATTATCAACGGGGAGAGCAGATTGCCGTATCCGGTAACAGAGGTTCGTCCGGAGGCCCGCACCTGCACCTCGAGGTCCGCGAAACCGCTTCGCAGCGTCCGCTGAACATATTGGCCCGGGGCATTCTCGAGGTCAACGACTCGATCCCGCCACGACCGGTCGTGTTGTACTACATAGAGATCGATACGGTGCAGGGCGTTCCGGTGCATACGATGCGTCAGAAGCGGACGGTCCGTCGCGATGCGGCGACCGGAGTCTATATGATTCAGGATACTTCGGCTTTGCGGGTTTCGCGCAACGGATACTTTGCCGTAGAGGCAGCGGAGAAGAAAAACGGAACGGCCAATCCGATGGGGATCTACACGTTTGATGTGCTCTATGACGGAGAGGAGGCCTTCTCGATGGAGGTCGACCGGGTTCCTTTCGATGTAGGACGCTATTGTTATGCGGCAGCGCTCTACCCCCAGTCCCGGAAAACACGGAATGGAGTATACAAACTTTATCGGGGACCGCACAACCGGTTGCCGCTTTACGGTCGTGGATTGAACGGAGTGTTGACCCTCGCAGATCGGGAAACGCACCGGGTCGAGGTGGTGATGTATGACGATTGCGGCAACTCCTCGACACTGGTTGTCCCGGTCGTTTGGGGTTTGCAACCGCGCAAGGAGCGCCCACAGGGAATTCCCGTCAAGTGGTCTGAGGATTTTCGGTATGATGAGGGCGGTCTCTCGCTGACCATTCCGCAAAAGGCGCTTTTCGAATCGATTCTGCTTGACCTTTCAACCAAAGCACGTCCCTCCTATGCCTATTCTCCGTTGTATGTCGTTCATACGGCTGATGTGCCGGTGTACGGGTCGATGACCGTGCAGATCGATGCGTCGGAGCTCCCGGAGTATCTGCGCGACAAGGCTTTGGTAGGAAGTGTTTCGGCAAACGGACACCGCAGCTCGGCCGGAGGAGCGTGGAAGGAGGGAAAGGTAACGACCAAGACCCGCAGTTTCGGTACGTTTTATATTGCAGTCGATACAGTAGCGCCCCGTATTACACCGAAATTCAAGGATAACGATGATTTTTCGAGCAGGCGTAGCATGTCGGTTAAAATTTCGGACGACTTTTCTGGGGTAGCTTCCTATTCGGCGACGATCGACGGGGAGTGGGCTCTGTTCGAGTACGATCCGAAGAGTGCGACGTTGACGCACTATTTCGACGACACGCGTTGGGACAGGGGAGTCGTGCATACGCTGAAATTGACGGTAAGGGTAACCGGACGACCGAGACGATCCGATACAAACGATAATGGATATGAAACGATACGACGGAATA
The DNA here is from genome assembly GCA_900546005.1 of uncultured Alistipes sp. GTDB lineage: Bacteria > Bacteroidota > Bacteroidia > Bacteroidales > Rikenellaceae > Alistipes_A > Alistipes_A pullicola. The sequence goes on along the minus strand of URBJ01000071.1, from coordinate 8,783 downwards.
ATCTTTGATTTTAACGGAACTCTGTTTTTCGATTCGGATAAACAGGAGGAGGCGTGGCGTGTGATCTCGTTGCGGACTCGAGGACGCGAATTTACGAAGCAGGAGATGCGAGAGCGGATGCACGGATGCAGCGGAAAGTCGATCTTCGAGTATCTGTTGGGCAGAAGCATTTCACATGAAGAGGAAGTGAAGCTGATGGCTGAAAAGGAAGAGATCTATCGGGAGTTGTGTCTGAAGGATCGGGAGCATTTCCATTTGGCTCCGGGAGCTGCATCGTTGTTGGACTGGCTCTGTGCACATGGAGTTCCGCATACGATTGCAACGGCATCGGAGATTGTCAACGTCCGCTTCTTTCGGGAACACTTCGGTCTGGACCGATGGTTCGATCCGGCAGCGATCGTATATGACGACGGTACCCATCCGGGTAAGCCGCATCCGGATATCTATTTGAAGGCGGCTGCAAAGATCGGGTTGTCACCGGAACGGTGTATTGTGGTCGAGGATGCCCGTTCGGGAATCGAGTCGGCACGCAGAGCCGGTGCGGGGTGTATCGTCGCAATGGATTCGGGTGCGGTCGACAGCGAAACGCTTCACTCGCTGCCGTGTGTTTCGACGGTTATTCAAAGCTTCGACCAGTTGGACCGGAGTTGGCTGTCGTTGGAAAGGAGTGCAAACCAAGACGGGAAATAGCTGCTAAATCCGCTTTTTGAGCAGAATGGGGAAGCGTAAGAGGGCGCGAAGAGTGTGTTCTTAGGCAGCTATGATCTTACGGTTACATCATGTGACCGAACCTGTTACGGCCGAGAGCATGGCACAGAACAATGCTGCCTCGGAAAATTCCGTGGGGTCGGGCGATGCGTTGTTGCTGAATGATTCGTCTTTTTTGATGGAGTGATTTCCGTTGTTTGTGAAAATCGAGGTGGGCCCGAAAAACCTTTTTGAAAAATGCGGGTTTACCTTGAAGCAGAAAAACAACAGCTGCTGCACCGTCCATGACCATGCGTGTGAACAATACGGGCCAAAAGGTGCATGGGGACAGATTCTTGAATAGCATGCAGAGGTTGTTGCGGAAGTTGAGGTAGATCTTCTGCGGATTGTCGTTCGGAAGGGTTCCTCCTCCGACGTGAAAAACCATGCTGCGGGGGTCGATCCGGATTTTGTACCCGGCCAGCTGGGCTCTCCAGCAGAAGTCGATCTCCTCCATGTGGGCGAAAAAGTCGGCATCGAATCCGCCCAGTTTTCGGAATACCTCGCTACGGACCAACATGCAGGCCCCCGATGCCCAGAAAACATCTCGAGCATCGTCGTATTGCCCTTCATCCATTTCGATCGAATCCAGAATCCGGCCCCGGCAAAACGGATACCCCAAGCAATCTATGAATCCGCCGGCGGCACCTGCATATTCGAATCGTGCAGGTTCGGAGAAGGATCTGATTTTTGGAGAGACGGCAGCCACTTCGGGATGGGTGTCTAAAGTTTCGATCAGCGGAACGATCCAGCCGGCAGGAACTTCGACATCCGAATTGAGCAGCAGAAAATAGTCGGCCTTGACCTGTTCCAATGCCCGGTTGTAGCCACCGGCATAGCCGTAATTTTTCTCCATCGTGACGATCTCAACCTGAGGGAATCGGCTCCTGACAAAATCCAAAGAGTCGTCCGTTGATCCGTTGTCGGCGACGACGATCCCGGCCTCCGGAGTATTTTCGACTAACGTTGGCAGAAAACGCTCGAGGTGTTTGCATCCGTTCCAGTTCAGTATGACGATCTTTGTCTGTTTCATCGATTCAAGTTTTGCTTATCGGGCATGCGTGATGTCGTAGTCAGCGGGTTTCTTGTGTTTCCACCGACGGTGCGACCACATCCACAACTCCGGACTCTCCCGAATCATCGTTTCCAAACGGGCAATATACCGCTCGGTGATCTCGTGTTCGGCAACCGGTTCGACTCCGTCGTATATCGGCAAGAATTCAGCTTCATAGTGTCGCGGAGCCACCTTGCGGATATGCATGAAGTGGATTGGCATTTTCAGCCGCAGGGCCATCTTCTCCATTCCCGAAAAGAACGGCGTATCCTGACCGAGGAAGCGATACCAATGTTTGATTTCGTGCCACGGGGGAGTCTGGTCGGCGATCAGAGCAACGATTACGGGTTTTCCATCGACACGTTGCGATTTCAGTGTCTCCTGAAGGATGTTGTTCATCGGCACGGGACGAGTTCCGAAACGAGCTCTCACCTTTTGGTAGAAAAGGTCGAACGCCGGACTGTGCAGCGGCCTGTACACGGCCAAAATCCGGTGGTCGGTGTGGCAGATGTAGTTGGTGGTCAACTCCCACGATCCATAGTGAGACATGGCCGATATCCAGCTTTGTCCCTGCATGGCTTCCTCCATCTTGTCTACGTCACGGTAGACCATTCTGTCGAGGATCTCTTTTCTCGAGATAGTCGCCAGCTTGATCGTATCGACGAACACTTCGGCCAAGTGACGATAGAAACGTCGCTCGATATGCCTTAATTCGTCGGTTGTCTTTTCGGGGAAAGAGTTGCTCAGGTTTGTACGGACGACCGATCGCCGGTAGCGTACGACCTTGTAGAGCACAAAGTAGATCAGCGGGCCGAGCGTATGATACAATATACAGTCGGGTAACAGGCCGATGACCTTGCATGAGCCCATTAACAGAAGATATTGTATTTTGGTCGAAAAAGTCATTTCATCGGATTTTAGATCGGAATTCGTCGTATACAGCCGGCGTACAGGCGATGATTTGGCGTCCGAAGAGGTAGTTGTTTCCGCCCGAGTAGTCCGTGACCCGGGCTCCGGCCTGTTGGGCGATCAGGGTTCCGGCTGCGACATCCCACGGCGACAGTTTGGCGTGAAAAAATGCGTCGCAGCGTCCGCAGGCTAAGTAGGCCAGATCGGCAGCTGCCGATCCGACGCGACGGATGCCGTTCGTCGTGTTTTGCAACTCGATCAGACTGTCGATAAATCCGCTCTCTTTTGAGAGCAGTTCGTAGGAGAAGCCGAATGCGATCAGGGAGTTTTCGAGTTTTGTGGCCTTCGATACCTGTATTCTGATTCCGTTGAGGTAGGCATACGATCCGCGCCATGCATAAAACAGTTCGTCCCGGGTGACTTCATAGATGACGCCGAGTACCAACTGACCGTCGGCTTGCAGGGCAATGCTGACGCAGTAGGGCGAAAATCCATGAACGAAGTTGGTCGTACCGTCCAGCGGATCGATAATCCATTTTAGCGACTGCTTCTCGTCGGCTTGCGATTCGGTCCCCTCTTCCGTAATGAATCCGGCCTCCGGGGTCAACTCTTTCAGATGCTCGACGATCATCTTTTCGGTCTGCTTGTCGACATACGAGACCAGATTCTGGGCTCCTTTGTATTCCACCCGATCGTAGGTGAACGTTTTGTGTTGTTCCGCAATATAGGCGCCTGCCCGTCGGGCAAGGTCACATACATTCAGACATATCTCTCTGTAATCCATCATTTCTCTACTCCTCTTTGTCTTTGTCGGTTTCATCTGCCGGAATGCCCTCAGTGGCATATCCGGCAACGACCAGAACGATCTCCCCTTTAGGTTCGTTCTCGGTAAAATATTCGGTTAGCTCTTCGAGTGTACCCCGACGGGTCTCCTCGAATTTTTTCGTCAGTTCGCGGGACACGGAAGCCCGTCTGTTGGGACCGAAAGTCTCGGCGAGCTGTGCGAGCGTCTTTACCAAGCGGTAGGGTGATTCATAAAAAATCAATGTCCGCTCTTCGGTGGCCAATTTTTGCAGCTTTTTGGTACGTCCCTTTTTGTGTGGCAGAAAGCCTTCGAAACAGAAGCGATCACAAGGGAGTCCGCTATTGACCAGTGCCGGAACGAATGCGGTGGCGCCGGGCAGGGTCTCCACTTCGATGCCGTGTTCGATGCAGGTCCGGACCAACAGAAATCCGGGGTCGGAGATTCCGGGCGTCCCCGCATCTGAAACCAATGCGATATTCTCACCTCCCTCGATCGTCTGGGCTACGGCTTCGACCGCGGCATGTTCGTTGAATTTGTGGTGGCTCCATAACTTTTTCTCGAGGCCCAGATGTTTGAGCAACACCTGAGTGGTTCGGGTATCTTCGGCCAGAACGACATCTGCGGCGCCAAGCGTTTTTACGGCCCTCAGCGTAATGTCGTCCAGATTGCCGATCGGAGTCGGTACGATAAACAGTTTGGCCATAATGCAGACGGTTAGCCCAATTTTCTTTCGAGCAGGTCGATGATCATTTTGACGCTTTCGTCATCGGGGTTCCAGCTGTAATGGTCCTGAATATAGAGCAGGGCATCGTCTAAATCGGTAAACGTATTGAGCTGGGCCATCGTTGCGTTGAAAGCCTCGGCATTGCCGCCGAAAAGATTGCGGATGATCATGAAACGATCGTTAATTCCGATATGCTGGCGGAGATCGCCGTTGATGCTTTTGGCTTGCAGCTTGGTTGCTACATCGGTATGGTTGTTTTGTTTTCCGAGCGCTTCGTTCATCGGGATGCTGCTGTTTTCGGACATCACCTCCCCGAACACTTTTTTGGACGGAGTCGACCCCATCTCCGTAGGGGTATGTGTAGGAGCTGTTTCAGCTGCGGGAGCTGGTTCCGTCGGACGCATCTGAGGTGCCGTTGGAATCGGTGCGGCTGGTTGCCGGAAGTGGGGTTGAGCCGGGTCGGCCGGCCGATTGAACGAAACGGGTTTGGCCGGAGTGGGGTCATCGCCGTATAGTGACAGGATGACCTGTTTGTCTACTTTCGGACGGGGCATCTGATCCTCTTCGAACAGTCTGGGCTCCATCTCCGTATCGGGTTCGCTTGGCTCTTTGTGCTCTTCGTGGGATACCGAGCCCAAGATCGTTTCGGAAACGGTGTTAGGGGCAGGGGCGGAGGTGCTTTCGTGGCTGACGGCAACGGAACCTTCCGTCGTGAGACCGGATGGTGTCGGAGCCGCAGCAGCAGGCTCAGCGGTCTGTTCTGTCTTTTCCTGTTCGGTAACCGAAGGTGCCGGACACACGTTTTGGCTCGGAGCAGGGTCGGCGAAGTCGATGACGGTTTCCGAAAGCAGGATTTCGTATAGGTGTCTCAATTTGTCGAGAACGATATCCCGTTCTATGGCCGGAATGTTTTGGTTTTCACTCCACTGTTCAAAAATCTGCCGAATGCGATCCGTGTCGGCGATCAGATGTTGGATATTTTTCATGAAAAGTCTTTTTTATGCAAGTTCAATCACGGCGTCGCGTTTTTTCTCGTAGGGTGTGTACAGGAAAAGCGCCGAGAGCCATGGAGATAAATTTCCCAAAGACAAAGATAAGTTTTATGCTTCGGATTACAAAGAGCGTCAACCTGCAATTTTTGAAAAAAATAAATAATCATTCGGTTCCGTTATCATTGAAGGGGGTGGAGCAAGGGTTGGTTGCTTTTCCGGGAAATTATGTGTACCTTTGAAAACTTTTCGTCTACCCGGATCGGCGGAAAGCGATAGGAGTTAGTTTTGTTTTTTAGGTTTAATTATTTATTTTAAGATTGGATGAAATCGCATAGAATTGGCGTGTTTTATGACGGAAATTTTCTGCTTCACGCTTCGAATTATTATAATTATATCCATCCTGTAAAGAGAAGGCTTTCAGTATCGGGCCTTCATCAATTTATTCTCCGGCGTGTTGCCGAGGAGGAACATATCGATCCGATGTGGTGTCAGATTACCGAGGCTCATTATTTTCGGGGTCGACTGAATGCGGCAGAGGCAGCACAGCGGGGCAATCAGCTCTACAATGACCGGGTATTCGATGATATCTTGATGGCAGAAGGGGTTCATGCTCACTATCTGCCGTTGCGCAATCTGCAAGGCAAACGCGAGGAACGGGGAATCGATGTATGGCTTTCGTTGGAAGTGTTCGAGCTGGTGATGATGCAACGGTTCGATACCGTGGTCCTGATCGTGGCGGATACCGATTATGTCCCGTTGCTACGTAAATTGCAAGCATACGGTGTTCGAGTGATGTTGTTGAGCTGGGAGTTCGAGTACACGAATGACGAAGGCGTGCATATGACCACAAAAACTTCTCATGAATTGTTGACTATGGCTGCCTATCCGGTGGGTATGCATGAGGTGATCGAGTGTGGACTCGAACAGCACAATCCGTTGATTTGCGATCTGTTTGTTCCGGGAGACAACAATCGTTCCGTGCAAAATGAGCCCTCCCGGCAGGTCAGTGAGATCCTGTCGCTGAAGAATGGTTTCGGTTTTATCCGCTATCCGAACAACAACTTGTTTTTCCATAGTCAGGATGTCATAGGCGACTTCTATGATTTGGCGGTGGGCGATTCGGTCGAGTTTGTGATCGAGCAGAATGCGCAGAAACAGGATGTTGCCAAGTGTGTGAAAAAGATTCAGGATAGAGGTTCGAGCGCGGAGGATAACGGATCGGATAAAAAATAGAACAAACCTTAACCCTAAATATTAGTTATGAGAAGTGTATGGAGATTGACCTGCCTAATGCTGTTGCTTGTGCTTGGAGGAACGGCCCTATCGGGCAGGAATATTGATAAGGAGGTGGCGTGGAAGGCTTCGTGGATCAGCTCGGGGACGACCCGGGAGAAGCCTAACACGTGGCTGAACTATCGAAAGACCGTGAACCTGCCGAATGTCCCGACGAGCGTCACGGCACGGATCGCCGCAGATAGTAAATATTGGTTGTGGCTCAACGGCAAGCTGGTCGTGTTTGAGGGAGGCCTGAAACGGGGACCCAATCCGTTGGATACTTACTACGACGAAGTGGAAATTGCTCCGTATCTGAGACGGGGAGAGAATACAATTGCCGTACTGTTGTGGTACTTCGGGCGGCCGTCGTTTGCCCACAACGATAGTAGAAAGGCCGGACTGTTGTTTGATTGCCAGACCGTGACCTTCGATATTTTGAGTGACGATACGTGGAAATGCGAGGCGAATCCGGCCTTCGGAACGTGCAGCCCGCCCGATCCCAATATGCGTCTTGCCGAGTCGAATATCCGCTACGATGCCCGCAAGGAGTATCTGACGTGGAATCAGCCCGACTTTAACGATGCCTATATGCCTCAGGCTGTGGAGAACGGAGCGGCCGGCAGTCGTCCGTGGAACAAGCTGGTAAAGCGTCCGATCCCGTTGTGGAAGGTAGGAGAGTTGCAAGCCTATCCGGCCCAGACGGTGAGTGGTGATACGATCATCTGTACGTTGCCATATAATGCACAGATCACCCCTTATATCAAGTTGAAAGCCGAAGCGGGAGGGAAGGTGCAGATCTTTACCGACAATTACCTCAAATATAACGGAGGTGATAACTATATCCGTTGTGAGTACATAACCCGAGACGGATTGCAGGAGTATGAGAATTTGGGTTGGACCAACGGCCATCGGGTTTACTACGTGATTCCGGAAGGAGCCGAGGTCGTTGAATTGAAGTTCCGCGAGACGGGATACGATACGGAGTTTACCGGAACGTTCGAGTGTTCCGATCCGCTGTTCAACCGGTTCATCAAAAAGGCCGAACGAACGCTTTATCTGACCATGCGCGACACCTATATGGACTGTCCCGATCGCGAGCGTTCGCAGTGGACCGGAGACGTGGTGAATGAGTCGGGCGAGGCGTTGTATGTGCTTTCGCGCAGTTCCGATCAGTTGACACGCAAGTGGTTGTACAATCTGGCCGATTGGCAGAAGCCCGACAGTGTGATCTATGCGCCGGTTCCCTCATCGAACTGGGACAAGGAGCTGCCCGGACAGGTCATGGCCTCCTTGGGCTTTTTCGGTTTGTGGAACTACTATTGGTACACGGGTGATAAGGAGACGTTGGCACATGTCTATCCCGCTGTACAACGCTATATCGGTTTGTGGAAGAAGGGCCCCAAGGGAACGGTTCTGTTGCGTGAAGGCGGCTGGAACTGGGGTGACTGGGGCGACAACATCGATATCGTTCCGTTGCAGAATTGCTGGTATTATCTGATGATCAAAGGAATGCACAATGCAGCCCGCGTGTTGGGCCATAAGGCTGATGCACGTGCATACGCTGAAGAGATGGCTGCTTTGAAGCAGGCTTTCAACAGCCATTTCTGGAACGGGAAGGAGTATCGCGATCCGGAGTACAAGAAGCTGACCGACGATCGGATCCATGCGTTGGCTGTTGTTTCGGGATTGGCCGACAAGGATAAATATCCGGCGATTCTCGAAGTGTTCCGGACGCAGGAGCACGCAAGTCCCTATATGGAGAAGTATGTATTTCAAGCGATGATGGAGATGGGCTATGGCGAAGAGGGCTTCCAGCGTCACAACCGCCGTTTCTCGAACATGGTGATGAACGACTATTTCACGACGCTGTTCGAGGGATGGGGCATCGGTTCGGAAGGGTTCGGTGGCGGTAGTGTCAACCATGCGTGGAGCGGTGGCGGAATGACGGTTGCCTATCAGAGTATATGCGGTATCCGACCGATGGAAGTTGCTTACAATGTGATTGGTATATTGCCCGATCCGGCAGGATTGAAGTCGGCCAGTGCCTCGGTACAGACTCCGGCGGGAAAGGTGAGCTCCTCGTTTGAAAACACGAACAACATTTTCGTACTGAATGCCGATATTCCTTCGGCATACGAAGGGGTGATCGGAACTCCAAAGGAGGGAGTCCGCGAGGTCAAGATCAATGGAGTGACCGTATGGAAAGATGGAAAACCGGTCAAAAACAAGATTGCCCGTTGGAGTAAGCACCAGACCAGCGATCTGCATTTGAGTTTC
>URBJ01000070.1 GCA_900546005.1 uncultured Alistipes sp. | reverse complement strand
GGAGGGAACACCGCAACCTCCCAAAAAACAGTGAGTCGGGAGACCTGTTTTTCACAACAATTCGGTATTGTCGGCGCGGGGATTTCGCTGCATCTTTGCATCAGAAACAAACAAGGTTTCGATCCCCATTTTTTGTAAGCCAACAAGTAAAGTGAGAGAGTCCTCGCGCACCCCTATCGCGAGGACTCTTTAGTTTTTTTGCGTCGCTCGACAGCCGGGAAGAGTGTGTTTCGGACGAATCCAAACGCATGAAGCGTGCATGCAGCAGGTGCGGATTATTACCGGAATTTCAGATCGACCACGACCGGATTGTGGTCACTCCAACGGATCTGTTCCGCATTGTAGTGCAGCGTCACCAGATCGTCAGAGAGAAACAGGTAGTCGATTCGGAAGACACCGAGTAGCCCCCGATATGTGGCGATTACCCCGCGCCCCTTTTCGCAAAAGGCATCGTCGAAGTTTCCCCGCATTTTTCGGTAGGTGTATGACATGGGGGTGTCGTTGAAGTCTCCGCAAACGACGACACGAGGAGTCCCGTCATGGATAATCTGTGAAACGGAGTCCACCTGATCGGCCCGCACCTTGAAATTGCGGCCCAATTTGCCCAGAATATCTCGGAAACGCTCCTCTCGGGTCGAATCGGAAAGAACCTGTCCGGTCCCCCAATAGGCTTTGTCTTGTTCGTTGACCTGTGTGGTTTGCAGGTGATTGTTGTATATGCGGAGGGTATCCCGATGAATCGCAATGTCGGCCCACATCGAGGCGTTATTGGATTCGGGATAGTGAATTCCTCCCCTTTTGAAAACCCGATACTTGCTGTAAATGGCCAGACCTCGCCCCGAGGGATCTCCGTCCCCGGCCGTGAAGAAAAAGGCGTTGTGAGTCCACGCTCCGAGTAGCGAGTCGACCCGGATGCGGGGATTGACTTTGTTCAATTCGAACTCCTGCAGGCAGATGATGTCGGGATCGATCTCTCGGATGAATGCGGCGATTTCGTCGAGTTGATTGTCTCTCTCTCCGAGCGAATCGCGGCCGAAAAAGCCTTCGACGTTATAACTCAAAATTCGAATGGATCCCGGTGTACGGGTATGTTCGTAGACCTTTTCGATCGGAGGTTTGAAGAACTTGGTGACATGTCCTATACCCAATAGGGCGACGATTCCGAGTCCGATAGCGGTTTTGCGCCAGCGGACCGCCCAAAACAGGAACAGAACCAGATTGGCGATGTACAGAAACGGAGCTCCCAAACCGATATAGGCGAACCATAGCGATCGATTCGGATTGATGTGCGGAGCGATATAGGCCATCAGCAGGAGTACGGCGACAACGATCGATACCACAAAAACTACAATATCGACCATGCTCCATGCTATTCGGCCCATTCCGATTTTTCGATTCTCCGAGTCCATCCGTCGTGTCACTTATTCCGTTAACGATCAATAGTAAATTTCGCCCTTTTTCTTCCAGTATCGGAGCAGGAAGAATCCCCACAACATACCTCCCAGATGGGCAAAATGGGCGACTCCGCTTTGTAATCCGGTCGTTCCCAAGAAGAGTTCGAGCACACCGTACCCGATAACGAGATACTTTGCCTTGATCGGGATCGGGGGAAACAGCAGCATCAATATGGCATTGGGGTGCATCATACCGAAAGCCAGCAGGACCCCGAAAACGGCTCCCGAAGCTCCGATCATGGGAGCGTAGATGAGACTCTGCAGTTTTGCCTGATCCACGAAAGCGGCGCTGCTCATCGAATCGACCTGAATCCATGTGACACCTAACTGAATCAGGGCCGCTCCTACTCCGGTCACCATATAGTAGATCAGAAAACGCTTGCTGCCCAATTCGTATTCCAACGTGCGGCCAAACATCCAGAGGGCAAACATGTTCATGAACAGATGGGTCAGATTGGCGTGCATGAACATGTGGGTTACCAACTGATGTAGGTGGAAGTTTCCGCTCTCCCAGAAGTAGAGTCCGAGATGCGTGAACATCCAATCCCCGATGCGGGCGGGAAGAATCGCCTCCGCCATAAAAAACAGGATGTTCAGAATAATTATGTTTTGGACCACAGGGGGTGTTGAAAATGCTCCTTGAAATCTCATCTCTTGTTCGTGTGTTAGAAGTGTGTTTTATGGATTGAAACGTCGATTGATTTCGTCTTCGGACAGAAGGATCGAAATCGGTTTCCCGTTCGGTGTGTAGTTACAGTTGTCGCATTCGGACAGTTCGTTCAGCAATTGCCGGATGCTCTTCTCATCGGTTGCGGCAAAAGCTCCGTTACGGGCCATGACCGCAGCCATTCGTTCCTGTTGCTGTTGTAGCGGCAGTTTTCCTGTTTCGAGGTACGTGTCGGTCAGTTCGTGCAAGGTCTTTTCCAACGAGCCGGCAGAGAGTGTACCCGGTATGCCGGATATATTGGCCCCCGTCTCTTCAATCGTCAATTCGAATCCGGTCGCCTCGAGTTCCGGAAGGATCTCCCGTAACGCCGTGGCTTCCTCGCGGCTCAAATCGACATGTTCGGGGAAGAGCATCTGTTGGCTTGCCGACGAACCATTATGCATCATCCGCAGGTACTGCTCGTACAGCACCTGTTCACGGGCTCTTCGCAAATCGATCAGAGCGAGCCCCTGTTCTACCGGTACGGCGCAATAACGTTCGCCGAACGGTACGAATGTTCGATGAAGTGTGTTTTCGTCGTTCCATTCGATGCGGCTCTGGACAGGCTCTTCGTCGCCGTCGATAAACTCTTTGACCGAGCTGTCGAACTCATCGAAATCGTCAGGTGTATGGACCGATTCGGGATCGATGATCTTTTCGGTCGGTATTTCGTACAGCCGTTCCCAATATTGTGGGGCCGACGATTGCTTGTGCGAGCCCGGAGCCCATTCGCTGCTTTTGGACGGGTTGAAGCTGCGTTCTTCCTCTTCGAAAGGATTGAAGTCGGGTCGGTAATCGGGATCGGGAATCCGGAAATTGCCGTTGTCCCGATAAACGGGAATGTCGATCGACTGATCCATATCGAAATCCATCAACGGAACGACCCCCTGTTTACCTAAGGTCTCCCGTACCGCAGCGTTGATGAATTGCCATATTACACTCTCGTTCTCGAACTTCACCTCCGTTTTCTGCGGATGTACGTTGACGTCGATCCGTTCGGGGTCGACCGTCAAATAGAGAAAATAGGAGGGTTGTGTCTCGGGGGCGATCAATTTCTCGTATGCCTGAAGAATCGCTTTCCGCAGATAGTTCGACCGGAAAAAGCGTCCGTTTACGAACAGATATTGTTCCGGATTGTTTTTCTTCGCGTAGTTCGGTTGTCCGACGAATCCTTCGATGCGGACGAGCGATGTGTCGACCGATACCTCCAACAGGTTCTGGGCGATCTTTTTCCCGCCGATAGCCGAAACGATCCGCTGGCGCAGATTCGTTGCCGGAAGATTGGCAATCAGTACGTCGTTGTCGTAGAGCGAAAACGAAATATCCGGATTACATAACGCAACCCGGAGAAATTCGTCGCGAATCCGCTTGCTCTCGGTAGAGGTCTCCTTCAAAAAATTCCTTCGTGCAGGCGTGTTGTAGAACAGATTCTTAACCAAGAATTGCGTTCCAAACAGCGTCTGTACGGGCTCTTGAGAGAGGAAGCGTCCGCCGTTTATGGAGACTTGGGTTCCCAGCTCCTGATCGTGCATACGGGTCCGCACCTCGACCTCTGCGATCGACGCGATCGAAGGCAAGGCTTCGCCCCGGAAACCGAACGAGGCGAGGTGATAGATATCGTCCAACGAGCGGATTTTCGACGTGGCATGACGTTCAAACGCCAAGCGGGCATCCGTTTCGCTCATGCCGCAACCGTCATCCGCTACCTGAATCAGGGTTTTACCCCCATCTCGATAGTTCACCGTAATCGAATGGCTTCCCGCATCGACCGCATTCTCCATCAGCTCCTTGACAACCGATGCAGGACGTTCAACGACCTCACCGGCGGCAATCTGGTTGGCAACTCTGTCGGGCAGTATGCTGATACGATCCAATTCCATCTGCTCTCTCCTCTGTCTATCGATTAACGGAAGAAGCTGCGCATCCGATCAAAAATATTGGCATCCCGACTCTGTGCGGCTTGTTTGAAGTGTTCGCTTCCGGCCAGCTGTTCGAGCAACTGTTTTTCCGTAGCATTCACCGACGTAGGCACGTGAATGTTGACGACAACTAACAGGTCGCCGCGGCCGTGTCCGTTGACTTCGGGAATTCCCTTGCCCCGCAGACGCAGAACCTTTCCGGCTTGTGTACCGGGCTCGATCTTGATCTTTGCTTTTGCATCTACGGTCGGAATCTCCACCGAAGCGCCCAAGACGGCTTGCGGAATCGTAATATTCAAGTTGTATATCAGATCGTTTCCATCCCGAACCAAGTCCTTGTCGGGTTCCTCTTCGATCAGCACGAGCAGGTCACCGTTGATACCTCCGTGACGCGCGGCATTACCCTTACCGCTAACGGTAAGTTGCATGCCCTCGCCCACTCCGGCCGGAATTCGGATCTCGATCACCTCTTCTCCACGAACGGTACCCTCTCCGTGGCACTTCGGACAAGGCGAAGTGATGACCTTCCCTTCTCCGTGACAGGTCGGACACGACTGTGTAGTCTGAGTCCGTCCGAAGAACGTGTTCACCACTTGGGTGACATATCCCGATCCGTGACACATCGAACAGGTCGTATAGGAGTTTTTGTCTTTCGCACCGGTTCCGCCGCACTGATCGCAGGCAATTTGCTTGTTGATCTTCAGCTTTTTGGTTGTTCCGTTGACGATCTCTTTCAGCGTCAGTTTGACTTTTATTCGCAGATCCGAGCCCCGATTGACCCGAGCACGACCGCTGCTGTTGCCACCCCGGAAGCCACTGAAATTGCCCCCGAAGTGTCCACCGAATATATCTCCGAAGTTGCTGAAAATATCCTCCATCGTGAAGCCGCCGCTGCTGAATCCTCCGCCGCTGCCTCCGAAACCTCCGGCGTTCATTCCCTCATGACCGAACTGGTCGTAACGGGCCTTTTTGTCCGGATTGCTCAGGACATCGTATGCTTCGGCCGCCTCCTTGAACTTCTCTTCTGCCTCTTTATCTCCCGGATTTTTGTCTGGGTGGTACTTCAGTGCGGCCTTCCGATAAGCCTTTTTGATCTCATCGGCACTGGCGTTTTTGTCCACACCGAGTACTTCGTAGTAATCTCTCTTTGCCATTGTATTATTCTCCCACTACAACTTTTGCGAATCGAACCACTTTATCCTTGAGCTTGTATCCTTTCTGTACCACATCGATCACCTTGCCTTTTTTCTCCTCTTCCGCTACGGGGAATTTGGCCACGGCTTCATGCAGATCCGTGTCGAGCTCCTGACCGATGGCCGAGATCTCTTCCACGCCTTTGGCATGAAGCGTATCGAGCAGTTTCTGGTGAATCAGCATGATACCTTGACGGATCGCCTCGATGTCATTCGATTTGGTCATGGCATCGAGTGCCCGATCGATGTCGTCCATGATGGCAAGCAACGATTTGATAACATCTTCGCCACCCGAAGCGATCAGATCCATTTTCTCTTTGAGCGTACGTTTGCGGTAGTTGTCGAACTCCGCAACCAGACGCAGATATTTATCTTTCCACTCGCTCGCTTCGTCTGCCACCTCTGACGATTTGGCATTTTGTTCTGCGCTATCCTCTGACACATTGTCAGCGTTTGATTCGTTCACCTTTTCTTCTATATTCTCTTCCTGAACCTTCTGTTCTTCTTTAATAGGTTCTTTATCAATGTTTTTCTCTTTCATTTTTGTATGTGTCATTCGTTTAGACTTTTTTATCCTCCGATAGGTATCGCAAATAATATACCAACGACGAGTGCGGGTAATAGAACGCAAAGTAAATCAAAATATCCCAACAAAAGAATTCGGGATGCGATATATTTCCGCAGGATCGTATCGAAATGTTTGGACAATCATTTGCTGTGGATTTTGAACGGAAGCAAATAGTGCTATCTTTGTACACAAGTCGAATTTAAAAACGGAGGAGGATCGGTATGAATATACTGGGTAATATTATTTGGATTTTGTTCGGCGGATTACTCGTGTCCATAGAGTACATCTTCGGCGGGATTGTGTTGTGCCTTACGATCGTGGGGATTCCTTTCGGGATTCAGGCTTTTAAATTGGGCGTGCTGGCGCTGTTTCCGTTCGGACAGCGTACGGTTGTGACCGAACAGGGCTCGGGGTGCCTGTCGGCCGTCATGAACCTTTTGTGGTTGATTTTCGGAGGGATATGGATCGCTCTCACCCATTTGGTTTTCGGGGTGCTGTTGTGTATTACGATTATCGGAATCCCGTTCGGTCGGCAGCATTTCAAACTGATGTCGTTGGCATTTACACCCTTCGGCAGGGATATTATCAGCTATTAGCGCAAGAGTCAAACATATATCATAAAAACAGTGCGGGATGAAAATTGAATGTTTATTGACTGTGGCGTGTCTGCTGTGTGGATGCGCCGGAAATTCGGGAAAAAACGGAACGGAAACGGGATCCGACCATGATGAGCACGGGTGTATCGCTTCGGCCGGCTATGTATGGTCGGAAGTGAGGCAGGATTGTATCCGTCCGTTCGAAACGGGCGTTAAACTGGTTTCGGTCACTCCGGCCGATAGCGGAGCGGTGTATGCGGCTTATATGGTCTTTAGTGCCGACTCTTCGCGGGTTGAACTTTTTTTGCCCGGTCAGGAAGAGACCGATGTGCTGGATCGGCGAACCTTGCCCGGAGGAGAGCGTGTGTGGAATGTGGAGGATGACGATACGAAAAATGTACGGATGGTCGATGGCGAGTGGGTCGTGGAACAGCGAGGCAAGACGCTTTACATCGAAGACATCTATCCGATTTATGTGACCTTTGTCGGAACGGATGGGAAAACGGAGCAGGCGTATCATGTAGAGGTTGTGTTCGAACGGGATATGGCTCGTGTGACCTTTGACGGTACGCCCTTTGATCTGCCCCAGTATGTAACAGGAAGCGGTTATGGTTACGGTAATCAGATGATGGATTTACGGGGTAAAGGATCGGAGGCGGTTCTGACCGTTACGGACGGACCGACGCTGACTTTGGTCGAAGAGTGATTGACAGCGGACTGAAGTAATTTAAATAAGGATTGTGATAAATCAGAAAGACAAGAAATTATGATAAACTTTGAATATTACAACCCGGCCCGGATTATTTTTGGTAAGGGTGTAGAGAATAGTGTGGGGAAAGAGGTTGCCCGATACGGAAAGCGGATTTTGCTGCATTATGGCGGAGGTTCGATCAAACGCAACGGATTGTATGATCGCGTGGTCACTTCGTTACAGGCCGAAGGCCTCTTTTTTGTTGAGTTGGGAGGCGTACAGCCCAATCCGCGGTTGTCGCTCGTGCGTAAGGGAATCGAATTATGCAAGGAGCACGATATCGATTTTATTCTGGCAGTCGGTGGAGGCAGTACGATCGACTCGTCGAAAGCGATTGCCGCCGGAGTATGTTGCAAAGAGGATATATGGGAGTACTATCTCGATGAGAACAAGCAGATCGAGGGTGCACTTCCGGTGGGTGTCGTACTGACGATTCCTGCGGCCGGATCCGAATCGTCGGACAGCTCGGTGATTACCAACGAAGAGGAGAACTATAAACGATACATCGGAAGCGAGTATCTGACTCCGAAATTCGCACTGATGAATCCCGAGGTGACCTTTTCGATGCCGGCCAATCAGATTGCCAACGGCTGTTCGGACATTGTGGCTCACCTGATGGAGCGTTATTTCACGACGGTGAAACACGTCGATTTTACCGATCGGTTGATTGAGGGGGCAATCCGGACGATTCTCTATCACGGCCCGATGGCTTTGGCCCACCCGACCGACTACGACATCCGGGCCGAAATCATGTGGACCGGAACCGTTGCACACAACAATCTGCTCAATATGGGGCGGATCGGTGATTGGGCCAGCCATGATATCGAACACGAATTGAGTGCTCAGTACGACATTGCACACGGTGCCGGACTGTCGATCGTTTTCCCGGCGTGGATGAAGTATGTCTATAAAACCGACATCGATAAGTTTGTGCAGTTTGCCGTACGGGTATTCGACGTGTCGTTGGCCTTCGACGACAAGGAGCAGATCGTTTTCGAAATGATCGACCGCCTCGAAAGCTGGTACAGGAAGATGGGGTTGCCGACGCGGTTAAGCGATGTGGGGATCGGCGAAGAACATCTGCGACTGATGGCCGAAAGATGTCTGGCCGGCCGTGACGGAGTGGGCCATTTCCGACACCTTCAGGTAGAGGATGTCTACAATATCTACAAACTGGCCCTATAATATTAAGCCAGCGAAGAATAATTATCGGTAAATCTTTCTTGTTGTTTGATTTACCGATAATTATTTGTATATTCGCCACAAGAGCTTGTACGTGATTGCCTCGGTAGAGGTAAGCGTGCGTAAGTATCGTTTCCGACCGACCTAAAACTTATCCACAATGAACCAGAAAGAACGAATTTCACGTGCCGAATTCTTGAAAAGATCTTCACTCGGGTTGTGTGCCCTGTTCGTAGGCCTGAATAAAAATCTCTTTGCAGAGAGTACCACGAATACGGATGTGAAGAGTGCGTGTGACCCTTTGTATAATTGGGGCCGTGCATGGCACCCCGAATCGCCCCGAAGATTGAGCGACATTACCCACCACTTGGCCCAGATTGGTCTCTCCGGAGAGCATGGACGGAATCTGAGCTATGCCAACTGGGATTTTCCCGAAGGGCGGGACACCTCGCTGTCAAACAACATGAAGTACGGATATGCAGCGATGAGTATTGCGCGGAATGCTCCGTTGCGGATTCTGCCCGGAGAGCTGATCGTGGGTTCGGCTACGCTCCGCGAGGGAGCTCAACACGTAACTCCACTGCTCAAGATGAGCTCGATCAGCCATACGACCGTTGGTTTCGAAAAGGTGTTGAACACGGGATACAAAGGCCTGCGGGCAGAGATAGAAGAACGGCTGAACCGGGGCGGACTGGATGATCACGGGACCGACCTGCTGCAATCGATGCTGCTGACACTGGATGCAGCCACCGTTTGGCAACAGCGAAACGTGGAACTGCTCAAGGAGATGCAGCAAAAAGCATCGGCCGAGGAGCAGAAGTTCTATGGAAACATCATCGAGACGTTGGAACATGTGCCGGAGAATCCACCGCGCAATTTCCGGGAGGCAATCCAATCGTTGTGGTCGATGTATGCCTTCTTCCGGCTGATGGGCAACTGGTCGGGAATCGGACGTTTTGATCGGATGCTTTATCCCTATCTGGAACGGGATCTGAATGACGGGACGCTTACGTTGGATGAAGCCCGTGAATTGGTGGCCCATTTCTGGATCAAGGGAACCGAATGGATCGGGGAACACAACGCTACGGGAGACGCTCAGTTCTATCAGAATATCATACTCGGCGGAATTGACCGAAACGGGAAAGAGGTGACCAATGCACTGACCTATTTGGTGCTGGATGTGGTCGAGGAGTTGCATATCAGCGACTACCCCATTGCCGTACGTATTGGCGACAAGACCCCGGAAAAGCTCTATCGGCGGATTGCCGAGGTGCAGCGTTTCGGAGGAGGGATCGTGTCGGTGTACAACGAGAATGTGGTGATCGACGGTTTGATCAAGTTCGGATACCCCGAAGAGGAGGCTCGCGAATTTACCAACGACGGGTGTTGGGAGGCGATCATTCCCGGGAAAACGGCATTTATCTACTCCCCGACCGATATGATGCAACCCCTGTTCCGGGCCTTGAAGCTCGATCGGAACGAACCGTTGGCCTATACCGATTTTGAATCGCTCTACAAGTCTTTCGTGGTCGAATTAGATAAGGATGTCAATAATCTGCAGACGGCTCTCGATAACAGTTGGCAGGATCATGTGACACCAAATCCGCTGGTTTCGATGTTTGTCGAGGGGTGTATCGAAAAAGGTTTGGGGTATGCCGAACGCGGACCGAAATATACGGTGAACGGGATCCACTACGGAGGAGTCAGCGATACGGCCAATAGTCTTCAGGTCCTTAAAAAGTTGGTGTTTGAGGAGCGGTACATTGAATTGAACGATTTTATCGATATTCTGCGGAAAAACTGGGAGGGCAGCGAAGGTTTGCGCCGTCTGGTGCAGAACCGGTTCGAATTTTATGGCAACGACAACGCCGAAAGCGACGAGATGATGGTTCGGGTATTCAATGATTATTCGAATATCGTTGCGCAGGTGAAAGAGCGTAACGGCGTGAAACGTCCTTGCGGCATCAGTACGTTCGGACGGGAAGTGGATTGGCGCATGATGCGTCGAGCAACACCGGAAGGCAGCCGAGTAGGTGATATTCTTGCGACGAACTGCTCTCCTACTCCCGGAAGTGACCGAAAAGGACCGACAGCGGTGCTGAACTCATACTGTAAGTTGGATTTCACGCGCTGTCCGAACGGAGCGACGATCGAGCTGAAGGTGTTGCCGGATTCGGTGAAAGATGAAAACGGTGTGGTGGCTTTGGTCGGATTGATGAAGACGTTCCGCGACAAGGGGGGCTTCTACATGCATGTGGATGTGGTGGATACGGCGACGTTGATCGATGCGCAGATGCATCCGGATCGTTATCCGAACTTGCCGGTACGTGTAGCGGGTTGGTCGGCACGCTTTACGACGTTGTGTAAGGAGTGGCAGGATATGGTGATCCAGCGGACACAGCAAGTGGTGTAAATATTTCGAAAAATATCAGTTTAAATTTTGCAGGAAACATTTTTTGTTCTACATTTGCACTGCTTTAGAGCTCGGGGTGTAGCTCAGCCCGGTTAGAGTATACGTCTGGGGGGCGTGTGGTCGCTGGTTCGAATCCAGTCACCCCGACTGGTGAAAATCAACAGGTTAGATTGAATTTCTAACCTGTTTTTTTATTCTTGTGCTTCTGTTACTGATGTTTTACTGACGTCATTGTGTGAAATAGATGCAAACAAAAAATCATTATAAATTAAATGATATAAGATTACTCCTCCTTCGAATCAAATGAAAGTTTTTCGGAAGAATACATACATTCATCAGTTTACCGTTTGATCACCTCAAGTGATATAAAAAATGGCTATCATCGTCCTGTTCCCTCCGGAGCAGGCTTTCGATCGGGCTCGATGCGATGCCGAACTCATCGAAGATTTCAGATTGCTCTTTAACCTCTCCCGTTTTGATAAAGTTGGTGGTGCGTGTCTGTTTTCTTTCTTGTCCAGTTGCCATGATTTCAACTATTAAAGGGTTATGAAACTGTTAAGGCCGATCCAAAGCCGGTCTGTATGTCTATTTTCGCATGAAATACAGGATCAGTCAGCCGGAATCAGATCGTCCATATCTTCGATTGCAGGGATGAGTCCATCGAAGTCTTCCTCATCTCCCAGAATTTCAGCCAATGCCGATATGATCATCGGATTGATATTGTATCGCACAGCCAGATCATTCAGGTGATCTTCTCGGGTTTCGTATCCGGCTTTCTTGTATCGGTTATAGTTTGACATAAGAATAATTTTAAGCGTTACAGAATAAAAAATAGATAACCGCAAAGTTCAGAATCAGGATGCGTTGTTTCCAAAGCAACAGTAAGACGAAACGGAAAAGAACAGTTCCCAACAGAAGCCAGAAGAGCAGATGTAGCAGCGGTTGCCAATAATAGATGCACAAAGACAAGCAGAGAAAGTACGATTCTCTTTGCGATTTTTTCGCCCGAACCGTAGGGCAACCTTGTCGGAGGCGGTCGCCGTTCGCGACCTTTGTGTAGGAACGGGATAAATCGGAATCTTTTTAAGGTCAGATGGGTATGTAGTTACCCTTTAAAAAGCCCATTTTTGCGAAATATTGTTCTGATACAGTATCTCGCAGATTTTTGAAGTTATAGGCCGCTGCCGCCAGCAAAACGTTCACAGTATCACCGTCCGATCGAATATATGTATTAAGTCTGCCAGAAGTCTCAATACCGCCGAAGCAGTAGAATTTAGATTCA
>URBJ01000069.1 GCA_900546005.1 uncultured Alistipes sp. | reverse complement strand
ACCCCTCCGCTATCGTCTTTGTCTACTTTTTCTCGGTATCGGCCTTTTTCTCCGGCTCCTCTTTTGGCTTCTCCTCTTGCGTACCTTCGGCGTTCTGTGCGCTGGACTCCTCTTTCTTCTCGGCAGTTTGATTCATGACGATATTCTGACGGTTGATACTCTCCAGATGGATGGCCTCAAGCACCGTTTTCAGAAACTCCGTGCTGACTCCTAACTTCGGAGCCTGTGTCACGATACGGTCCACGATACTCTGCCAACGACCACCCTGAAGGATGGTCACATTGTTGTCCCGTTTTACACGTCCGATCTCCTCCGCCACGCGCATCCGCTTGCTGAGCAGCTCGAATACCTCTTCGTCGATCTGGTCGATCTGGTTTCTCAACTTGGCAAGGGCCTTCTGGTAATCGGGACTGTCGGTTGTCGACCGACGCCATACGATGCTTTTCAGCAACATCTTCAGCCCGTCGGGTGTCACCTGCTGTGCGGCATCACTCCACGCCTTATCGGGGCAAATATGGCTCTCGATAATCAGTCCGTCGTAGTCGAGGTCTGCACTCTTCTGGGCCACCTCCTGCAGATAGGTCCGGCAACCGCAGATGTGCGACGGGTCGCAAATCATCGGAAGTTCGGGGTAACGTGTACGCATCTCGATCGCCAGATGCCACATCGGATTGTTCCGATACAACGAGGCTCCATAGGCCGAGAATCCCCTGTGAATCAAGCCCAGCTTGGTGATACCTGCATTCTGCATCCGGGCTACGGCACCGCTCCAAAGCTCAATATCGGGATTCATCGGGTTTTTGATCAGCACCGTTACGTCCGTTCCCCTCAGGGCATCGGCAATATCCTGTACGCTGAACGGGTTGACCGTCGTCCGGGCACCGACCCAAATGACATCGACCCCGAATTCCAAGGCAGCCTCGACATGCTTCGAGGTGGCCACTTCCGTACCGATGGGCAGTCCGGTCAACTCCCGGGCCTTGCTCATCCAGACCAGCCCCTTGAGGCCGACCCCCTCGAACGATCCGGGTTTGGTTCTCGGTTTCCATATTCCGGCACGGAGAACATCCACCATGCCCGTTGCGGCAATCAATTGACACGTCGCCAAGGTCTGTTCCTCGGTCTCCGCACTGCATGGTCCGGAGATGATCAGAGGTCTTTTTGCTTTAATATCAAACGGTTTCATATCTTAAGTTTTATTATTTACTATTTGATGATCTTGCGGATGCGGTTGGCTTTCGACATCATCTGACGCAGGCCTTCGGCATCGTCCTTTTCGAGCATCCGGCGGAAAATCTGCAACTGATGAATGTGTTCGCGCAAAACATCCAACACATTATATTTGTTCTGCATGAAGATCGGCACCCACGTATTAGGCGAACTCTTGGCCAGACGTACCGTACTCTCGAAACCACCTCCTGCCAGATCGAAGATGTGCTCCTCTTCCCGTTCCTTCTCCAACACGGTGAGGGCAAGGGCGAACGAGGTGATATGCGAGATGTGGCTGACGTAGGCCGTATGCATATCCTGCTCTTCAGAGCTCATGTATTTGATCGGCATACCGATGCGGGTATAAATATCTTCTATCATTTTAAGCGCATCGGGATCGCTCTTTTCGGTATCGCACAGGACGACAGTCCGTCCGGCAAAACTTTCGTGTACGGCAGCTTCCGGACCGCTGTATTCGGTACCCCACATCGGGTGTGTCGCCACGAAACGTCCCCGACGCGGGTGCTGGGCGATCACTTCGCAGAGCTCCTGTTTGGTCGATCCCATGTCGATCACCACCTGCCGTTCGTTGATCCGATTCAACACCTTGACGGCCAGCAGAGGAATCGAATCGACCGGCGTAGCCAGAACAATCAGGTCGGCCTCTGCAACCGCTTCGTCGAGCGTCATGATCCGATCGATCAGGCCGAGTTCCATGGCCCGAACCCGGTTCTTTTCGGAGTTGTCCACTCCGATCACCTCCGTACAGATCCCTTTATCCTTCAACACCAAGGCGAACGAACCTCCGATGAGGCCGACACCCACTATCGCTACCTTCATAATATCTGTTTAATTTTATCGATCGATCGTTGCAGGGTCTCCTCCGTCGCACAAAGGCTGATTCGAATGTACTGCAAACCTTCCGAACCGAAGATCCCCCCCGGCGTAAGGAAAACGCCACAATTGTACAAAATCTTATCGGAGAACTGATAGCAATCGCCATCCCCTTCGGGCAAGCGTCCCCAAACGAAGAGCCCGGCCTGCTTCGGGTCGTAGGAACAGCCGATCGTATCCAGAATTTCGTAGGCTTTTGCCTCTCTTCGACCGTACAGCTCGTTGATTCCGCGATACCAGTCGTCACCGAGACACAACGCCTTGGCAGCCGCTGCCTGCATCGGATAGAACATACCCGAATCCATGTTGCTTTTGAAACGGATGATCTCATCGATCCGTTCGCGAGCCGCACCGATCATACCGATACGCCAACCTGCCATGCTGTGGCTCTTGCTCAACGAGTTCAGCTCGATCACCACATCTTTCGCGTCCGGCACCGACAACAGACTGGCCGGATGAGGATTTCGGATGAAGCTGTACGGATTGTCGTGTACGAGCAGGATGCCGTGTTTGCGGGCAAAAGCGACCAAACGCTCGAACAGATCCTCTTTAGGCAGAGCTCCGGTCGGCATGTGCGGATAGTTGACAATCATCAGCTTGACGCCCTTCATTCCCTGACGTTCGATCTCCTCGAAATCGGGTTGCCATCCGTTCGACTCGCGCAGTTTGTAATCGACACAGACTCCGCCGGCGATCTTTGCCGCCGAACGATAGGTCGGATAACCCGGGTTGGGCACCAGTACCTTGTCTCCCGGATTCAGATAGGTCATACAGATGTGCATGATTCCCTCCTTGGATCCGATCAACGGAAGAATTTCGCTGTTCGGATCGAGCGAAACCCCATACCGTGTCGCATACCACGCACTGAAAGCGTCACGCAGAATAGCGGCCCCCTTATAGGGTTGGTATCCGTGGTTTCCGGGTTTCGCCGCTTCAGCAGCAAGCGTAGCGATCACATCCGGATGGGGCGGCTGATCCGGACTTCCAATCCCCAGATTGATCACCTCCTTCCCGGAAGCCCGCATCTGATCGATCTCCCGCAACTTCTTCGAAAAATAGTACTCTTCCACTCCACCGATCCTGTCGGCCAACGCTATTTTTATAGGATTCATCTTTTCGACACTTTTTATATTTTAATTTTATGCACTTTCACCTTTTTTGTAGACACCGTAGACGTGCAGCTCGAGGCAAGCCCGTCTCATCCGTTCGATCACCCGGTTGTAGTCATCCATGCTGTCGAACTCCATATCGACGTGGAACATATAGTGCCACGGGGCACTCGGAATCGGCGAAGACTGCAGTTTGGTCATGTTGATCGACGAGTCCTCCATCTCCCGCAGCACACGCAACAGGGAACCGTGCTCGTGATCGGTTTTGAAACAGAGCGAAGCCTTATTGGCCTGTTCGTCGATCACCTGATGGTCGGGCCGGATGATCAGAAAACGCGTACAGTTGTTTTTGATCGTATGAATATCGGGAGCCAGAATTTCGAGGCCAAAGAGCCGTGCAGCCAAATACCCGGCAATGGCCGCCGCGTGATGGTTCTTTTTTTGAGCGATATTTTTTGCACTCAACGCCGTATCCTCGGTTTCAACCAGTTTCCACTTGTGCTGGTCGAGGTAATCGACGCACTGCAACAGGGCCATCGGATGCGAATGAACCTCATGAATATCCTCGAGCCGCACACCGGGTAACGCCATCAGATTCTGGCGGATATGCAGATAGTACTCGCCCACGACCTGTAAACTGCTGTTATGTAAGATTCCCAAGTTCGGCAGAATGCTTCCCGCGATCGAATTTTCGATAGCCATAACGCCGTATGTCGACTCACCGGTTTCGACCTGACGGGCGACTTCGCGGAACGTAGCGCACGGCACGATCGTAATATCCTCACCGAAATAGCGTTCAGCCACGATGTGATGGAAACTTCCCTCGTAACCTTGAATTGCGACCCGCATCTTGTTATTCACCGCCATACCTCAACAATTTTGACTTATTCTACAAAAAAATCCCGGCTCCTTGCGGACCGGGATTCATATCATTTTACGTTATCTTTTACGACGCTCACTATCGACCATGCAATCCCAGTCCACTTTTTTTAAAAAAGTAGAAGTAAAAATAATAGCTGGTAAAAAGCGAAAGCTGGTTCATTGTCCCCTCGTATCTGAAATGATTCAATACACGTCTTACTTTACGACCGCAAATGTACGACAAAATCAGGAAAAAACAAGAAGAGAGGCAAATTTTTCAATATTTTTTCACCCTCACCGCATCGAGTTTCGGAGAAGCCCCTCCGTTTCCGGGCCCTCACAAAAAAGCAGATCGATAATCGACAGATTTTCGGCAAAGGGCATCCGGTCGGAGAAGACCTGATAATAGGGTGCGGGACGGAACGCAGGGTCGGGTCGACGCCATCTGGGTTTCGGGGAGAGCGCGTCCCGGAAATCGGAAGCCTCAGGAACCGCCTCCCGATAGGCATCGGTATAGACGACCGGAATATCCAAATGAAGCAACCGGAGGGTCAGTTGCAGCAGATCCCGATTCCACTCGGCCAGAAGTTCATACTCCGTGGCATACATCGACTCGAAAGCTCCGGCATAATGGTCGAAAAAGGGAGCTTTGCCATAGGCCGAAACAATTGTCTGCCAATGTTGGTGTCGCCATTTTTTCGAGTTGTCGATCCGCACCTCTTTGGTTCGGATCTTCTGCCCCGACGGATGCAGCACGGGCACGATCAACGAACAGACTCCATTGGGGGTAAGCACATCGCATCGGTTGCGGTAGCTCTGTTTGCGGTAATTTTCCCACAGATCGATCTCTGCCTCGCCCGAGATCAACTTCGTATAATACTGAATATTGCCCAAATAGGCCGTAGAGAGGAGCGTCGACATGGCACTCACTTCGTTGCGTTGTTTTTGTCCGAACCGTAGAGGTCGACCTCTCCGCGCTCGACCTGTCGATATACCGAGGCCAGCTCAGCAATCACCGGAGATATGAGGTCGATCACGTTACGAATCCCCTCCTCATGACTCTTATCGCCCTTGATCCGATAGAGCACTACGGCATACAGAGCCCGGAAACAGAGTTCTATATCGGAAACATCCGTTTTTCCCAACTTTACTCGCAGTGCAGGCATTTCGGGAGCCAATGCCGCAAACACTTTTCTGTACTTTTCTCCAGCAGGCAGGACCAACAGCCGTTCGTGCAGATCATTCAAATCGGCAATCAGATGGAGCGTATGTTCCAAGTGTCCGCTCGACTCCTTTCCCTCCTGCCGCAACAGATTGACAATATCCATATACCAGAAAAATACCTGCTGGCGCGAAGCATCGTCCAAGGCACTCTTCGCCACCAACTGCGAATAGATCGCTTCGGGACTGAACTGCAGCGCCCGCAACAGATCCTCCAACTGCCACAAGTACAAAATATACTCGGCTATGTTTTCCTTACGTTTTTTCTGTGCTATATACATATAATCTCTACTACTCCTATTAAACCCACTCTTTTTTTCTTACGACTGCAATCGTTTCCGACACGGGTCACACCTCGGAATCGACCTCGCGCACAATTCTCAGAACATTCTCCGTCGAGGAGCCGATTTTGTAGCGGTCATCGATCCGTCGGCCGACCACCCATACGATATCGTCTCCGCTCACCACGACGAGCTGCCTCTTCTTGTCGGGTAGCGGCACCTTGCAGTCGATAAGGAAGTCGCTGATCTTTTTGTGCCGCTCCATTCCAAAAGGCACGAACCAATCCCCCTCGACCCAACGTCGCACCACCAAAGGATACTTCAGCCTGTCGGCATCGAGCAGCGCTACGTGTTGGGGCTGCCGGAGCGACTCCACATCATCCACATCCATCCGGGTAAAGGTCAGTACGCAACCTCCGCACCACACTTTGTCGGCATCGACGGCAATCTCCGTCTTGCAGCACTCGTCGTCGGGAATCGGTTGAATCAGAATCCGTCCGCGATCGACATACGCGATTCGGTCTTTCGAGAAGAAACGTTTGCCCGAGCCATGACCTTCGGCCAAGGTACGATAGAGTCCGTTGATCACCTCGCCGTTGAAACCGAAACCGCGCATCAGTTCGAACACGACAAAATCCAACGGAAGCCTTGGATCGACCCGTTTCAGATCGATTACCGTACGTCCTTCGGCCTCTTCGGTCACCACATCCTCACGAATCCGGGACATACAGCAGTCGATAAACCGCTGAGCCGCCGTCAACCGCTCCACATTTTCGGCCATCGTATCGACAAACCGGGGCGAAATATCCCGAATACGGGGAATCACTCCAAGCCGGAATTTGTTGCGCACATATTTGGTTGAGGCATTGGTCGAATCCTCCCGGTAGGGGATCTTCTGAGACAAGGCAAAATCGATGATCTCCTTACGCTGAGAGAACAACAACGGGCGGATCAACCGGCCGTTGGTCACGCTGATTCCGGTCAATCCCCGCAAACCGGTGCCCCGCAACAGGTTGATAAAAAAGGTCTCCACCGAATCGTCGGCATGATGGGCTATGGCCACTTTGTCGTATCCGTGTTCGACGCACAGCTGTTCGAACCACGCGTAGCGGAGCCGACGGGCAGCCATTTCGACCGACTCTCCGGTTGCTGCAGCTTCGGCATTCGTATCGAACCGGGTTCCGTAGTAGGGGATTCCAAGCCGTGCAGCCTCTTTCTGGACCATCACATCGTCCTCATCGGCTTCGGCACCGCGAAGCTGGAAATTACAGTGAGCCACACCGACGTTGTATCCCGTCCGAACGAAGAGCGACATCATGACCATCGAGTCGACCCCGCCGCTCACCGCCAGCAAGATCCGGTCGTGATAGGAACACAGCCCGTGCTCCCGGATATAGGCCCGAAACTTATCCTGTAACATAACGATCTATACTATATTGACTTCCATCTCGATATCGACACCGAAGCGGGCCGATACTTCTGCCCGTACACGCGCGGCTACTTCGAGCACGTCATGCCCCGTAGCCCCTCCGTAGTTGACCAACACAAGTGCCTGACGCTCGTGCACACCGACCGCACCCCACCGTTTTCCGCGTAGGCCGCAACGGTCGATCAACCATCCGGCAGCCAACTTCACCTGTCCCGCTTCTGCCGGATAGCAGGGCATGTCGGGATAGTCGGCCCGAAGCGCATCGGCTTTCTGCTGCGACACGACCGGATTCTTGAAAAAGCTTCCTGCATTGCCCAACTCTTTCGGATCGGGCAACTTGCTGCGTCGCACTTCGATCACGGCCCGGCGGATATGCTCCAACGAGACGCCACCCAGCGCCTCTACCCGATCGGCAATATCTCCATACCGCAACTTGAATTGCGGCCGGCGAGACAACAGAAACTCCACGGACAGAATAACCGCCTTACCCTTCAGCTCCCGTTTAAAAATGCTGTCACGATAACCAAAACGGCACTCCGCATGGGAAAGGAATCCCGTATCGTTGCGCACTGGGAAAAAGCACTCCACCCGATCGATCGTATCTTTGGCTTCGGCACCGTAGGCTCCAATGTTTTGCACGGGGGCTGCTCCGACCTTTCCCGGAATCAGCGAGAGGTTCTCTACGCCACCCCACCCGCGAGCCACGCACCACGCCACAAAGTCGTCCCATTCAACCCCGGCTCCAACCCGAACCCGCACCGACTGTTCATCCTCCGAACAAACCTCCATACGCTGATCGGTAGGCTGGAGCAATGCACCGTCGAAATTGCCGGTAAAGAGGATATTGTTTCCCCCACCGAGCACCATCCATCGTTCGGTCTCACCCATTTCAGAAAAAACGGCAGGCATATCTGCAGCCTTGTCGAACCGGATCAGCCGACGCGCCGAAGCCTCGACCCCGAAACTATTCTTGTCGCACAGCGAGCAGTTTTCCTCTATCGTATACATATCTCAAATAATTTCCGATCAACCTGTTCCAACGTCCTGAATCGCACGATCGGATCGGAATGCGCCAAACCGCATCGAATGAATGAACAAACGTACTACATTTATCAGAATTTACAAAATCGCCCCGATGCTACTCGACACACTTTCACCCATTTCGTCACTCTGCACAGGACAAATGAAAAAACGGCGACGCACGGCCTGTTTCACAAAAAATATGTATCTTTAAGACCTCAAACCAATCACAACAAGATAATGTTTAACGAAATAGATACCAAGCAGATAACCGAACACGGCATCACACCGGAGCGGATCGAAGAACAATTGCAGCGTTTTCGCGAAGGATTTCCCTACCTGAACATCAGCCGCTCGGCCGTAGTGGGCGACGGCATCGTACGCCTGACCGACAGCAAAACCACAAGCTGGAGCGAACGCTACCGGCAGATGCGTAACCAGAAAAAGATCGTGAAGTTCGTTCCGGCTTCGGGTGCCGCAACGCGGATGTTCAAGGCCCTGTTCGAGTTTCTCAACAGCGAGACAATGACCCCGACCATCGAAACCCTGATGGCAGGAATCAACCGTTTTGCTTTTTCGGAACAGTTGAAACAATATACAAAGGGGAGCACCGATCCCAAG
Source organism: uncultured Alistipes sp. (assembly GCA_900546005.1). Classification (GTDB taxonomy): domain Bacteria; phylum Bacteroidota; class Bacteroidia; order Bacteroidales; family Rikenellaceae; genus Alistipes_A; species Alistipes_A pullicola. Next base: position 3,641 of record URBJ01000069.1, on the reverse strand, counting down.
ACCAACGTGGCGGCCATCGTCGGCACGGGTCTCAACTACGGAAGTTCGCCCAAAGCACTGATCCTTTTCCACCGCTATGCCGACCACAACCGGACCGCCTTGGAGGAGCATCTGGCCGAAGGGGCCATGTACGCCCGCAGCGCCTCGAATGAGACGGCGATTCACTTCACCGTGTCGCCCGAACATCGCCCGGCCTTCGAGCAACTCGTTGCAAGGGTGCAACCCTATTTCTCCTCCCTTTTCGGAACGGAGTACCGGATCACCTACTCCCAGCAGAAGGGCTCGACCGACACGATCGCCGTCAATCCGGACAACACCCCGTTCCGGGATGCAGCGGGACGGCTGCTCTTCCGTCCGGCCGGACACGGTGCCCTGATCGAGAACCTCAACGAGATCGACGCCGACCTGATTTTCATCAAAAACATCGACAACGTCGTTCCCGACCGACTGAAACCCGACACCGTTCTCTATAAGGAGGCTCTGGCAGGCATCCTGCTTTCGCTCCAGCAAAAGTGTTTCGGGTATCTCGAAAAGCTCGAGAACGATCCGAACACATCACTAACCGAGATCGAGTCGTTCGTCAACCACGAACTGCACAAAAAGCTGCCAGACACCTACGCGACTTTGCCTGCTGAGAGACAAAGAGCCCTGCTGATCGATCTGCTCGACCGTCCGATCCGGGTCTGCGGCATGGTAAAGAACGAAGGTGAACCCGGTGGAGGTCCGGTGTGGGCCATCGATCCGGACGGCAGCGAATCGCTGCAAATCGCCGAGTCGTCGCAAATCGCCCCCGACAAACAGGAGATCATGGCGGCCGGTACGCACTTCAACCCGGTGGATCTGGTCTGCGCCACGAAAAACTACAAAGGCGAAAAGTTCGACCTGCTGCAATATACCGATCCCCAGACAGGCTTCATCTCCTCGAAGTCGCAACAGGGTCGACCGCTCAAGGCACTGGAGCTGCCCGGATTGTGGAACGGTGCGATGGCGCGCTGGAACACCCTTTTCGTTGAGGTCCCGATCACGACATTCAATCCGGTGAAGACCGTCAACGACCTTTTGAAACCCCAACATCAGAACGAGTAACGGTTGCACCGCCCGGTTTTTATCGTTACTTTTGTCGGACATGAGCGATTCGACGGCAAATGGCAAAAAGCAGTAAGAAAGGTTTTCGAGAGAGTGTCGCCGACTACGCGGCACTCTCCGCACAGATACAGAAGAGGAACTTCGCTCCGATCTATTTGTTGATGGGAGAGGAGTCCTATTTCATCGACCGGCTGACCGATCTGCTTGCCGCAACAATCCTCACTCCCGAAGAACAGGCTTTTAACCAGACCGTAGTCTACGGCAAGGAGTATGAGGCCGGCCAGATCATCAACCTGTGCCGACAAATGCCCATGATGGGTAACCGACAGGTGGTCATTGTGCGCGAGGCCCAAAATCTAAAGAAATGGGACCAGCTCTCGCTGTACACCTCCGCACCTTCCCCCACGACCGTTCTGGTGCTGTGCTACAAGGAGAAGAGCGTCGACAAACGCAGTGCCGTCTATAAGCAGGCTGAAGCGAACGGAACGGTTTTCGAATCGGTTGCCCCTCGGGAGTATGAGATCGCCGGATGGCTGACCGAACTGGTCCGTTCGAAGGGGTGTACGATCGACGCCAAAGCGACCGCCATGCTGACCGAACACTTGGGAACCGACCTGTCGAAAATCGACAACGAACTGGACAAACTGCTGACCTACCTTCCGGAGGGTACACATAAAATCACGGCAGAACAGATCGAGACCAACATCGGCATCAGCAAGGATTTCAATAATTTCGAGCTCACGAAGGCCATCTCCGAAAAGAATATGGAGAAAGTGATGCTTATCGCCGACCACTTTGCCAGCAATCCGAAAGACAATCCGCTTTTGGTAACGATCAGCACGCTGTTCACCCACTTCCAGCGGATATTCATCCTCAACTACCAGAAATGGCTCTGCCGCAGAAAGGGGATGGCGATGCCGTCGGAGATGGAGTTGGCAAGAATGTTGAAACTCCCTGCCGCATACTTTCTGAAGGAGTACCAACAGGCCGCAACGCTCTACCCCAACCAGAAAGTCTTCGCCATCATGGGGCTGCTTCGCGAATACGACCTCAAGAGCAAAGGGATCAACGCGGGACAAACCGACAACGGCGAACTGCTCAAAGAGTTGTTACTGAAAATATTCTTGCTCTAACATGACCTTCGTACTGATTTTCATCACGGCCGTACTCTCGGCGACCGCTCTGAAGAACAACAAACTGTTCGAACGCATGGCCCTGATCCCCTACCGGGTCGTACACCACAAGGAGTGGTACCGCGTCATCTCCTACGGATTCGTCCACGGTGACTACATGCATCTGATCGTCAACATGCTCGTCCTGCTGTCGTTCGGTCCCTACCTCGAACAGCTGTTCAAAACCTACGAATATGCCGGCACCCTCAGCAACGAGTACCTCAGTTTTGCCCTGCTCTATTTCGGAGGCCTGATCGTTTCGGTCGTACCGGATCTGATCCGCAAACGCAACAATCCCCAATACAGCTCGATCGGAGCTTCGGGTGCCGTATCGGCCGTCATTTTCGCGTCGGTGTTCTTCAATCCGTTGGGCAAGATCTACCTCATGGGAATCATTCCTTTGCCGGGCATCCTTTTCGCCCTGCTTTACATCGGCTACGAACAGTATATGAACCGGCGACAATCCGACCGGATCAACCACGAAGCCCACCTGTGCGGAGCTATCTTCGGATTCATCTATCCGCTGCTGATCGACTTTTCGCTCTGGCGGGTATTTACGGAGAACCTTACGAAATAGCCACGACCGATGGACCCGCTATACTACAACGGAGAGCTGATCCGGGCCGAGGAGTGGGACGTAGGTCCCAATCGATTGTACTTGGAGAACTACGTCTACCAACACCTGCACACCTTTGCCCACAAGCCCCTCCACATCGCCACACATATCGAAATTTTGAAGGAGGCGACCCGTACGGTCTTCGGCGAGGCAATTACGCTCGATGCCCAAGAGCTGAATGCAGCGGTCGAAACCCTTTTGAAGGCCGGCCGCTACCCTCTTGAGAGCAATCAGGTAACGGTCTATGTCTATCCACAAGGCCTTCGGGACGAAGGAGAAGCGGTCTGGATGCTCGAAGCCACTGCACAGCTCTTCTATCCACGCTATCAATTGCGGAACACCCGCCCGCTATTGGAAACCTTCCCGTTCCCGCACGCATGGAGCGGATTTCCGACGGCCGCCTCAAGAGCCGCATCGGCGTGCGCCCGCGACGCGGTACGACGCTCCGGAGCCGAAATTGCCGTATTGGAACGACCCGACGGCACCCTGACCCACATCGATGATGAACCGCTTTTTCTCGTTTTCGGCAAAGAGGTGGCGACGACTCCCCTCACATCCGGTGCAACCGATTCGGTCCTGCGCCGGCTGATTCTTGCCGCATGCGAGTTGGAAGAGATCCCCTGTATGGAAATTCCCATAAAAAAGGAGATGCTCCTGCAGTACGACGAAGCCTTTACGGCATCGACACAAGGAATCATCTCCCTGATGGGTTACAAAACACATCGCTACTTCAACCTCGTGGCCCGCAAAGTGGCCGCACGGTTAAA
>URBJ01000068.1 GCA_900546005.1 uncultured Alistipes sp. | reverse complement strand
CAACCTGATCGGAACCGATTACGACGTATTCTATTTCATGTCGATCGGCAACTCGTTCGTGCAGCACGGAAACCCCCGCCAACTCGGTGTATCATTACAAATCAATCTCAATACATTATGAAAAAATTTGCCTTACTCTCGCTGTTGTTCTGCTCCGTACTGTTCGGATGCGAAAAGAGTGAATCGGAAACACCAGAACCCGATGTCAAAGAGGGTACCTACGTAGGAACCGTAACGGTAGACCAGACCGACGGGCGATTCTTCAGCCAAGAAAACGTATCGCTTACGGTAACCAAAACGAGCGACCAAACGATCGAGATGAAGATGATGAAGGTCAAATTCGCCGAAGAGATGCCACTGACCCTCGACATGACGGTCTCGGGAATCGCATACACCCGTTCGGAGACAAAAACCCTCATCAGCGGAGACAATATCATCCCTACGGCCATGGGCGGCGAGTTCCCGGCATATACGATCACCAACATGAGCGGAGAGATCACCAATGAGGGCGCTATCCGTTTCTCGATGAAGTGCGGCTCGTTCCCGCTCTCGTTTGAGGGAACCGCTCAAAAATAGCCTGCCCCGTTTCTGTTATTCATTTGATCGATCGAAAGGGATCGAACCCTCCGGCAAAAACCTTAGTTCACGACTCATAGAGCCCAACCTTTTCTCCTTTCGATCACCGCCGTTGCAAACCCGAACAGGCAGCAAAGCAGAGATCATCTGCACCTGAATTCAGTCTCGAAATAATTTAATCCGTTTCGATCATACCCCGTGTCGTCACAGGCACGGGGTTGTTCTGTTAGGTAAATAACAAATTCTTGTTAGAAAAATAACAAAAAACTTGCGAATTCTAATCGAATCGTTTATCTTTGTTCGGCTTCGGGGAAATAGAGTACCGAAGCACTTGAAACAAAACAACCCCAAAACCAAAAAAGAGAACCTTTTTTATTAACCTAATATAATCGAAACTAAAACTTTACCGCTATGATGACAAAAAATGAGTACATCGAAAGCTTGCGAAAACTGAACTTGAAAGTCTATTTCAAAGGCGAATTGATCGAAAATCCAGTGGATCACCCGATGATTCGCCCGTCGATGAACTCAGTGGCCAAAACTTACGAACTGGCTGAAAAAGAGGAGTACCGTGACATCATGACCGCCATATCGAACCTCACCGGAAAACGGATCAACCGCTTCTGCCACCTGCACCAAAGCACGGACGATCTGGTCAAGAAGGTCAAAATGCAACGGCTCATGGGTCAACAAACCGCAGCCTGCTTCCAACGCTGCGTCGGAATGGATGCCTTCAATGCCATCTACTCCACCACCTACGAAATGGATCAGGCGTTGGGAACCGAATACCACAAACGCTTCACCGAATACATGAAATACGTTCAGGACAACGACCTGACCGTAGACGGTGCCATGACCGACCCCAAGGGCGACCGTGGACTCTCTCCCTCGAAACAGGAAGATCCGGATATGTACCTGCATATCGTTGAAGTTCGCCCGGACGGTATCGTGGTGCGCGGAGCCAAAGCCCACCAAACCGGTGCCATCAACTCCCACGAACACCTGATCATGCCGACCATCGCCATGAAAGAGGACGATAAGGATTACGCCGTATCGTTCGCTTGCCCATCCGATGCCGAGGGTATCTTCATGGTCTATGGTCGTCAATCCTGCGACACGCGGAAACTCGAACCCGGTGCCGACATCGATCTGGGTAACTCGCAGTTCGGCGGACACGAAGCGCTGGTCATCTTCGACAACGTATTCATCCCGAACGACCGCGTCTTCATGTGCAAGGAGTACCAGTTCGCCGGCATGATGGTAGAACGCTTCGCCGGTTACCACCGTCAATCCTACGGAGGATGTAAAGTCGGTGTGGGCGACGTGCTGATCGGTGCCGCAGCTCTGGCTGCCGACTACAACGGCGTACCCAAAGCCAGCCACATCAAGGACAAGCTGATCGAAATGATGCACCTGAACGAAACACTCTATGCGTGCGGAATCGCCTGCTCGTCCGAAGGTGAAAAGATGCCGGCCGGAAACTACCAGATCAACCTGCTGCTCGCCAACGTATGTAAGCAAAACGTAACCCGTATGCCCTACGAAATCGCTCGTCTGGCCGAAGATATCGCCGGAGGTCTGATGGTTACGATGCCCTCCGAGCAGGACTTCAAGAGCGAAAAGATCGGTCCGTATGTCAAGAAATATCTGAAGGGCGCCGTCGGCATCTCGACCGAAAACCGCATGCGGATTCTCCGACTGATCGAAAACATCACGCTCGGAACTGCTGCCGTAGGATACCGTACCGAATCGATGCACGGAGCAGGTTCGCCTCAGGCTCAACGCATCATGATCTCGCGTCAGGGCAATCTCGCTGCCAAAAAAGAGCTGGCCAAAGCCATCGCCAAGATAGATGAAAGCCAAAACCGGCAATAGGACCCTCTCGGACGAAGCGTTCGCTCAACGCGTTACCGAGATCGTCGACTCACAGATCAGACCACACATCCAGACTCACGGCGGGGATATCGTCATACGTAAAATCCTCGGCCGTGAGGTCGGAGTGGTGCTGACGGGCAACTGTTCGGGGTGTCCAGCCGCTCAGATCACCATGGAAGATACCATCGAGAGAACCTTGCGGCTCGCTCTGAACGATGAAATCGATCGGGTCTATCTGATCAACGAGATCGATCCGGATATATACGATTTCGCAAAAAAATTACTGAGACACAACAAGACTGACTAAACGATAACCTATGAATTGGATGGATCAATACAAGGAACGGATCATCTCCGCTTCCGAAGCCGTAAAAGCCATCAAGAGCGGCGACCGCGTGGTGTTCGGACATGCCGCCGGTGTGCCCCAGATCATCCCCGACGAGATGATGGCTCAAAGAGAACGGCTGCATGACGTGTGGGTCTACCACATGTTCACGCTGAACGACGGAAAATACATGGCTCCAGAGGGCGACGGACACTTCCGCCACTTCACCAACTTCGTAGCCGGCAATTCGCGCCGCGCCATCGCGGAAGATCGTGGTGAATTCCTCCCCTGCTTCTTCTACGAAATACCACAAATTTTCGACGATGTCTATCCGGTAGACGTAGCCGTAGTACAGGTTTCGGCTCCCGATGAAGAGGGCTTCTGCAGCTTCGGCGTATCGTGTGACTACACGAAACCTGCCGCCGAAAAGGCCAAAATCGTCATCGCCGAGGTCAACGACCAAATGCCCTATATCAAAGGCGGCGATAATCTGATCCACATCTCGAAGATCGACCGGATCGTATTGAACTCCGCTCCCCTGTTCGAATTGCCTGCGCCGAAAATCACCGATGTCGAAAAAGGCATCGGCCGCAACTGCGCCTCGATTATCGAGGACGGTGATACATTGCAACTCGGCATCGGAGCAATTCCCGATGCCGTTCTTCTTTTCTTGACGGACAAGAAAGACCTCGGAATCCATACCGAGATGTTCTCTGACGGAGTGGTTGATCTGGTTCGGGCCGGAATCGTCACCGGAAACCGCAAGACACTGCACAAAGGGAAATTAGTGGCTACGTTCCTTATGGGGTCGAAGAAACTGTACGACTTCATCGACCACAATCCGGATGTCGAGATGTATCCGGTAGACTATGTGAACGATCCGCGGGTCATCGCCCAGAACGACAACATGGTATCGATCAACTCCTGCATCGAGGTGGACCTGATGGGACAGGTTGCGGCAGAGACGATCGGGCTGAAACAGTTCAGCGGAACCGGTGGACAGGTCGATTACGTCCGTGGCGCCGCTTGGTCGAAAAACGGCAAGTCGATCATCGCCATCCCCTCGACCGCCGCATCGGGAAAAGTTTCTCGTATCGTTCCGTTCCTGGCACAGGGTGCTGCGGTAACGACTTCTCGCAACGAAGTGGACTACGTCGTTACGGAATACGGAGTCGCCAAACTGAAAGGCAAAACCACGAAACAGCGCGCCAAAGCACTGATCGAGATTGCCCATCCCGATTTCCGCGAGATGCTCCGTGAAGAGTATCGCAGAAGATTCCGGGACTAACGAACCAGATGCCATGATCCCAATGGATCCTGCAAATCGCATACGAAAGAAGACAAAAATTAAAAACAATAACAGATAACATCATGCAGCTATTCAAACTGAAAACCCGGATTCACCGGTTCGACGACTTTGCCGGCTTTGCCGCAGAGTTTGCACTGAACGACCGCGATCTGGTCATCACGAATGACTTTTTATATAAACCGTTCATGGAACGGCTGAACCTGCCCTGCCGCTTCATCATGCAGGAGCAATACGGTCTGGGGGAACCCTCGGACGAGATGATGAACCGCATTCTGAACGATGTGCGAGGATGCGACTTCGACCGCGTGATCGCCATCGGCGGCGGTACGGTCATCGACATCTCCAAAATTTTCGTCTTGAAGGATGTCGCCAACGTAACTGACGCTTTTGAACGGAAAATTCCGATCGTGAAATCGAAACAGCTGATTATCCTGCCGACCACATGCGGAACCGGTAGCGAAGTCACCAACATATCGATCGCCGAGATCAAATCGAAACACACCAAGATGGGCTTGGCCGACGACGCCATCGTAGCCGACGATGCCGTTCTGGTCGCCGAACTGGTCAAAGGGCTGCCCTTCAAGTTCTACGCATGCAGCGCCATTGACGCCTTGATCCATGCCGTCGAATCGTACGTTTCACCGAAGTCGAACCCATACACGCAGCTCTACTGCAAGGCTGCTATCGAGATCATCCTCGACGTATTCCGGGGTATTGCCGAAAAAGGCGAAGCCTACCGTTTCGAGCGTCTGGACGACATGCTGATGGCCAGCAACTTTGCAGGTATCGCCTTCGGAAATACAGGGGTTGGTGCCGTACACGCGCTCTCCTATCCGTTGGGAGGAACCTACCACGTTCCGCACGGCGAAGCAAACTACCAGTTCTTCACCGCAGTGTTCAAGGTCTACAACGAAAAAGATCCGAACGGCCGTATCCGCGAGCTGAATACTCTGCTGCAACAGATGCTGGGCACCGAATCCGATCCCTATGCAGCTATGGAACAACTGCTCGACAAGATTCTGCCGCGTCCGGCCCTCTCCTCCTACGGCATGACCGAGGGCGACACCTCCGCATTCGCCGACAACGTGATTGCCACGCAACAGCGACTCTTGGCAAACAACTACGTCCCTCTCTCGCGCGACGAAATCTACCAGATTTACGCAAAACTGTACAAATAACAAACTTTTTCAAATACCTAAATTACCTAAATAATTAAAACGAATATGGAAATTCAAGAAATGATTGCCGCAGCGCGTATCGCTCAGGCCGAATACGAACAACACTTCGGACAGGACCAAGTCGACGAAATCATCCGGGCAGCCGCTCACGTGATCTACGATAACGCCGAAATGTTGGCAAAGGTCACCGTTGAAGAGACCGAGATGGGCGTCTACGAAGACAAAGTGGCAAAAAACCGCAATAAATCGAAAGGCGTATGGTATAACCTTCGGGGCAAAAAATCGATGGGTATCATCGGCATCGACGACCGTACCGGTCTGATCGAGATCGCCAAACCGATCGGTGTGGTAGCCGGTATCACCCCGATGACCAATCCGGTTGTTACTCCGATGTCGAAGATCATCTTCGCCCTGAAGACCAAAAACGCCATCATCATTGCCCCCCACCCGAAAGCAAAGGTATGCTCTTCGCTCGCCGTCAAACTCATCAAAGAGGCAATCGCTCCGTTCGGTGTACCCGAAAATCTGGTACAGGTAATCGAAGAGCCCTCGATCGAAAAGACGAAAAGCCTCATGGAACAGTGCGACGTAGTGGTGGCAACCGGCGGTATGCCGATGGTTAAGTCGGCCTACTCTTCGGGAAAACCCTCGTTCGGTGTGGGTGCCGGAAACGTACAGGTGATCCTCGACCGCAACATCGACTTCCAAGATGCGGCCGAAAAGGTGATCACCGGACGCTCGTTCGACAACGGCATCATCTGCTCGGGAGAACAGTGCTTCATCTTCCATAAGGACGACCGGGACGACGTAATCAAAGCTTTCACCGAACACGGTGCATACTTCGTTAAACCCGAAGAGAAAGAACAGGTCGTAAAAACGCTCTTCCCCGACGGCAAGATCAACCGCGAACTGGTCGGTCAATCCGTAGCCAAAATCGCAGCAGCTGCCGGAATCACCATTCCGGAAAAAACCCGGATCCTCGCCGTAGAGGCAGCCGGTCCCGGACGTGAAGACTTGATCTGTAAGGAAAAAATGTTCCCCGTTATGGCCTATCTTACATATGAGTATTTCGATCAGGCCATCAAGATCGCCGAAACGAACCTCAGAATGGAGGGTAACGGACACACTGCCGGTATCCACTCCAACAATCAGGCTAACATCATCAAGGCCGGTACCGAACTCTCCGTATCGCGTCTGATCGTCAATGCTCCTTGCGCTACGACTGCCGGCGGTTCGATCCAGAACGGTCTGCCTGTAACCAATACGTTGGGTTGCGGTAGCTGGGGTAACAACTCCATCTCCGAAAACTTCACCTACAAACACCTGCTCAACATCACCCGTATCGCACCGATCTCGGCACGCATACAGGTTCCGACCGACGAAGAAATTTGGGCGAACTAATCCGATAAACCAAGAGCAAAGCATATGGATTTCAATCAAACAAAACAAGAGAAACTGTTTCTCCAGATGATCCGCGAGTTTGCGGAAATAGAGATAAAGCCACTTGCCGCCGAGATCGACGAAGAGGAACGCTTCCCTGCTGAAAGCGTCGCCAAAATGGCCAAGTTGGGGATCATGGGGATCCCCTTCCCTACCGAATACGGAGGTGCCGGAGGGAACAATATGCTCTACTCAATGGCTGTCGAAGAGTTATCGCGAGTATGTGCAACTACCGGCGTGATCGTGTCGGCACACACCTCTCTGTGCGCCGCGCCGATCTACGAATTCGGTACCGAAGAACAAAAACAGAAATACCTGCCCAAGCTCTGTTCGGGAACGTGGATCGGAGCGTTCGGTCTGACCGAACCGAACGCAGGAACCGACGCTTCGGCACAACAGACTACGGCCGTCGAAGAGGACGATCACTACGTACTGAACGGTTCGAAAATCTTTATCACCAATGCCGGATATGCCCATGTCTACATCGTCATGGCCATGACCGACAAGTCGCAGGGTACGCGCGGCATTTCGGCCTTTATCGTCGAAAAGGATTTCCCCGGTTTCTCGATCGGCAAGAAAGAGAAAAAGATGGGTATCCGCGGTTCGGCAACCTGCGAACTGATCTTCGAGAACTGCATCGTTCCGAAAGAGAACCTGTTGGGGAAAATCGGCAACGGTTTCAAAATCGCCATGAAAACGCTCGACGGCGGACGAATCGGAATCGCTTCTCAGGCTTTGGGCATTGCCCAGGGAGCCATGGACGAGACCATCAAGTATGTCAAGGAGCGTAAGCAGTTCGGTCGCTCGCTGAGCCAATTCCAGAACACGCAGTTTGTCATGGCCGATCTGGAGACTAAGGTACAGGCCGCTCGACTGCTCGTACGTTCGGCCTCGTTCAAGAAAGACCAGAAGGAAAACTATACGGCTGATGCCGCCATGGCCAAGCTCTTTGCCGCCGAAACCGCAATGGAAGTAACGACCAAAGCCGTACAGCTCCACGGAGGATACGGTTACACCCGCGAGTATCCGATCGAACGGATGATGCGGGATGCCAAAATCACCGAAATCTACGAAGGTACCTCGGAAGTACAACGGATGGTAATCGCCGCCAAATTGTTCAAATAAACCGAATCACGATTGTTATGAAAATAGTAGTTTGTATCAAACAGGTTCCCAATACGACCGAAATTCGGCTGAATCCGGAAACGGGAACGCTCATCCGCGACGGAGTGGCGAGTATCATGAATCCCGATGACAAGGGCGGATTGGAGATGGCCCTCCAACTCAAAGACCGCTTCGGTGCCCACGTAACCGTCATCACGATGGGTCCCATGCAGGCCGACAACATGCTGCGCGAAGCACTGGCCATGGGTGCCGACCGGGCAATCCTGCTCTCCGACCGCAAATTCGCCGGTGCCGACACGCTGGCCACCTCGAACGCACTCGCCGGTGCCCTGAGAATGTTGGAGTACGACCTGATCATCACCGGACGGCAAGCCATCGACGGCGATACGGCTCAGGTCGGTCCACAGATCGCCGAGCACCTCGACCTGCCTCAGGTAACCTATGTCGAACACCTCGAATACGACGGGGACAAACGTCTGACCATCCGTAAGGCTACCGAAGACGGGTACCAGATCGTAGAGGTGGAGACCCCCTGCGTGATCACCGTGCTCGCCTCGGCAAACAAGGCCCGCTACATGACCGTAAACGGTATCATGACCGCCTTCGACCGAGAAGTGGAGCTCTGGAATTACAACAACATCTCGGTCGATGAATCGAAACTCGGACTGGCCGGTTCCCCGACCAAAGTGTTCAAGTCGTTCACCAAAGGCGTCAAAGCTGCCGGTACGCTCTATGAGCCCGATACGGCAGAGGAAGCCGTCGCGATCATCATCGACAAAATGAAAGAAAAATTTATCATTTAATACCTCAGAAGATGGATATAACTGAATATAAAGACGTCTATGTGTTCGCCGAGCAGCGCGAAGGAGTAATTCAGAACGTGGCGATCGAACTGATCGGTAAAGCCCGCGAATTGGCTGACGCCCTGAACGAAAAAGTTGTAGCACTTCTGTTGGGCGATCACATCAAAGAGAGAGCTCACGAGTTGATCGAGTACGGTGCCGACCGGGTGATCTGCATCGAGGCTCCCGAACTGGCTATTTACGAAACCGAACCCTATGCACAAGCCATCACGAAGATCATCGTGGAACGTAAACCTTCGATCGTTCTGATCGGAGCTACGACGATCGGACGCGATTTGGGGCCACGTCTTTCGGCCCGGCTCGAAACCGGTCTGACGGCTGACTGTACGGGTCTGGCCATTTCGGAGGAGCGGAATCTGCTGATGACTCGTCCTGCCTTCGGCGGTAACCTGATGGCGACGATCGTCTGCAAAAAGCACCGTCCCCAAATGTCGACCGTACGTCCGGGCGTCATGCGCGCAAAAGGCAAGATCGATGGTCACTCCGGTGAGATCGAGACTATCGTACCGCAATTCGACAAGTCGAAGTTTCGCGTACGCGTTGTCAAAACTGTCAAGGAGCAGAAGAACAAGATCGACATCACGGAAGCCAAGGTCCTCGTATCGGGAGGCCGCGGTGTCGGGACCAAAGAGGGTTTTCAGCGGCTGCGTGAACTGGCCGATGTACTCGGAGCAGAGGTATCCTCGTCGCGGGCAATGGTCGATGCCGGAATTGTCGATCACGTACGGCAGGTCGGACAAACCGGAAAGACTGTCCGCCCCGACCTGTATATCGCCTGCGGTATCTCGGGTGCAATCCAGCACTTGGCCGGAATGGAAGAGTCGGAATTCATCATCGCCATCAACAAGGACAAGTATGCGCCTATCTTCAATACGGCCGACGTGGGTGTCGTTGCCGATGTGCAGAAGGTCATTCCGCTGCTGACCGAACGGTTGAGCCAAATGATGAAAAAATAGAGCTTCGTGCTCATACCTTACGAAAGGGACGGTGGATTGATTCTCCACTGTCCCTTTTGCTTTTCGTAAACGGGTGATTTTCTTGTGCATTTGGCAATAAACAGAAATTTAGCTATCTTAGTCGGGTCAACAACCTGTAATCTTTAATGGAAATTGTCATAATTGTCGGGCTGATCCTGCTCAATGGCGTCCTGTCGATGTCCGAAATCGCAATGGTATCTGCCCGAAAATCGCGTCTCGAAGCTGACGTAAAAAAAGGAAGCAAAGCCGCAAAAACCGCTCTTAAACTGGCCAACGCCCCGGACACCTTCCTTTCTACGATCCAAATCGGCATTACATTGATCGGCATTCTGACCGGTCTCTATTCGGGTGAGGTCCTCGCACAAAGCTTCGGTAAGGTAATCGCTCTGATCAAACCCCTCGAGGCTCACGCCGTAGCCATCGCCCAAACCCTCATCGTCATCATCGTAACCTATCTCACGCTGATCATCGGAGAGCTTGTTCCTAAACGCATCGGCATGAGCGCATCGGAACGTGTGGCCAAACTGGTCGCTCGTCCCATGAATCTTCTGTCGAAAATCGCACTGCCGTTCGTATGGATCCTTTCCAAAAGCACCGTAGCCACACTCAAACTTCTCGGCGTAAACACCCAAGAGAACAATAAAGTGACTGAAGATGAGATCAAGGCGATCATTCAGGAGGGAACCGACGGCGGCGAGATCCAAGAGGTCGAACAGGATATTGTGGAACGTGTGTTCAATCTGGGGGACCGCAACGTCGGTTCGATCATGACCCACCGCAGCGAAATGGTCTGGCTCAACGTAAACTACACGAAAGAACAGATCGAGGAGACCGTCAAAAACAACCTGTTCAACACCTATCCGGTAGCCGACAAGAACCTCGATTCGATCGTCGGAGTTGTACACTTGAAAGATCTTTTCGGAAGGCTCGACGAGGAGGATTTCAAACTCTCCAAGGTGTTGCGCGCCCCCCAATACATTCCGGAAAACCTGAGTGTCTACAATGCTCTGGAGCTGATGCGGACGACCGGTGGACGATACGGCATTGTTACCGATGAATTCGGCAGCATCGAAGGAATCGTTACGCTGAAAGATATCGTCCGTGCTCTGATCGGTTCGATGCCCGAGGTCGGTGAAGAACAGGAGATCGTTGCCCGTGAGGACGGAAGTTTCCTGATCGACGGACAGATACCTTTCTACGATTTCCTTGCCCACTTCGACATGGAGGACCTCTATAATGAATTCAACTACAATACGCTCAGCGGTCTGATTCTCGAAGAGCTGGAACACATTCCGCAAACCGGCGAAAAACTGTCGTGGCGCAATTTCGATTTCGAAATTGTAGACATGGATGCTGCCCGAATCGACAAGGTACTCGTTTCGCTGAAAAAGCCAGAAGAAGAACCTGTCGAAGTATAGGTCCATCGACTATTTCTGCACGTACATAAGGTATTAAATCTCGTGTAAATGTAAGCGGAAAATACGGAGATTCAACATGGGGTGACTTTCCCATGTGGTGACTCCTCAAGGTCAGGAAGTGTCAAACATAAGAAGGGGGCGGACTTGAATTCAGGTCCACCCCCTCTTATACTTCTCCACCGGAACCTCACTTCATTTTATCTGTTCGCCGGTTCTTTAGTCCCAATCGTTAACTCATAGCCGCCAACATTCCCCCTACAATACTGGAAAATACGGCAAACCACAGGATCAACCCAATAGCTACCCATATCAATGAGGCCTTGCAATAGTTCGCTTTCGTCTTATTCACGCCACCACCGAATCCCCAGATAAACAACATAATGATGTTGACAATAGGAATAAACAATATTAGCAACGTTACCATCCACTCCCCTACGGACATCACAGGAGCCTTTTCTTCGGTAGGTTGACAAACCTGATTCTGAGGTTCGGGCTGCACTTGGTTGTTCTCGATCTCCATAATACAAAACATTTAGAGGTTAATATATATGGCTCAAGGTACAAAAAACAATCCACACGGACAATACTGTACTAATTTATTTCTTTCGTACTACATGAACCAACTTTCGAACACCTCGTTATAAGGAGCCCGGGCGATTCCCTTCTCGGTAATGATCGCCGTAATCAGGTCGGCTGGGGTCACATCGAAGGCCGGATTGTAGGTCTTCACCCCCGCAGGATCTCTGTAATCTCTTCGGAGGGGCGCTCCTCGATCGTAATCGCATCGCCGCTGGGACACCGCATATCGATCGTCGATGTCGGGCCCAACACATAGAACGGAATGCCGTAGTGTCGAGCCAAAACCGCAACGCCCGACGTTCCGATCTTGTTGGCTGCATCCCCATTGGCCGCAATCCGGTCGCACCCTACGACCACTGCATCGACCCAACCGTTATGCATGACTATCGAGGCCATATTATCGCAAATCAGCGTCACGTCCACGCCGGCCCTGCTTAGCTCATAGGCCGTGAGCCGGGCGCCTTGCAACAAAGGACGGGTCTCGTCGGCGAAGACCTTGAAACCATAACCTCTCTCCTGCCCCAGATAAATCGGCGCCAAAGCGGTGCCATACTCCGAGACCGCCAGATGTCCGGCGTTACAATGCGTAAGGATTCCCATCCCGGGACGGAGTAGCTCCAGACAGTTCTCGCCGATCTGCCGGCAAGCGGCGGCGTCTTCCTCCCGGATCGCGATCGCTTCCTTATATAATAG
>URBJ01000067.1 GCA_900546005.1 uncultured Alistipes sp. | reverse complement strand
ACTGACTTCCTAAAACCTGACCTTATGAAAAAATTCTTTTGTACCATGTTGACTGCATCCCTATTTGCAGGAACGCTCTCCGCACAGAATCCCGAGCCTCTGCCTCTATACCCCGAAGGCGCAACCGAAAGCAACGGATTGTCGCCGGAGAAGGTCGTCGAAACACCCCAATCGCTTGTCGGAGCGGTCGAAGCCGACTACTTCATCTTTCCTGCCGATCCGAAAACCGCTACCGGACAAGCCGTAGTGATCTGTCCGGGGGGCGGATATGCCTCCGTGGCCTATTCCCACGAAGGTATACAGGTGGCCCAATGGTTCAACGGACAAGGTGTTACCGCACTCGTTCTCCGATACAGAATGCCCAACGGTCACGACCAGATTCCGCTGAAAGACGCACAAACGGCCCTGAAACTCATGCGGCAAAATGCACAGAAGTGGCATGTCGATCCGAATCAGGTAGGCATCATGGGCTTTTCGGCCGGAGGTCATCTGGCAGCCACGGCCTCGACGATCGGGGCGTTCAAACCCGATTTCTCGATTCTGATCTTCCCGGTCATTTCATTCGATCCGACGTTTACCCACATGGGAACCCGCAATAATCTGATCGGTCAAAAAGACGATGAATCGCTGATCGAATACTACTCGAACGAGAAACAGGTCACGGACCAGACGCCCCGCGCATTTATTGCCCTGAGCGATGACGATCCCGGCGTTCCGCCCGAAAACAGCATCCGGTACTACTCAGCCCTGAAGCAACACGGCATTCCGGCCGAACTGCATATCTACCCGAGCGGAGGACACGGATGGGGCTGGCGCGATTCGTTCAAATACCACGACGAACTGCTTCGGTCGCTCAGTCGCTGGCTCACCGAAATCCGTAAGTAACCCTTTTTCTGACAACAAAGGATGAATCGATTCCTGCTGATCCTTACGCTTTTTTTGACCGGTGTTTTCAGCACGGGCCGTGCGCAAATGCCGGCAGCCGAACCGCTCTACCCCGAAGGTGCTCCGGACAGTAACGGACTTCCGCCCTCGGAAGCCCGTTACACGGACGACATTGCCTTCAATACGACAGAGGCCGACTACCTGCTCTTTGCCGCCAACCCGAAAAGTGCTACCGGACAAGCCGTAGTAATCTGTCCGGGAGGCGGATACGGAGCCGTATGCTTCGACCACGAGGGAATACAGGTTGCCCGCTGGCTCAACGAGCAGGGTGTAACCGCCGCGATTCTGCGCTACCGGATGCCGAACGGACATCCCGAAATTCCGATCGGCGATGCACGGACTCTGATCCGCACCTTGCGCAGTGGAGCCGCTCGATACAACATCGATCCCCACCGGATCGGCATCATGGGTTTCTCGGCAGGCGGACATCTGGCAGCGGCGGCATCGACCCTCTACACCGATTCGACCGACCGTCCCGACTTTTCGGTTTTGATCTATGCCGCAATAACGGACGACCAAGACATCATCGATCGGGAGACCTTCGGCAACCTGCTCAAAAGCGATCTGTCGGATACGCTGACCACCCGACGTTACTCCTGCGAGAAACAGGTTACGGCGCAAACCCCACCCGCATTTCTTGCCTGCAGCGACGACGACGACAACGTATGGCCCGGAAACAGTACCCGCTACTATTCGGCACTCAAACGACATGGGGTCGCCGCCGAGCTGCACATCTTTCCCACCGGCAGCCACGGTTGGGGCTGGGACACCGACTTCAAATACAGCGAAGAGCTACGTACGGCATTGGCCCGCTGGCTCAAAACGATCAATGGAAATCAATAATCGGTTCACCGTCTGACAACTGTTGAGATAATTTCATACCTTTGCACGCGGATATGCGTTCCACGACTATCCGGAGCTATAGAAAAAGTTCCGCTGAAAATGGTCTCCCGTTTTCGGCAGGAACCGAAACGCCAAACGGAAATAACACAGACATTCAGTCATAAATTTCTAAAGAAAAATGGAAAAAAGTCCTATTTCAAAGTTCATTACCCACCACTACCGCCACTTCAATGCGGCGTCGTTGGTCGATGCAGCGAAAGCCTATGACGAGCTGATCAACAAGGGTGGCAAAATGATGTTGGCAATGGCCGGCGCCATGAGTACGGCAGAACTCGGGCTGTCGCTCGCCGAGATGATCCGTAAAGACAAGTTCCACATCGTCTCCTGCTCGGCCAACAACCTCGAAGAGGATATCATGAACCTCGTTGCCCATTCACACTACAAACGTGTGCCGCACTACCGCGACCTGACACCTCAGGATGAATGGGAACTGCTTTCGAACCACATGAACCGGGTGACCGACACCTGTATTCCCGAAGAGGAGGCTTTCCGTCGTCTGGAACACCACCTTTTGGACATCTGGAAAGAGATGCAGGCTACGGGAGAACGTCTTCTTCCGTACGAAGTGATCTATAAGCTGCTGCGCAGCGGAGTTCTCGAACAATATTACGAAATCGACCCGAAGGACAGCTGGGTTCTGGCAGCCTGCGAAAAGAACATTCCGATCGTGGTTCCCGCATGGGAGGACAGCACAACCGGTAATATCTTCGCTGCACACTGCATCAAAGGAGAACTCGATCCGCACATCATCAAAAACGGTATCGAAACGATGATGTTCCTCACGGATTGGTACAAAAAGAACTCCGGCGGAGAGGGTGTAGGATTCTTCCAGATCGGTGGCGGTACGGCCGGAGACTTCCCGATCTGCGTTGTCCCGATGATGGAGCAGGATCTGGGATGGACCGGTACTCCGCTGTGGAAATACTTCTGCCAGATCTCCGACTCGACGACTTCGTACGGGTCCTACTCAGGTGCCGTTCCGAACGAGAAAATCACGTGGGGAAAACTGGCTCCGGATACGCCAAAATTCATCGTCGAATCAGACGCTACGATCGTCGCACCGCTTATCTTCGCCTACGTATTGGGCTGGTAGAGGCGCTTCGACAGAAGGCAAGCAAAAAGGACGGGGAGTGTTCCTCGTCCTTTATTATTTTCGCTTGCCGGCAACACCGATTGTCCCGGTTGTTCCAATTGTCCGGCCGATCAATGGATCGTAATCAGCGCCTGATCCCAACACATATCGGCACGCGCCTCCAAGGTGTTCATTCCCTGCCTCAGCTCGACATTCTCCCACACAAAGATTCCGTTCGCCCCCTGCTTTTTTCCTAAAGAGACCCCGTTGGCCCACAATTCGACCTCATTCGCATTGGAATAGACCCGTATGTTCTGTTTAGGTTTCGCCCGTTCGTTCCACCTACGTTCTGCAATGTAGACCATCGGCTCGGAGTTGTTCCAGTTCGCCTTATAGAAATAGAATGCATCCTTCTTGTACTTACGATCGAAGGTCACCAATCCACGGTCATCGAGTCCGGTACCCTCACCCCATGTACGGGTCGCCGCACCGTAATCAAACATATTCGAAACGAACCATCCCCAGAAGAACGGCGATTCGTTGACCATCGGGAAGTACTGCTCGTGCAGATAGGTTTGCCAACGTTCGGGGTGCCAGCGTCCCATGTAGTCGGGCCGATACAGGGAATCCTCCTGCTGATAGATCGAGGCACCTGCTCCGTAGCTGATTCCCGAGCATAGACTTCCCCACTGCTTCTGCAACTGATTGATCCACACCCTCAGATCACTGGGCAGTCCCTCTCTCCACCCGAAGACGTGATCCCATACGACAAGATCGGTAATGAAATTGATGCTTCCATCGCTGTTGCTCAATCCGACTGTCAGACGGGAAGGATCCTCCTGCATCGCTTTTGCATTCAGCGAGCGGATAAACTCGGTCGGGTCATCGGAGACCGTATTCTGATCGGCAAACAGTCCCCACATCACGACACTGGGATGATTATATTGCTGAAAAATCATCTCATAGAGCTGCATCTCACCGTTTTTCCGGAAGGCCTCCGAATCGACATATCCACGATCCGACATAAAGGCCGGCCCGATAAAGGGGATCTCGCTCCAGACAATGATTCCACGCCGGTCACACTCGGCATAGAATTCCGGATTGTGTGGATACCCAGCCGCACGAATAGCGTTTGCCCCCATCTCGGTAATCAGATCGAGGTCTTCCCGGACATGGAACGGCTGCAGGGCCAACCCTACCCCATCGCGGTCCTCATAGTAGTTCACCCCTTTCAAACGATAGGGCCGTCCGTTCAACATGAAACCCGACTTCGGATCGACCGTAAAGAAGCGCAGTCCCATGGGCACGGTCACTTCATCATACACCGCCGAGGCGTCGGACAGCCGGACACGCACCGTATACATATATGGATTATCCACACCGTCCCACAGCACGGGGTTCTGCATGGTTACGGGTATCACTACCGACGTATACCGTGTTTCGGGTATTTTACACTCGCTCTGTTGCAGGACAACCGTATCGCCCTCGGGCGTAACGATCGACATATCGACCTTCAGGGCCTGTCCCGAAGCTCCCTCTACCCGCACAACGGTTTCGATTTCAGCCCGATCCGGCAGGACGCTCTTCTGTTGTACATACACCCCGGACGACGCATAATGGTCCACCGCGATATGGGTCTGCTCCGTCACGATCAGTTCTACGCTGCGATAGAGTCCACCGTAGATATTCAAGTCACCGGCCGTAGGCAGGACATCGAACTGGGGTGCATTGCTGACCTGAGCCCAGATCGAATTGGACACGCCATATCTCAAATAGGGAGTCAGATCGAAAACGAAAGCACCATATCCGCCCCTGTGTTCCCCGACATGCCGGCCGTTCACAATCAGATCGGTCACCGTACCGGCACCGCCGAAACGGATATAGATCTGCTTTCCCTCCCAACTTTTCGGGATCTGCAGCTCCTTCATGTAGTTACCTACGCCACGGAAGTAGTCTTGCTTCCCATTCAGTGCATCGATACTCCACGTATGGGGCAGATTCACCGTCTGAGCATGATCGCTACTCCCTTCATACTGATAGAAGAAACGCCATCCGTTGTCAATATCGATAACCTCTCTTGCACCGAGTTGCAACCCGAGCATCAGCGCCAAAATCCAAATTCCTACCCGTACCATTCTCATCGTAGTTTGGAGCAAATTTAACAAATAACAAAATAAAACACTATATTTGATACAAATTTCGCCGGGGTCCGACGTGCCGAAATCCATCGGACGCCACAAACAACACTCTATATCAGACAAACGGAAAAATGAACGTTTTTGATATAATCGTAGGCATTCCGTTGCTGTATGCGGCATACAAGGGGTTCCGACAGGGTACAGCCGTACAACTGGCGGGACTTGCCGGACTCTTCGTCGGCGTTTATCTTGCATTCCGATACGGACGGGACTTCGGCTCGTGGCTCCACATCGATCCGCCGCTGGACGCGATCGTGGGATTCATTCTGCTGATGTTAGTGGTTCTGTGTGCTCTTTCGCTATTGGGATACCTTGTCAAACAGATCTTCCACATCGCCGGATTGGGCCCGATCGATGCAATTGGAGGTGTACTGCTGAGCGTGCTGAAAATGGGATTGATCCTGAGCATTCTGGTCTACGCCTTCGAAGCGGTCAACCAGACGGCCCACTGGACCGACAACGACGCCTACAAAAACGGCATCCTTTATGAACCGATACACGGCTGTATCGATCTGCTGTTTCCCTACCTCGACGAACTGAAACACTCCCTGACGGAGATAAACCCATCGATCCTATGAATTCGACCCGCACGGCATTAGTTATCAAAAGCACGGGCAGTTGGTACACCCTGTGCGACGACACGACGAACGAACTGATCGCCTGCCGCATCCGCGGGAATCTTCGGCTGCAAGGCAAGCGCTCGACCAATCCGGTCGTAGTCGGCGACCGAGTCCGCTACGAACCCGAAGGACAGCAGACGGGCGTCATCACGGAGATCCTACCCCGACGCAACTACATCATCCGCCGAGCGTCGAACCTTTCCAAGGAGTCACACATCATCGCGGCAAACATCGATCAGGCGTTTTTGGTCGTATCGTTGCGGATGCCGACAACCAACTGCGAATTCATCGACCGGTTTCTGGTTACGGCCGAAGCGTATCACATTCCCGTAACGCTCCTGCTCAACAAATGCGACCTCTACACCTCCGACGAGGAGATCGAACAAAAGGAACGCTTCATCGAGATCTACCGGTCGGCCGGATACGAGCTGATCGAAACGATCGCAGCACAAAACATCGGCATCGATGCCTTCAAGGAGCGACTTTCCGGAAAGATTTCTCTGCTTTCGGGCAACTCCGGTGTAGGAAAATCGACCCTGATCCACGCCGTCGACCCTTCACTGAAGATCCGCATCGGCACCGTTTCGACCAGCAACAACCGGGGACGGCACACCACGACCTTCTCCGAGATGTATCCGCTCGCGGGCGGTGGCTATCTGATCGACACTCCGGGGATCAAGGGGTTTGGACTGATCGATCTGGACAATCGGGAGATATGCCGATATTTTCCGGATCTGTTCCGGTATGCCCCACAATGTGCATTTTACAACTGCACCCATACGCATGAGCCCGGTTGTGCCGTGCAGGAGGCACTCAAACGCGGGGAGGTGAGCCTCTCCCGCTACGAAAGTTACTTGAAACTACTCGAAGATGACAAAAAATACCGAACTTAATAACGATACAGAGCTCGTGCTTCGGCAGATCGAATACCTATCGGGATTCATGTTGCCCGAACGGAGCGAGACCATGCGGACAACACTCGCCAACCGGACACGTTACATGACCGTCTGTATGGAGAATACATTCCATCCGCAAAACGCCAGCGCACTGGTCCGCAACTGCGAGGCATTCGGCATACAGGACATCTACACGGTTGAGGAACACTGCCGTTTCTCGCCCAACACCAACATCGTACGCGGCACGGACAAATGGATCGACATCCACAAATACAGCCGCTCTACGGACCTGATTGCCGACCTGCGCCAAAAGGGGTACCGCATCGTCGCCACATCGCCCCACACGGACGACCGCACTCCGGAGAGCTTCGACGTTACGACTGGACCGTTCGCCCTCTTTTTCGGAACCGAACACGCCGGCATCAGCGACGAAGTGATCCACAATGCCGATGAATTCATCCGTATTCCGATGTGCGGATTCGTCGAGAGCCTCAACGTTTCGGCCTCTGCAGCCATTTTGCTCTATCTGCTTTCAAACCGGGTCAGGAATGCTCCGGTCGACTGGCGGATTCTCGAGACCGAACGAAACGAGATTCTGTTGCGGTGGATGAAGTCGACCGTCAAGGACTCCGAACGCATCCTGAAGCGGGGCGGATTCTGATAGGTCGGGCCAAAGCGCTATCCGATCCGTTCGAGGTAGAGCTCCGTCAGGCGTGACACGGCATAATCGCCCAATGCATCCACCTCAACCCGAACAAAACCGGACAAAGCCGAAGGAAACTCCTCCACATCAATCGTATAGAAGTTGGCAAAAATAGTCCGGTGCGACAGATGATGCGCAGGCATCGCCGTCTGATCCGTCAGCCGGTAGCGATCGACCGAGCCGAACCACGAACGCCACTCGGGTGTACGGGTCAGCGCCGCAAAATCGACCGGTTCCGTGGTTTCGATCATCGGAAACTCATACAAGCCCCTCCAAATATCGTTGCCCGTACGCCGTCCGAGCAGCAGGGTTCGTCCACATCGGATCCTCAGATAATTGAAATAGCGAGGCAAAACGTTCGTCCGGCCCTGCTTGACCGGACGTTCCGCCACACTCCCGTTTTTGTAAGCAAGGCAGTGCTGCTGCAAAGGGCACCCCGCACAGTCGGCCCCGCGCGGTACACACTGCAACGCCCCGAACTCCATCCACGCCTGATTCTGCAGGGCCGGACGCTGCCGGTCCAGCAACGACTGGGCCAGTTCGACATAGCGCCGCCTGCCGCCCGACGTATCGATCGGCTCCTCCCAGTCGAACAACCGGGACAACACCCGAAGCACATTTCCGTCAACCGCCGCTACGGGCGTCCCGTAAGCAAACGAACAGATCGCCGCCGCCGTATAATCGCCTATCCCGGGCAAACGTCGCACTTCATCGTAATCTGTCGGAAACACCCCGCCGTACCGGGAGCCGATCTCCCGGGCCGCTGCATAGAGGTTTCGGGCACGGCTGTAATACCCCAGCCCCTGCCACATCCGCAATACCTCCTCCTCAGTGGATCGGGCCAACGCCACTACATTTGGATAACGTTTCAGAAAACGTCTGTAATACTCCAATCCCTGAGCCACACGGGTCTGCTGCAAGATGATTTCGGAGATCCAGATCGCATAGGGATCGGTCGTTTCACGCCACGGCAACTCCCGACGATGCTCCTCATACCACGCAATCAGTATATCACTCAGTTCACGCATGCTCCTCCAGATCGACGACTTGAGCTCGGGTAAACTGGATCAGATCCTCCGGATCGATCTTCAGCTGCAATCCGCGGATTCCGGCACTGACATAGATCGAGGCGTAATCCCTACAAGTCTGGTGGATGAAGACGGGATACTCCTTTTTCATCCCGATCGGAGAGCAACCGCCCCGTATATATCCGGTCGTGGGCAACAGCTCCTTGAGGTGAAGCATCTCCACCCGTTTGTTTCCCGACGCATGAGCCGCCGCTTTCAGATCGACTTCGCCGTCGCCCGGCACCACACACACCAATATTCCGGTCCGATCGCCCCGCAGCACTAACGTTTTGAACACCTGTCCGATCGGTTCTCCGAGCTCCTCGGCCACATGAATCGCGTCCAAATGCTCCTCATCGACACGATACGGAATCAGCTCATACTTGATTCCTGCCCGATCCAACAGACGGGCCGCATTGGTCTTATTGATTTTCATCTTCGATACATCTGATTTTCTGCCTGCGAAGATAGGGCTTTTGCCACAAAAATCCAGAATCCGGCTCCAGCCACATTTTTACAGAACACTCCTTCTCTGTCCGAATTCATACTTCGCTCAAAACACTCGCACCTTTTCCCGGATAAACCGCACAAAAAACCATCGTCGATCTAACGTTTTTCGTTCGAGAAGGAGTACGGGAGATCCTCCGGACTGACACCCCGCCGTTCGTTGGGCCGGGTATCCATCTCAATCTCAATAGTGCCACCCTTCATCATCTCGTTGTGGTCGATGTAGTTCTTCGTATAGTTCCGACCGTTCCACTTCATCGAACGGACGTAGAGATGTTCGGCGCTGTTCTCGGGCGCATCGATCACCATCGTCTTGCCGTTTTCGAAGTGCAAGGTCGCCCGCTTGAATAACGGTGCTCCCAAAACATACTGCGTCGTTCCGGGACAAACCGGATAGAATCCCAACGCCGAAAAGACATACCACGCCGAAGTCTGTCCGTTGTCCTCATCGCCGCAATATCCGTCCGGAGTCGGCGAGTACATGCGGTCCATCACCTGACGCAACCAATACTGCGCCTTCCACGGTTCGCCCGCATAGTTATAGAGGTAGATCATGTGCTGGATCGGCTGATTTCCGTGCGCATAGTTGCCCATATTCATCACGGTCATCTCCCGGATTTCGTGAATGACCTCGCCGTAATAACTTTCGTCGTAGATCGGTGGAACCGCAAAGACGGAATCCAACATCTGCACGAATGGCTCTTTGCCGCCCATCAGATCGATCAACCCCTGCGGATCGTGGAAAACCGACCACGAGTAGTGCCAGCTGTTCCCTTCGGTAAAGGCATCGCCCCATTTCAGCGGAGAGAAGGGCGCCATAAACCGACCGTCCCTGTTCTTTCCCCGCATCAGTTTGCTCTCGGCATCGAACAGATTCCGGTAATTCATCGCCCGCCGGGCAAACCGATCGACCTCCTCTTTCGGGCGGTTCAACGTCTGGGCCATACGGTAAATACACCAATCGTCGTAGGCATACTCCAACGTCCGGGCTGCACTTTCGTTGATCCCGACGTCGTAGGGGACATACCCCAATTCGTTGTAATATTGGTACCCGAGCCGTCCGGTCGACGAGACCTTCGGATGAACGCTCTCCGTACCGTGCACAAGGCCCTCATACAGCGTCTCCAGATCCTCGACCTCAACGCCTTTCATGTAGGCATCCACCAGCACCGAAGCGGAGTTGTTCCCGATCATGCAGCCTCGATGTCCCGGACTGGCCCACTCCGGGAAGAATCCGCTCTCCTTGTAGGTATTGATCAGCCCCTCCTGCATCTCCCGATTGACCGACGGGAACATCATGTTGAGGAACGGGAACAGACTCCGGAAGGTATCCCAAAATCCCGTATCCGTATAGAGGTACCCGGGCAGAACCTCCCCGTTATAAGGACTGTAATGGACAATCTCTCCGTCGGCATCCACCTCATAAAACTTACGCGGGAACAACAGCGAACGGTAGAGACAGGAGTAGAAGGTCCGGTACTGATCCAGATTTCCGCCTTCGACCTCAATCCGGCCCAGCACCTCGTTCCACGCCTCTTTCCCCTTTTGCACCAATGTTTCGAAACTATCGTCGCCCAACTCCTTCAAATTCTGCTCGGCCTGTTCGAAACCGATGAACGAAGAGGCGATCCGGGCATGCACCACTTCACCTTTACCGGTTTCAAAACCGATCACCGCCCCTACGTGATCGGCCTGCTGTTCGGTCCGTCCCTCCTTGAGCGATCCGTCGGAAAAAGTCGCCCGATAGGTAAAAGGCTTGTCGAACCGAATGACAAAGTAGTTTTTGAAATTATCGGGCACCCCGCCGCTGTTCTTCGTAGTATAGCCGATAATTTTGTTCTCCTCAGGGATAACCTTCACGTAGGACCCCTTGTCCAACGCATCGACCACCACATAGGAGTGCTCGCTCTCCGGGAAAGTGAAACGGAACAGAACAGCCCGCTCCGTCGGGGTAAACTCCGTCACCACGTCATGTTCGGCCAGATAGACTTTATAGTAGTAGGGTTTGGCCACCTCCCCTTTGTGGGAGAACCAGCTGGCCCGTTTGTTCTCATCGAACTCGGGTTCACCGACAACCGGCATGACGACAAACTGTCCGTAGTCGTTGATCCACGGGCTCGGCTGGTGGGTCTGTTTGAAGCCCCGGATCTTATTGGACGTATAGACATACTGCCACCCGTTCCCCATCTTTCCGGTCTGGGGAGTCCAGAAGTTCATGCCCCACGGACGAGCTATCGCCGGATAGGTATTTCCGGCCGAAAGCTCAAACGTCGACTGGGTCCCCATCAGCGGATTGACATACTCAACCGGATCGAACGGCACCTCTTTCGGATCGGCCTCTGCCGTCGCTCCCCAAATCGACATCAGCGCCATCAGGGCAACTGTCATTAAACCTTTTTTCTTCATATCTATTTAACGTTTTTCAGTAGTTCCCATATTTCGTCTTATACCCCATACACTCATGCTTTTTCTTGAATTCTTTGACTATCTTTCCGACAATCTCGATAAAATAGCGTCATACAGCTCATTTGTCTCTTCCTCCCTTTTTTTACTCAGATAGAAACGGTTGTGTCGCCTGTCCTCGATCTCGATATAACAGGAGTCGGAATGCGTAAAAAGCTTGACCGTTTCGCCGTCCCGTGTTTTAAAATAGCCCAAATTCGTCGCATCCAAACTCAACCCGTTGGCCCGATAGGATATTTCGGGCAGGGCCGGACACTCCTCGATCCGGAGAATATCATCATAGCGGATCGTCTGTCCATACAGGCCCTTTATCTCCAAATCATCGGATGCGAACACGACCTCCAGATCCTTGTAATAAAAATGCATCGCTGGCACCACAAGCAACAAAACGATGGAAACGATGATTCCCCAATAGATCGCTTTACATCCGGGCGTGACCACCTTCCGTCGAGGCGACAAAAGGGCGAGGTACAAAGGCGCGACAAAAGCCGGAACGCACAAAAAGAGCACATACAGCAACATGCTTTTCAGCGCGATCGACACGACACCACCCACCAAGATCACAAGGACGGTTCGCGTCATGACGCGATAAAACCATCGCAACCATTGTCTGTCCTGCTCGACCTCTTCGGGTGTATTCCCCCACCTGAATCCGGAGATGATGTTTGGACACCTCACCGCCCAGAGCGTCACGCCATACAGTAGCGTCGAAATGAAAATCACAATCAAAAATTGTACGATTACAGAGACCACCATTATCAACTCAGCTCAATGAATCTGTCAAATATATTGCAGTATGCACACATGAATAAAAAAATTTCAGAATCACCTTGCATCCGATATTTTCTCATACAATGAAAAGTAAACATTTATTCTTTTTTGAACCTAAATTATTATTTCTCTGACTAAAGTTACTAAAAATTCCGAGAATACACAACCATCGAATACTATTCAGTTATCTCATTATTATCTTCACCATAATCAAAACAAACAGATA
>URBJ01000066.1 GCA_900546005.1 uncultured Alistipes sp. | reverse complement strand
ATGAACAAAGAGTTAATCATTAATGTAACCCCTAACGAAGTGACCATTGCGCTGTTCGAGGACAAGCAATTGGTCGAACTCAACAAGGAGAAGTGCAAAACGGGATTTGCCGTAGGAGATATCTATCTGGGTAAGGTCAAGAAGATCATGCCCGGACTGAATGCTGCGTTTGTCAATATTGGACACGAAAAGGATGCGTTTATCCACTATCTGGATCTCGGACTCAGTTCACGACGCTGGATAAGGTGGTCAAGGCCCTTACGAGTAACAAACGGTGTGCGAAGTTCGAGAACCTACGTTTGGATAAGGCCCTGCCCAAAAACGGAAAGATATCGGAGTGTATCTCGTCGGGCCAACAGATCCTGACTCAGATTGCCAAAGAGTCGATCTCGACCAAGGGGCCCCGTTTGACCTGCGACATCTCGTTGGCCGGGCGTAACGTCGTGTTGATTCCATTCTCCTCCAAAATATTCATATCTCAAAAAATCCGCTCGAACGAGGAGCGAAAAAGATTGAAACGGATTGCGTCGGACATTCTTCCGAACAATTTCGGAGTGATTATCCGCACGGCTGCGATGGGGCATCCGAGTGAGGATATCGAGGCCGATATCCTGTCGTTGATCCGTCGATGGGACAAGGTGTTGGCCGGGATTCGGAACAATTCGGGACCTGCGTTGATTCTCAATGAAGAGAGTCGGACAACGACAATTATCCGTGACCTGTTGAACGGGTCGTTCAGCAACATTTATGTGGATGATCCGACGGTGTGCGAAGAGGTGCGCGAATATATCCGGACCATTGCACCCGAAAAAGAGAAAATCGTCAAGTTATACAAGGGGAGCGTACCGATCTTCGACAATTTCGATGTGTCGAAGCAGATCATGTCGCTCTTCAGTAAATATGTTTCGCTGAAAAAGGGGGCCTATCTGATCATCGAGCACACCGAAGCGCTGCATGTGGTCGATGTGAACAGCGGAAACCGGGCGAAGGTGGCCGACGATCAGGAGCAGACGGCCATGGAGGTCAATCTTTTGGCTGCTGCGGAGATTGCCCGGCAGTTGAGGCTGCGGGATATGGGCGGCATCATCGTGATCGATTTCATCGATATGCACAAAAGCGAGAATCGGACGGCACTGGTCGAGAAGATGAAGGAGTTGATGGCTGGAGATCGGGCCAAACACACCATTTTGCCGTTGTCGAAATTCGGGTTGATGCAGATCACGCGGCAACGTGTACGTCCCGAGACCCATATCGATATGCGGGAGACCTGTCCGACTTGTCATGGAACGGGGAAAGTCGCTCCGGCCATGTTGCTCGGAGAGCAGATCGAAAATCAGATCGCCTATTATACCAAAGAGCGGAGGCTACGGTATTTGAAACTGCGGGTGAGTCCGGTCGTTGCGGCCTATCTGACCAAAGGTCTCTTTTCCCTGCGGTTCCGATGGATGGTGAAATATGGATGCGTGATTTGCATCGTGAAAAATCCGACGACCGGAATTATCGAAACAAAATATTTCAATAGACGGGATCAGGAGTTATTCTGATAAGAAAGGGCTATGACTATCGACGAATTGCTGCAGCTTTTTTCGGATCAACAGGCGTGGCTGATGCTTAAGAATGAGTTGCGTCCGGGGTGCCGTCTGGAGTTGACCGGAGCAGTCGGGTCCTCCTTTTCCCTGATTGTGGCAGAGATGCTCCGTCGGCAAGGTGGTGTGCACGTTTTTGTCATGGAGGACAAGGATGCTGCCGGCTATCTGTATAACGATCTCTATCCGTTGATCGAGGAGAACCGTTTGCTCTTTTTCCCGACGGGGTATAAACGGTCGATCCAGTATGGGCAGGAGGATGCGTCGGGGCTCGTCCAACGGACCAAAGCCCTGAGCGCGTTGCAACAGCATGAAGGGTCTGGAACTCTGGCCCTGTGCACCTATCCGGAGGCGTTGGTCGAAAAGGTTGTCGGGCAAAAGACGCTGACCGAGAGTATTCTGAAACTTCATGTCGGAGTGCGTCTGGCGACGTCGTTCGTCGAGGAGGTGCTTACATCGAACCGCTTCGAACGGGTTGAATTTGTGTATGAACCCGGACAGTATTCGATTCGAGGCGGAATTATCGATATTTTTTCTTACTCCAGCAATGTCCCTTATCGGATCGACTTTTTCGGGGATGAGATCGATTCGATCCGGCCGTTCGATATTTCGACCCAGCTCTCTACCGGAAAGCTGGAAGAGGTTGAAATTGTCCCCAATCTGAAAGATTCGGAGCAGGGACAACGGGTCTCTTTTGCGGAATTTGCCGGTCCGGTGACCTATTGGATGGCCGATGGGGCCTATACGTTGAAACGCTTCGATGAGATCCGGACGAAAATGCTCGGCGATACGGAGCATCCCGAGGAGATCGGACAGCGGGTTACCAGCCGGAAGGAGTTTTTGCGGGATAGTGAAGAGAGCGCTTTCGTGTTGCTCAAAGATAATATTACGGAGCGCCCGACGGAGAAGACCATTACGTTCATGACGGCTCCGCAGCCCCAATTCAACAAGAAGTTCGAGCTGCTGGCCGAAGATATCCAGACACATCGGGAGCAGGGATACGAGACCTATTTCCTGACGGAGAACAAGGCCCAGATCGAACGGCTCGGAAATATTTTCAATTCGATCGGAGAGAAACACGTTCGTTTCGGATCGGTTCCGATTACGCTCCATGCAGGTTTTATCGATCACGTGACCCGCAAGTGTTTTTATACGGATCATCAGATTTTCGACCGCTATCAGCGGTACCGGATCCGGGGCGAGCTCGATCGGAGTGAAAGCCTTACCATTCAGGAGCTCAATTCGTTGAAGGTAGGGGATTATGTCGTGCATATCGACCACGGGGTCGGTCGTTTCGGCGGTCTGGTCCGCACGGTGGAGAACGGCAAGGTGCACGAGGCGATCAAATTGATCTACCGCGACAACGACGTGCTGTTGGTCAACGTACATGCACTGCACCGTATCTCGAAATACAAGGACAAGGACAGTGAGCCACCCAAAATCTACAAGTTGGGATCGGGAGCATGGCAGAGGATGAAGCTCAATACGAAGAAGGCGGTCAAGGATATCGCCCGGGAGCTGATCGTGCTCTATGCCAAACGGAAGGCGAGTCAAGGGTTTGCGTTCTCGCCGGACAGCTATCTGCAGCACGAGTTGGAGGCGTCGTTCATTTATGAGGATACACCTGATCAGCAGACGGCGACGCAGCTTGTCAAACAGGACATGGAGAGTGCTACGCCGATGGATCGGCTGATCTGCGGCGATGTGGGCTTCGGCAAGACGGAGGTGGCGATTCGTGCGGCATTCAAGGCGGTGGCCGATTCCAAGCAGGTGGCCGTACTGGTTCCTACGACGATTCTGGCCTTGCAGCATTACCGGACCTTTAATGATCGATTGAAGGATTTTCCGGTGCGGATCGAGCACTTGAGTCGGGTCAAAAGTGCCAAGGAGACTCGGGCCATTCTTGAGGCGACGGCAGCAGGCAAGATCGACATCTTGATCGGGACGCATAAAATTCTCGGCAAGAATGTCGTATTCAAAGATCTCGGGCTGTTGATTATCGATGAGGAGCAGAAGTTCGGCGTCGCGGCCAAGGAGAAGTTGAGGCAGATCAAAGCGAACATCGATACGTTGACGCTGACGGCTACCCCTATACCGCGTACGCTTCAGTTCTCGCTGATGGGCTCGCGCGACCTGTCGGTGATTACCACGCCGCCGCCCAACCGTCAGCCGATTGCTACGGAGAGCCATCTTTTCGATGAGGACATCATCCGCGAGGCGATCGAGTATGAGTTGGCCCGTAACGGTCAGGTCTATTTTGTCCACAATCGCGTGGAGACGATCGGACAGATCGAGCGACTGATCCGGAAGCTGTGTCCACAGGCTCGTGTGGCAGTGGGACACGGCAAGATGGATGCCCGCGAACTCGAAAAACTGATGATGGATTTTATCTACGGTGAGTTCGACGTATTGGTTGCGACGACCATTATTGAGTCGGGGGTCGATGTCCCCAACGCGAATACGATCATCATCAACGATGCCCAGAATTTCGGGCTCAGCGACCTGCATCAGTTACGGGGACGGGTCGGACGGTCGAACCGGAAGGCATTCTGCTACTTGTTGACCCCTCCGGACGAGACACTTCCCCCCGATGCGCGACGTCGGTTGCGGGCCATTGAAGAGTTTTCCGATTTGGGAGCCGGATTCAATATCGCCATGCAGGACCTCGATATTCGTGGTGCTGGAAATCTGCTGGGCGGGGAGCAGAGCGGATTTATTGCCGATATCGGTTTCGAAACCTATCAGAAGATCCTCAACGAGGCGATTGCCGAGCTTCGCGAAGAGGAGTTTGCCGGTACGGCTCAGGCGAACGGTGCGCCTGCAATGCCCGAACCGGCGACCTATATCTCCGATTGTCAGATCGACACCGACCGGGAGGCCTTCATTCCGGATACCTATGTCAGCAGCGGTGCCGAGAAGATTCGTCTCTATCGGGAGTTGGATCATATTACCGACGAGGATCGGTTGGTGGTGTTCGAAAAGAATCTGGTCGACCGGTTCGGTCCGATTCCCGAACCTACCCGTGAGCTGTTCGATGTTGTCCGGATGCGTTGGCTGTGTATCCGGCTCGGATTCGAGAAAGCGATCGTGAAGAATGGAATTATGATCCTTAAATTCGTTGAAAATCAGAATTCTGCATACTACAAGAGCGCGCTTTTCGGAGGGATACTGAGGAGCGCCACTCGGCCCGGTAGTAAATTTATTTTCAAACAGAACAATAATAAGCTCTCAATTGTAGTTAGAAATATAAAAAATATAGCGGAAGCTACGCGTAATCTTCAGGAACTGGAGGAGAGAGCGAAGGCGGAACTGTCGAATCAAACGGTCTGATCTTCGGGAGAAGAGGGAAGAGGAGTTCGGTTTGCAAAGGCCGTTTTTTATCACTAACTTTGTAAAGATGAATCTGGCGATCGACATAGGTAATACCCTCGCAAAACTGGCCGTAATCGACGACGGGCAGGTTGTCGATTTTCAAAAGACCGAGAAGATCGACAGCGCTTTCGTAGAGAAGATTCTGGAGGAGAATCCAGAAATCGAGGCGGCGATCATCGTATCGACAGGCGAATACGAAACGGCATGGGAGCAGATGCTCGAAAAACGGATGAAACGATTCATCCGTTTCGGAGCGGAAACCCCGATTCCAATCGAAAACGGATATGCTACACCTCAGACCTTGGGCCTCGATCGTCTGGCCGCAGCCGTAGCGGCCAATGTGCTTTACCCCAACAGCAATGTGTTGATCGTGGATTTCGGAACGGCGATAACCGTCGACTTCGTTTCGGCAGAGGGCCGGTTTCTGGGAGGAAATATCTCTCCGGGTGCCGCAACACGATTCCGGGCACTCCATCATTTTACCAAGCGGCTGCCGTTGTGTGAGCTGGATGAAGATTCGGTCCGACTGCTCGGAAATTCGACCCAGACGGCGATAGAAAGCGGTGTGGTGAACGGTATCGTCTACGAGATCGAAGGGTATATTCGCGATCTGCAGCAACGCTATAACAATCTGCGCATTATTTTCACCGGAGGTGAAAGCGATTTTTTTGCCAAACGATTAAAAAATACGATATTTGCAACCTATGACCTCGTGGCATATGGTTTGAACCGAATTTTAGAATATAATGCAAAATAGTAGACACATTCTTCGGGTTGTCCTGTTGCTGTTGTCGGTGATTCCGTTGGCAACATACGGACAGAACAGCAGTCTGAATACATTCTCTCCTTATACATTTTACGGCATAGGCGATTTTGCGACACAGGGCCCCGGCTATATCCGGTCGATGGGCGGTGCCGGTATCGGATTTCGCAATTCGTTGAAGATAAACTATATGAATCCTGCTTCGTATAGTATTCTGCGTCAGAAAACCTTCCTGTTCAATGTGGAGATGGAGGGGGTCAATACCTACTCGAAAACTTCAGCCGCCAAGACCAGTCACAACTCGATTAACGTCAGAGATCTTTCGTTGGCTTTCCCGTTGTGTCGAGGCGTGGGAGTCGGCTTCAGCCTCACCCCATATAGTTCGGTCGGCTATCGAGTCGATATGAACGAGACGGATCCTACGTATCTGGCCAACAACATGAATGTGATCTATAACTATGTTGGAGAGGGAAATGTCGTTCAGGCTAAGTTCGGGCTGGGTGTACAGGTGACCAAACGACTCTCGTTGGGCGCTGATCTGATCTATTTTCATGGCCGGTTGACCAATTTCTTTAATACGACAATCAGCTCGATTCTGGCAACAGAGACTTTCAACAGTGTCGAGGGTACGGCCAGAAAACAGATCTCCAAGTTGGCGTCAAATTTCGGTTTGCAGTACGATATCTTGCTTAATGAAAAACGTATTTTGACTTTCGGAGCGACCTATCAACCGGAGGTAAATTTGCGTCCTAATATGACGCGCGTAATTTACAGTACAAACATCGGTTCGGCTGCGGTGGTCGATAGCGTAGGGAAGGAGAATTTTTATTTACCCCACATGTATAACTTGGGATTGAGTTTCCAGTCCATGCGATTCGGCATGTCGGTTGACTATTCGTCTCAGTTGTGGAATCAGGCTCATAACATAAACGATGCTTTGAACAGCATTGAGTTTAAAAATAGCCAATATTTTAAGGTCGGATTTCAATATACCCCGAATCCCGGGGATGCTCGTCGGGTATTGAATCGTTGGTCGTATCGCTTGGGATTTCGTTTCGGCGATTACTACATGAGAATTAACGAGCACAATATCTACGACAAGGCGATTACGGCAGGTGTGGGTATTCCACTTCGTTCCGCGTTTATGGGTACCAGTGCGATAAACGTGGGGGTAGAGTTCGGCTGGCGGGGACGGACCCAAGATGGTATGATCGGAACCCGACAGTTCCGGATGGTACAGGAGAAGTACTTCAAGATCTCTGTCGGACTGAGTCTCTTCGGTGAGGACGACTGGTTCAAGCGGTTCAAATACCAATAGTCGGATCATCGTGTAAACGGGAGGAGGAACGGTTGCGTGAAGGTATCAAAGTCGTATATCCGGTTTTTGTGGGGGACAGTGCTCGTTGCGGGTTGTGTTCCGGGACTCTTTTCGTGCGGCAAGCAACAGGCGGTCAGCGAGGAGAATCATAACCAGAACATGATTACCCAACAGAGTGAAAATCTGGAGATCATTCAGACCAAAGGGGGTAAACTGATCTATCGGTTTAAGGCTCCGTTGCTCGAGGAGTATGAATATGCTGCGGAACCCTATATTGAATTTCGCAAGGGTATTGAGATCGAGACCTACAACGATACAACGCAACAGGTCGATGCTACGTTAATAGCCAATTACGCCATATATCTCAAGAATCAGCAGTTGTGGGAGGCAAAAGGCAATGTACGGGGGCACAATGCCGAAGGAAATCAGATCGAAACGGAACAGCTGTTTTGGGACCAGAAATCCAAACGGCTCTATTCGAATGTCGACTCCAAAATTACGCAAAACGATAATGTGGTTTATGCCAATCGTTTCGAGTCGGATGAGCAGTTCAACGATTTTGTGATGAGTCAGGTAACGGGGCGGGTGTTGGTCAATACGACGCCGAATCGCGGTGCTGACTCCTTGTCTGCAGATTCCACCCTGAAGCCGACCGCAGCACCTGTATCACCCAGACGACAGCAACCGGAAGCGGGAGAGCCCGATTATCCGGTCATCCGTGAGGGAGAGGCCGTAGCCCGCCCAAAACTCAAGGGGGATAAAGACGAGGAGAAGTCGGATGAGTCCGATGCGGACTGATGAACGAGAGCGAACAAGGCGAACAGAACATATTTTCCGGTTCGCGATTTCCTGTGTAAAATAGAATAAGTTACAACGTGGCAATAGAGGCCACGCTGTTTTTACAACGACATTTCGTGGTTGCTGTATAAAAAAGTCGGCTTGTAAAATTTGTAGAAACAGTATGTTGCAACCGGCGTATTTGATTTATGCGTCGCCCATGAGCATTTGAGCATTTTTTTATTGAGCCTTTCCTCTAAAGGAAATACAGAAGCAGAAGAATAGCGGTTACACGCAGAAAAAATTGCTGTTCCGCAAGTTGCTGCCTGCGGAAATGCGGTATCAGCTTCCCTAATATAAGGATTGATAAAGGTGGAATTCTACGAGCTAAGACCGGATCAGGTGGATGAACTCTTCGCGAGTACGCATCTGTGTCAGGAAGACTCCGGTGAATGCGGAGGTGGTGGTCATCGAGTTTTGTTTCTGTACCCCGCGCATCTGCATGCACATGTGTCCGGCTTCGATCACGACCGCGACGCCCAGCGGATTGAGCGCTTCCTGAATGCAGTCCCGAATCTGAACGGTCAGCCGTTCCTGAACCTGCAGCCGACGGGCAAAGGCCTCCACGACTCGGGCAATTTTGGATAGTCCGGTAATGTATCCGTTCGGAATATAGGCAACGTGTGCTTTCCCGTAGAACGGCAGCATGTGGTGTTCGCAGAGGGAGTAGAGCTCGATGTCCTTGACGATCACCATGTGGCGGTAATCCTCTTTGAAGCGGGCGGAGAGCAGAATGTCGCGCGGATTCTGATCGTATCCCTGCGTCAGAAACGACATGGCTTTGGCCACCCGCTCCGGGGTCTTGAGCAGACCCTCGCGGGAGACATCCTCTCCCAGCAGTTCCAGAATGGCTTTGTAGTGTTCCTTCAGCTTTTCGATCGTCTCGGGACAGAATATCTCCTCTTTCGTATAGTTACCCATCGCTACATTCGGTTTGAAAACAGAGGCAAAAGTAATACTCTTGCGGCAGATAACAAAACAGAAGAAGCGCTTCGCTGTTTCGAAGGGCTTCCGCCGCATTCGGCCATGAGGTGATGGCCCGTCCGGTTACATCTTATCTCCGTAGGCGAGATCTCCGGCATCGCCCAGACCCGGGACGATATAGGATTTGACGGTCAGTTCGGCATCCACCGTACCGCACCAGATGTCGGTATCCTGAGGTGAAAAGTGTTTCTGGACGTAGTCGATTCCCTCTTCGCTGGCGATGACCGCAGCGAGGATCGTCTTGCGTGGACGTCCGGCCTTCTCGACAAGGGCTTGGTAGGTCATGTCCAAAGAGGCTCCAGTTGCGAGCATCGGATCGACGATCAGCAGGGTTTTCCCTGAAAGCTCACAGGTGGAGATGTATTCGACCTTGATCTTGAACGTACCGTCCTTGCTGTATTTTCGGTAGGCGGAGACAAACGCATTTTGTGCGTCGTCGAAATAGTTCAGAAAGCCTTGGTGAAAGGGGATACCTGCCCGCAGGATCGTGGCGATAACGATCTGGTCGTCCGGAAGAGCGACCTCGGCCTCTCCGAGCGGCGTTTCGACCGTCCGGCGGCTGTAATGCAGCGTTTTGCTGATTTCGTAGGCCATCACTTCGCCGACCCGCTCCAGATTGCGGCGGAAACGCATGCTGTCTCCCTGAACCGTTACATCGCGCATCTGGGCGATGAACCGATTCAGAATCGTATTCTCACGATCCAATATTCGTATCATTGTCGTCCGTATTTATATTCGTAAATATACGCAGTTCGTTCGAAAAAAACAATTAGTACAGAAAATTATTGAACGGATAGCGGCCTGCGTGAATCTCCCGGACCATTCCGTAGAGGTCGTGACGGAACTTGTCGATGTTGATCCGTTCGCGGGCCGAGAGGAAGATACAGGGGGTGTTGTTGCGTGCGATCCAACTCTGTTTCAGGTCGTCCAACGAGCGGTTCTCTTTGGTGGCGGGGGTCAGATCGTCTTCGTCCTTGGGAACGTACGTGTAGGCGTCGATCTTATTGAAAATCAGAAATACCGGTTTGTCACCCGCCCCGATGTCGAGCAGTGTCTGTTTTACGACGTCGATCTGCTCCTCGAAATTCGGGTGCGAGATGTCGACGACATGCAGCAGCAGGTCGGCTTCGCGGACCTCGTCCAAAGTAGACTTGAACGATTCGACTAATTGGTGGGGCAGTTTCCGGATAAATCCTACCGTGTCGGAGAGCAGGAAGGGCAGGTTGTCGAAAACAACCTTGCGGACGGTCGTATCGAGCGTGGCGAAGAGTTTGTTTTCGGCGAAGACGTCGCTTTTCGAGATCAGGTTCATGAGGGTCGATTTCCCGACATTTGTGTAACCGACCAGTGCGACCCGCACGAGCGATCCGCGGTTGCTGCGTTGTACGGCCATTTGACGGTCGATCTTTTTGAGCTGTTCCTTGAGTCGGCTGATCTTGTTGCGGACGACACGTCGGTCGGTCTCAATCTCCCGCTCTCCTGCACCACCCCGGGTTCCGGTACCTCCCCGTTGCCGTTCGAGGTGAGTCCACATACCGGCCAGACGTGGAAGCAGGTATTGGCATTGCGCCAGTTCGACCTGAGCTTTGGCGTAGGCCGTTGTGGCCCGTTGGGCGAAAATGTCGAGAATCAGGCTTGTCCGGTCGTAGATTTTGATCTTCAGAGCCCGGTCGAGGTTGCGGAGTTGAGAGGGCGACAGTTCGTCGTCGAAGATGACGTAATCGATCTCGTTCTCTTCGATATAGGCTGCCACTTCGGCCAGTTTGCCCTCTCCGATGAAGGTTTTGGCCGAGGGGTTGGCCATCCGTTGGGTGAACCGTTTGACGGAGACGATTCCGGCCGTCTCGGCCAGAAACTCCAACTCGTCGAGGTATTCGGTCACTTGTCGCTCCTCCTGTTGATCGCGGATGACGGCGATCAGTACGGCTTTATACTCGTCTTTTTGCATGCTGTTTCTGTTTTGCGAAGTCGAAAAAGGTGTTCCGGAATCGAAGGGAACACCTCATGTCTATGCACACGTCGTACACACATAATGCTACAAATTTAGTAAAAATCTTTGTGGTTGAGCCGACGGTTCCGGATTTCCCGAGATTTTGGTCGGGCGACAGGGAAATGCTTCGGCGAGATTTTTGCGAGGTTTTTTGGTGAAGACGAAAAAATAGCTACCTTTGTAGCTCAAACAAGGGGGATTAGCTCAGCTGGCTAGAGCGCTTGCATGGCATGCAAGAGGTCACGAGTTCGAATCTCGTATTCTCCACGAAATCGAAGGCTGTCTGGGGCAGCCTTTTTTGTTCATATAAGGATCGGATGGAGATAAAACCGCAGCCCATGGAGGACAAACAGTGGCTTTTCGGAAAGACGCTCGGCGAGTTACAGGAGATCGTTGCCGAAAAGGGTATGCCTCGCTTTGCAGCGAAGCAGATCGCGACGTGGCTCTACCGTAAGGGGGTTGATTCGATCGACCGGATGACCGACCTGTCGCTGAAGAATCGGGAGGCGTTGCGGCAGGAGTTTCAAGTAGGCAGGCTGCCGTATGCGGCGGTGGAGGAGTCTTCCGACGGTACGAAAAAGTACCTCTTCTCGACGCTCGGAGGTCGCTATATCGAGTCGGCCTATATTCCCGATGCGGACCGGGCAACGTTGTGTGTCTCGTCGCAGTCGGGGTGTAAGATGGGGTGCAAGTTTTGCATGACGGCGCGTCAGGGATTTGCCCATCATCTGACCACCGGAGAGATCCTGAATCAGATTTGTTCCATCCCCGAGAGGGAACGTTTGACCAATCTCGTCTATATGGGTATGGGCGAGCCGCTCGACAACGTGGATCAGGTGTTGCGTTCGTTGGACATTCTGACCTCCGATTGGGGGTTCGGGTGGAGTCCGACACGGATCACGCTGTCGACCATTGGGGTGATTCCGGCGATGCGTCGTTTTCTGGATGAGACCAAGGTCCATCTGGCGGTCAGTCTGCACAATCCGATCGGCAGTGAGCGGGCGCTGATGATGCCGGTGCAGAACCGTTATCCAATCGAGGAGGTGGTGTTTGTGCTGAAAAAATACGATTTCAGCGGGCAGCGGCGGGTGAGTTTCGAGTACATAGTGTTCCGGGGTTACAACGATTCGCCGGCTCATGTGAATGCGTTGAGCCGTTTGCTCTCCGGATTGAAGTGCCGGATCAATCTGATCCGTTTTCATGCAATTCCGGATGCTCCGATGGAGGGAGTCGACGATGATGCGATGGTGCGGTTCCGCGATGCGTTGAATCGTAAGGGAATTATCACGACAATCCGGGCTTCGCGCGGAGAGGATATTCGGGCCGCTTGCGGGTTGCTTTCGACGTTGGGAAAAAAGCGGAAAAACGATTAATATATCGCGAGATACAACTTTTTTGAAAAAGAAGCGTTATATTGGAAATGCTTGATGATTTCGAAGAGTGTTTCGGATGTGAAGATGCGGAACGACTCTTGCGGTTTCAGAAGGAACAATATTAATGAAAAAAAGTATAATTATGAAAAAATGGATTGTTGCTACCCTGTTGCTGTTTTTTACGGCGGGGGCATTTGCTCAGAGTAAAACATCGGAAACA
>URBJ01000065.1 GCA_900546005.1 uncultured Alistipes sp. | reverse complement strand
CAGACAACCACTCTTGGACATTGGTATAATACAGTGTTCCCAACGGAGATCCGAACGTGTAGGCAGCAAAATTGAACGTCACCGAATCGCCATACTCGATGACCGGGTCATTTGCATACCCTTCGCGATCGGCATTGACGACATAACGATATACCCCACCTTCGACCGTATATCCACCCTCTTGTCGGGAGAGGTAACTCTCGAACGATTCACGTTGATCAATAAGAAAGTCTTCCTCCTTGCTGCAACCAGCAAGGACGAAGACCCAAACTCCTATGATTATCTTCAGTAAACGATTCACGTACGAAAAGCCGAAATAGGGAACAAATTTACAACTATTTTAATAAAAACAAAAGTACTCTCCCTTCCCCTCACTATTAGAACTTACGTACGGCAAAAATATTGTATGTTCGAACCGATTATTTTCACACATTCCGCATGCAGACCTTTTTTCGTTCTCTTCCGCATGATTTCCGGAATTTCCTTTCTATTTGTTTTCGGCAGCCAAGAAATACTTTTGCGCCTTCAACAGATTTCGGCTCTGAAGCACCATCGTTTTGGTTTCATTGATAATCGTCAGATAGAGGATACTGCTGCGCGTAGTCGAGGCTTTGGCCTTCACCCGTTTGATCTGACTCTTGATCGCTGCCGCCAACGTATCGAACAGCTCGTCCCGCATGCGCA
This sequence comes from uncultured Alistipes sp., assembly GCA_900546005.1. Taxonomy (GTDB): domain Bacteria; phylum Bacteroidota; class Bacteroidia; order Bacteroidales; family Rikenellaceae; genus Alistipes_A; species Alistipes_A pullicola. The sequence goes on along the minus strand of URBJ01000065.1, from coordinate 11,836 downwards.
GAATCTCATCCAGATCGGAAAAATTATTCGAACTCAACATCTTGTTGATCCGCGCGTAAATGGCACTCACCTGATCGTTAACCCGCTTGAGATCCTCCAACTGATCGACCCGGAACCCTTCGTGATTATTGTTGATGTGGTCGAAACTCGGACGTGTAATATGAACCAGCGCTTTGGCTACCTCATCGAGATAATCCACGATCTGGACATAGTAATGTCCCGTCTCGACATAGTTCTCTTGCAGCTCGATCAGGGTCGGCAAGACCTCATGCTTGCGCTCGTGAGCCAATTGATAGAGCTCTTCCGACTCACGGACCATCTTCTTCAGCAACTTGCGATCCTCGTTGAACAATCCGAGCAACGTCTGGTTATAGATCGTCGTCACTTTGCTCATCGTCTCAGTCACCTCCCTGACACTTCTGCCGATGATCGATTTCTCGTCGGTAGCTTCCTGCTCGGCCTGTTTCTCTGCCTCTTTTTTCAGCTTACGATTGTGAACCACCGTACTCTGTATCATCAGGTAACCGCAAAGCAGTGTCAACGCTGCTACGGCAATCGCCTGCCCCCAATCCAATATCGCAGCTACGATAAAGGCGATCGTGAAGGCGATCAACGCTGTAAAGAACCACCCTGCAATTACGGTCAGCACACCGGTTATACGGTACACGGCGCTTTCGCGCCCCCAAGCCCGGTCGGACAGAGAACTACCCATGGCCACCATGAACGTTACGTAGGTCGTCGACAAGGGAAGCTGCAGCGATGTTGCAGCCGAGATCAGCAACGATGCCACCGTCAAATTGACCGTTGCCCGGATCAGGTCGAAAGACGCCTTGTCTTTGCTGCTATTGCGTGCCGGAACGAAACGGCTGGCGATGAAACGCTGAATACGCTCCGGCATATATTTCTCATAGTTTTTGTTGCAGTTGACGGCGGTCCGTACAATAGCTCGCGAAACGGAGGTCGATCCGAAACGCTCGATACCGGCATCCTGACGGGCCAGATTGATCTCGGTATCGGAAACCGTCTGGGCCTTTTTCGAGAACCAAAGGGTGATTACCATGATGGCACCCGAGACGAACAACACCGGAAGATTGGCTACGACCGGATGATTCAGTTCGCCCATCAACATATTGGGATCTCCCGAAACGTGAACAATCTTATAGGCATCGAAACCAGCGACAAACACCCCGATAAAGTTCACCAAGTCGTTCCCTGCAAAGGCCAGCGCGAGGGAGAATGTGCCTGCAAGAACGGTAATTTTCAATATATTGACCTTCAGCAGATAGAGGATAAACATGATCAGGCTCCAACCCACGAACAGGAAGATCAACAGGAGCAAGATATGGGTCTCCATCCAAGCCATCCACTCGGCCGGAATAACATTGGCGCTTTTCAAGCCTTTGAATACGGCAAAATAGGAGATCGCCGTCAGGGCAATTCCGCACCAAACCGAACCAAAGGTCTTCAACTTCTTCTTATAGCGGAACGAGAAGATCAACCGCGTAATATACATGACAACCGTACCGCAGACAAAGGCAATCACCACCGAAAGCAGAATACCACCGATAATCACCATCGCATTGCCCGTGTTGATCATATCGCTCATCGTCGCTTGAGAACCATCGGACAGCGTCGCCAACGAGCCACTCGAGATTTTGAATACGCAGATTCCGACCGCTGCACCCAACAATCCGAAGACAAGCGAAACGGTTGTGGAGGTTGGCATTCCGAGGGTATTGAAGATATCGAGCAGAATCACATTCGTGAACATCACGGCCAGAAACAGCAGCATGATTTCGGAGGATGTAAACATTTCGGGATGGAACACCCCGCTACGTGCGACCTCCATCATTCCGCTGGAGGTCAGTGCTCCGATAATAATTCCGACGGACGCCACCGTCATGATAACATAACGGGGGGCTACCTTCGAGCCCAACGCCGAGTTTAAAAAGTTCACCGCATCGTTCGCGACACCGACAATCAGGCTAAGAACAGCCAGCGCCAACATAATGATCACGATAATAAGGTACAAATCCATAATCGATTGTTATTTGGTTTCTAAATCACTTTTTAAAACAACCTTTTGTCAAGAACTATTTCGGTCCACATATCCTCAAACAAAGTGAGGGCAGACGGTTTCGGCTACAAAAATAGAAGAATTCAGCTATATTCCACGTCCGGCGATGAAAAAATAACCGTTTTGTAACATCCCCTAATTTACAGTCGTTTCAAGGCAATCCGCACCAACTCCTCCACCGATACACCCGGAGACTCCTTGCAAATTCCACGCAATACCTTCTCGGCGGCCTGTCGGGCAAACCCCAACATCGTCAGAGCCGACACTGCCTCGGCAAAGGTCTCGTCAGCCGCATCGTTCCGCCATGCCGACGCCACCGCATCGGAAGCCACACCCCCGATCTTGTCCCGCAGTTCGACGATAATCTTCTGTGCGGTCTTCAACCCGAGCCCCTTTACAGTCTTCAACAGTTCGGCCTGTCCGGTCGACACCACCCGGCACACCTCCTCCGACGTGAAGGATGACAGAATCATCCGGGCCGTATTTCCCCCGACTCCGGACACGCCGATCAGCAGCCGGAATATATCGCGTTCCGCCCGATCATAAAATCCGTACAGTATCTGGGCATCCTCCCGAACGACAAAATGCGTATAGAGTTTCACCTCCGTCTGGGATCCGATCCGGGAAAAGGTCTGAATCGAAATATTCAGAAAGTACCCCACTCCACCCGCCTCAACGACAGCTGATGCCGGTGTCAACGACTCGACGCGTCCCGTTATATATTCATACATAAAATATCGCTGTTTGATTTTAATACAAAAATAGGCAAATGAAAAGAAATATTAATATATTTGCACAACAATTGGTCGGAAAAGCCTTTGCTGTCGGACCGGAAATTCCAATGAAAAACATTAAAAATACTTTTAGGTTAACTCACATGAAAAAAGTTTTATTTCCCCTGTTGGCCGTCGTTGTCATGACTACCGGCTGTAACCAAAACAAAAATGCTTCCGGAAATGAAGCAGCTACTCCATCCGATTCGACGACGACCAGCTCTACCACCATCTCCGAAGGGATGATTGCCTACGTCAACATCGACACATTGGTCAGCAAATATAACTTTTACAAAGATCTTCAGGCCGAATACGAATCCAAAGCAAAAAAAGCCGATGATGAGCTGAATTCCAAAGGACGTAGCTTGCAGAACGACGTACAGGATTTTCAGAACAAAATCGACAAAGGGCTTGTAACTCGTTCTGAGGCTGCCACGATGCAGGAAAACCTCGAAAAGAAACAGCAGGATTTTCTCTCCCACCGCGATAAAGTGATGAGCGAACTGGCTGAAGAGGAACAGGTGATGCTGAACAAGATTCACTACAACATCACGGAATATCTCAAAAAATTCAATGAAGGGTATCGTTTCAAAGTTATTTTGAGCACGTCAGCCGGAGGCCCGATCTTGAACGCCGATCCCGAATTGGATATCACGAACATTGTTTTGGAAGGACTGAACAAAGAGTATGTTCCCGAAAAAGCTACAGCCGATTCCGACAAAGCCGAAGAAAAGAAATAGATAAAAAACTGAATCTAAACTTCACACTTGAAAACTCCGGAACATACGGGTTCCGGAGTTTTCTTTTTACCCGCATCAGGGCGCAACTCTGTCGGCCGAGTATTTTTAATTCTCCTTTTTTTTCCTTTACTTTGCAGATAGAACCACAACGAAAATGCGTCGTAAATTCACTTTATATCTGAAAGTGACGATCCGCCGGTTGAGCAATCCGGTGTTCTTTATGCTATTGGCTTTGTCGCTCATTCTCTGGTACGTCACCAAATTGAGCTACACCTACTCCACCGACATCAACATCCCCGTGCGTATCGACAGTACGCTCTTCTCGGTACGGTGCAATGTCGAAGGCGTCGGATACCAAATCCTGCTCCACAAGATCGCTCCCCGAAAAAACGGCGTCATCATCTCTTCGGATAACGTTGCGGTCATACCCTCCGCAACCAAGGCCGGACTCTACGACATCTCTCCCTTCTCGTTACAAAACATCATTTCATCTCAAATAAGCGATCTGAAGATCCGTTCGGTCGATTCACCCATTGAGATCGAGATTTCCCGACAAAACAATGATTAAGATCGGTATAACCGGAGGCATCGGAAGCGGGAAAAGCACCATATGCAGGCTTTTCGCCGTATTGGGCGTCGCAGTGTACAACTCAGATTCGCGGGCCCGTAACCTGATGCAGTCCGATCCGGAAGTCATCTCGGCCATCCGCGCACTCTTTGGGGACAACGCCTACATCCATGGATCACTCAATCGACCCTATATCGCCCAGTTGGTTTTCCATCAACCGGACCTCCGGGAGCGACTCAACCATATCGTTCACCCCGCCGTAGCCAAAGATTTCGATCAGTGGGCCGAAAAGCAACCGGGACACTATGTGATCGAGGAAGCGGCGATCCTGTTCGAAAGTGGAGCCTACCGAAACATGGATGCCGTTGTAACGGTCAGTACGCCTGAAGCACAACGGATCCAGCGCACCTGTCTGCGGGATCACACGGACGAGGCATCGGTCCGGCAGCGGATCGCCGCCCAGATGAGCGAAGAGGAACGGATCGCCCGGGCCGATTACGTCATTGTCTCCGATGACCGGACTCCCGTCATTCCACAGGTCTTGAAACTACACGCAATTTTCAACCGCTTATGAAGCTCCGGATCGGAAATAGTGAAGTATCGTTGCAACGTCCGGTGGTCATGACCATCATCAACGTTACACCCGACTCCTTCTACGCGAAAAGCCGGACTCGAATTCCAGACGAGATCGTCGGCCGTGCCGAACAGGCAATTTCCGACGGAGCCGCCATTCTGGACATCGGAGGGTACTCCTCACGTCCGGGTGCAGACGATGTTTCTGCCGAAGAGGAGTTCCGCCGCGTCGCCGCCGCTTTAGAGCCCATCCGCCGGAAGTTTCCCGACATGCCGATCTCGATCGATACATTCCGCGCAGAGGTACTGGAACGGGTCTTGTCTCACTTCGGTCCCTGCATGGCCAACGACATCACGGCAGCCAGTGCAGATCCGCGAATAGCCGAAGTGGCCGCCCTGAATCACCTCCCCTTCGTCGCCATGCACATGCGAGGCACCCCGCAAAACATGCAGTCGTTAACCCAATACGATGATTTTCTCGGAGAAATCCGTCGGTACTTTTGCTCGAAAATCGATTTTCTCCGTCGATCAGGCGTCGAACAGATCATCCTCGATCCGGGTTTCGGCTTCTCGAAAACCGTGGAACAAAATTTTTTATTATTAAATCACCTGTCCGAAGTCTTTCAGGGGATGGGCTGTCCGATCCTCTCCGGCATATCAAGGAAATCCATGATATACAAAACCTTAGAGACAACTCCCGATCAAGCGCTCACCGGAACCATTGCACTCCATTGGGAGTGTCTGCGTCAGGGCAGCTCGATTCTCAGGGTTCACGACGCCCGGGAAGCCGTACAGGTTATCCGACTTTACGAACAATTCGTATCTTCGCAAAAAAATGATCGATCATGATGATACAGGCAAAAAACATCCATAAAAGCTTCGGAACGCTCGAAGTGCTCAAAGGAATCGACCTCTCGATCGAACCCCACGAAGTGGTCTCGATCGTAGGCCCAAGCGGTGCGGGCAAAACGACCCTGCTTCAGATCATGGGAACCCTGAGCCGTCCGACCTCCGGAGAGATCGAGATCGACGGCATTGCGGTCGACCGCCTCTCCGATCGCGAACTCTCCCGGTTCAGAAACAGAAAGATCGGCTTTGTCTTCCAGTTCCACCACCTGCTGCCCGAATTCACCGCTTTCGAAAACGTCTGCATCCCGGGATACATCGCCCAAAGGGAGCGCAAAGAGGTTGAGAATCGGGCACAAGAGCTGTTGGTAATGCTCGGTATGGAGCACCGGTTGACCCACAAACCGGCCGAACTCTCCGGCGGCGAACAACAACGCGTAGCCATAGCTCGCGCCCTGATCAATTCACCCGCCGTACTGCTGGCTGACGAACCGTCCGGCAACCTCGACACGAAAAACAGGGAGGAGATCCATCAGCTCTTCTTCACGCTCCGCGACACGCTGGGGCAAACGGTCGTTATCGTAACGCACGACGAACAGTTGGCCGAGATGTCTGACCGGAAGATTCAGATGGTCGACGGAGTGATACACCCGTAAACATGGAACTATCCGAACTCAAAGAGTGGCTTGACGAGTTATACGACCGGTACGATTCGCCCGACTTCATCGAGAACGATCCGATCGCAATTCCGCACTCGTTCTCAAAACAGGAGGATATCGAGCTCAGCGGATTTCTGTCGGCCACGATCGCATGGGGCAACCGCAAAATGATCGTACGCAACGCATTCCGTCTGATGGAACGGATGGATCGAGCACCGTTCGATTTTACCTGCAACGCGTCGGAGCAGGAGCTGAACCACCTGTGCGATTTCACCCATCGCACGTTCAACGGGGGTGACTGCATTGACTTCATTCGGGGGTTACGACACATCTGCCGCAACTACGGCTCTTTGGGCCGTTTTTTCGAGACGGAATACTCGGCGAACGGCGATCTCCGCGTAGTCTTTTCCCGATTCCGGACCCGATTCTTCGAGGCGGGACACCGCCCGCATGCCGAAAAGCACCTCTCCTCGATCGATCGCGGAGCTGCCTGCAAACGGCTCTGCATGTTTCTCAAATGGATGGTCCGCAACGATTCGCGCGGAGTCGATTTCGGCCTCTGGAAAACGATTCCAGCCTCAGCCCTCTACCTCCCTTTAGACATACATACGGGGAATACGGCCCGAGCTTTGGGTCTGCTGCATCGCCGACAAAACGATTGGCGCGCCGTAGAAGAGGTTACGGAAGCCCTCCGACAACTGGACCCACACGATCCGGTCAAATACGATTTCGCCCTTTTCGGAGCCGGAATCAACGGCCTGCTTCGGTAATTCGTTTCGTCACAGGCCTCACTTATCCGCACAATCTATCCATCCCCCATCTCGCACCCGGCCCCGCGCACCCCGCATGCACAACTTCTCCTCAGACTTTCCGCCTTGTCAATCCAGTTTCAACGGTTTCGTGGCGTATGCAATCGCCGCCTCGATATTGATACCGCTCTCCCATGGCCGGCACGGACACCCACTCGGCACTCCGTCGACATAATACTCGACCCATGCCCCTGCGCTGTCTCGCAAGGCCATCATCTTGTCGTACACCTCTCCTGCCAACGGATGGTCATATCGGGCCAGTGCATAGAGAAACATACCGTAATCATATCCGAGTATCCGATCCTGCGTCGAGATGCGTCCCGTACTCCGATAACGGTCGACCACCTGCTCAAGCAGATCTTGTTTCTCTTCATCGGTCAGAAGTTGGGCATCGATATAGATCGGGAAGAGGTTTGCCGACGGAATATTGAACCGTTCCACCGCAGGAAGCTCGATTCCGGTCGTGTCGCGCTTCATGCACGCCTCACAGAAATAGAGCGACCCTTTGAAGTGGTAGGTTACGGGGAAATAATCGACATGCCCGGGGTAGAGACACACTCCCGGACGAGTCTCCGGATAAACAACCTTCTTCTCCCGTTCCGGATTGTTGATCCATAAACGGCCGTCTTGGAAGAAATTGTCACGGTAGCGCGATGAACACTCTGCAACATCCTGTTCTAAATCGCTCGTCTGTTCTTTGCTCCACAATCCCTGCTCCTTCACGAAATCCAACAACCGATTGCTTCCCTCGATGAACAGCAGCGTCGCTTCGGCCGACCCGTGATACATCACCTTACGCGGAACCACACCTCCTGCTATGTAGGTTTCGTCCCCATTAAAGGGCATCATGCCATCGATCAGATTCCGCTGCTGCGCTTGTGTTGCCCACTCCAACATGGGTAAAATCCTCTTTATGAAAGCTGCATCGCCGGTTTTACGATAATAGTCAAAGGCCTGTACGACAAGGTATCCGGTGATTTCGCTTTCGTCGTTCTCATGACGATGGAAAATACCGGAGTATCCGATCGCCTGAGCATTCTTGATATATCCGAACTCCTGCCAGATGCCAAAATAGAATTCCAGAATCTTTCGGGCTTCAGCCTCATGCCCCATGGCCAGCAATCCACGAAATACGCCATACTGATCGCGTACATAGGCCATATGGTACACGATTCCTGCCAAAACACCGCCTTGTTCCCCTTGCTGGCTGCGGATCAGCACCCCTATATCGTCCACGGCCCGGTTAAACTCCTGCAGACGGTCTCCTGCAAACCGATCCACCCGAAATGCAGTCTGCTCGGAGGAGTAGCGTTTCCACTCCTTTTCACAGGTTTCGAGCTGTTCATCATAAGACATTTCCATGACCGCCGCGACATGTCGCTTCAATTCCGATACCGACGGCCCCACTACGACATACAGAGCACCCTCGCCGGAACGCACCTCGAGAATCAACTGCTTGGGATCGTTCGGATCAGACTCGAGAGACATTGCACCCGTCGTTATAATTTGATATTCGTACCCTTTCGGAGCCTTGTAATTGCTATAAAAGGGGACACCGGACGCTATGGAGACCCGGTACCCCGAGGTCACCCGACCGTACCGTTTTGTCAAACGCCCATCAGCCTTGACCGTTACATCCTGCGCATAAGGGGCATAGCGATCCTCCGTACACACCCCGACCCGAAACCGTACCGGGAACGACGTTTCGACATGCCGCACGAAACTACACCCCTCGTTCGAGATAAAGTCGGTCAATTCGGCCTCTGCACCGGAGCTCGTAATGATCCTGTGCTTCCACACGGCTGTCTCGGGAATCCGCGAAGACTCAATCCGATAGCTGCTATCGATCGCCTGTATGCCCAACATGGAGGGCGACGAATAGGGTGGCCCGAAAATCTGCAACACATCGACCCCTCTCCCGTAGACACACAACGCTCCGTTGCCCAACGCATGGACGCCTTGCTCTCGGTGGTTTTCACCCCCAGCCATACTCCGAACGGGACAGCAGGCTAGCAACAGAGCTACAATCCAGACAACTATTTTAAGTTTTTTCATAACCGTAATCGTTTCTCCATTCATTTCTTCTATTCTACTCCTAATCAGCTTACTCGCTGAAAATATATGATTCGCTACACGAATTTCTGAAGCGTTTGTCTGACTTCCCGTTTGATTGTCTCGAAATCCAGAGTCATCAGCTGCCTCGACCGAACCACAAGCCGACCGTCGATCCACACCGTATCTACATCGGATGCCCGACCGCAATAGACCAGATTACCGATCAGATCGTAATCCGGCGTGTAATGAGGCTGATCCAGATCGACCAGAATCAGATCGGCCAAGGCCCCTTCAGCAACAATACCCAATTCACCGGCATGTCCGATCGCCTTAGCCGCATCGACCGTCGCCATTCGGAACACAGCTTCTGCAGGGAGCGCCCGCGGATCCCCCGTCGCCACTTTCTGCAACAAGGCTCCGGTCCGCATCTCGTCCCACATGTCCAGATCGTTATTCGAGCTCGGACCATCGGTTCCGATACAGACATTAATGTTCTTTTCCAACATACGGCTTATCGGAGCTATCCCACTGGCCAACTTCATGTTGCTTTGCGGATTATAGACCACCGTAACTTGATCGTTCCGAAGGATCTCTATCTCCTCGTCGGTCGGATAGACACAATGTGCCGCAAGCGTCGGATAATCGAACACCCCCAGCTCCTGCATCAAACAAATCGGAGTCTGGCCATAACGCTCCCGCACGGTTTCGACCTCGGAGGCTGTTTCGCTCAGATGGATATGCACACCTACACCATACTTCCGACACAGCGAAAGAGAGTCGCGAATCTGCTCCGGACGGCACGTGTATGGCGCATGAGGAGCAACCCAAACCGCAATCCGTCCTGCCGCAGCACCATGATAACGTTCGATCATCCGCCCCACCTGATCGATGTATCCTTCAAAAACCGACTCGGTAAACGCCGGACAGGCGACCATCCGAACTCCGCTCTGAATTGCCTGCTCGATAATCTGATCGGTATGCCAATACATGTCGGCAAAAGTCGTTGTTCCGCCCAACACCATTTCGGCCACTCCCAAAGCGGCTCCTCGACGGACATCCTCCGGAGTGAGTTTGGCCTCGAAAGGCCAGATCTTTTCCGTCAGCCACGACTGAAGCTCCATATCGTTGGCATATCCCCGCATGAGAGTCATCGCCACATGGTTATGCAGGTTGATCAGTCCGGGCAACAACAGCATTCCCCGGGCATCCACTACCCTTAACTCCGCTCCATGTTCCTGTTCGAATCGGGCTATCGCATTGGGGTCGTCGCCGACAAACGCAATCCGGTTCCCGACGATTCCGACTGCTCCATTTTTATAATCGATCGTCACCCCTTTCTGTTCGGTCAACGAAAAGACCCGACAATTTTTAATCAGCTGACTCTCCATATTGCTTCTGCTATCACGGCTCCGAAAAACCGATCGTTCTAAAACAAAGGTAACAAAACTTTCGGGCAGAACAAACCCATTTTCCTCCCTCACATCTGTTTCCCTGACTCCTTTCGGATATTTCGGAAAAACTTTTTCCCCCACCTCAACAAAATCTTTTCCGGGTCTTCCGGTTTTGCACTCTTTCGCCTCAACCGTCCGGAAGCATATCTACCACACACGTCTCCGACCTATCGGGATGCGGATGTGCATCTCTTCCGTGCAAAAAAAGTGGGCGATGATTTTTCTATCATCGCCCACTTTTTTAACTCCCTATCTCGTGATTCTCCTACTGCATACGGAAATTGTACGTAATCGTTCCCTTTTGCGACAGGGGGGCATCTTCATCCACGTTGAACCGCGCCTGCATGGCTGCCCGCTTTGCTGAAGCCACTAACGAACTGTTTCCCGTCGTCGATCCCTGAGACCGATAATCGGCCTTCGTAACACGTCCCTGCTGGTCAACATAGATTTCGATCACCACTTTACCCTGATCTCGGGCACTATAATCGGGTGTCGGCAATGCCCCTACCAGAGAACGTCCCGCCAGACTCGCCGAGTTTCCGCCTGTTCCGGTACCTGTACCTTCATGAGACCCTTCCGGAGATCCAGCAAGGTTACCCTGATTTCCACTGCCCGTCCCGGTCCCTTCACTGGTCGACGTACTGTTCGCCGTCCGACCCGGAAACAATGCCCTCCGGTTTACCTCCCGGGGCTTCTCTACCGGTTTCTGTTCCGGCTTCGGCGTCGTCTTCTCCGACTCTACCTTTTGCTGAGGCTTCTTCTCCTCCTTTTTCTTCTCCTTGACCTCGACATCCGTCTCCTCGAAGTCCTGCGTCAACTGCTCCTCATCTACCTGCTCCCGCTCCGCCGGACGCTGTTGCTGCACCTCTTCCGCAATCTGATCATTCATCGCAGGATCGATACCCGGAGCAGCCTCCTCGATGTTGCCGAAATCCACCAACAATCCCTCTCCCTCATCCGATGGCGGAGTGATCGTGAACTTCACCAACAGCAACAACAGAAGCACCACCACCGCATAAACAACCGTCGCGGCAGTTCCCACCATACGCTGTTGCGTTCGGTCCTCAGTTTGAAACTCGATCATCGTACTATTCCGGCGCAGTGGCCAGTGTCAATTTTATCTTGTTCTTTATTGCAATCTTCATCACCTTGACGACCTCCTCGATCGGCACGCTCTTGTCGCAATGAAGCGAAGCCGAAGGGATTTCGGCATCCTTCACCGCAGCGACCAACGCCTCGTGGGCATCCTGCATACTGCTGGTGTCGGCCACCGTCCGCAGTGCAT
>URBJ01000064.1 GCA_900546005.1 uncultured Alistipes sp. | reverse complement strand
CTGGTAAAGATCACGGCACTGTGTTCTAATATTTCGACTCTCTGTCCTCGGAACTCCTTTAATGAAACACCCTCCAGTTTAATGAACGGATGGAAATCCACATGAACTCGATGTTTGAGTACGATCTCGTTAAACGGAGATTTCTCGGCAATCACCGGTGCCGGTTGCGAGATTAAAACATTCTTTATTTTCAAAACTCCCCCTCTTTTATGTCAGCTTATTCTCTTATGAAAACCAAGACGAAAAAGCTTATCGGAAAAAACTCGACGGTGCAAAGGTACAAAATCCATTGCAGAATTGAAACATTCCGGGCCGCAAAGAACCGATAACTTTTTGTTAGATAAAGCATATAGAGCCCTACGGCCAGAATAATCGTAGCATACAGGATATTATCGATCGCGGCATTGTCCGAAAGTCCGACGATCAGAAAAAACGGGGCCAATACAAGACATGAGGCGATCGATATTATGCTGTTAGAGAATCGCAACATATTGAAAAATGATTCGTTACGAATAATTTTTCCGACTATTTTCATCACGCCCCACCGATAAACCGCAATGGCCGATACCATAGCAATAGCTCCCAGAACCAGCAGATCGCTCTGCAGTACGATTGCATCCGGGAGCCACGATTCAGCCTGAAACCACGTTCCCACACGGACCAGCAGGCCGCTAATCAACAGTACGCAGAACCACCAGCTGCGGGTCAAAAATTTTTTAAAGATCAACGATTGCTCGTCGTACACCTTCCCTTCCGACATCCGCCCAGCCTGCACCTTGAAAGCAAGCACCAGACTGCTGCGGTAACTATGGATCAAATAGGCCAGCAGAATGAATACAATCAAAACCACTCCGTGATAAGCGATGCTTTCGGTCATCTTCTCCGACACGAATCGCACCGACTGAGTTTCGCTCGGCCGGGACTCGACCACAACCGAAGCGGCTCCGAAGATGTCTGCTTCGGTCGGGACATACGCCCCCTCGACCGCCTGTATCGGACTGAGATAACAATCGCAATCTGTCACATACCGACTCTCCATCGAACGCCTCGCTTTCTCCCTCTGTTATGAATAGATCTTTTTCAACGCAATCCGAATCGTCGTCCCCTTATTGATCTCGGAATCGAGAACAAAGATTTTCCCGCTGTGGTACCCCTCGATAATCCGTTTACTCAACGACAGGCCCAATCCCCATCCTCGGGTTTTGGTCGTAAATCCGGGCTCGAAAATCCGCTTGAAATTCCCTTTGGCGATACCCTTACCCGTATCCTTGACATCGATATAGATCCAATTATCGTCGTTCGAGAGCTTGACATCGATCGTCCCTTTGCCCGACAGGGCATCCATCGCATTTTTCAACAGGTTTTCGATCACCCACTCGAAAAGCGCTTCGTTGATCATCGCCTTCTGCTGGGCCATCGCCAAACCGTTGTAGGAGATCGTCACATTCTTGGGTACACGGGTCCGGAAATAGATGACGCTATTGCCGACAATTTCATTGATCACCCCTTCGGAGAGCGAGGTCGCCGCACCGATTTTGGAGAACCGGTCTACCACTTTCGTCAGCCGGATGATGTCCTTATTCATCTCGGCAATGGCCGTAGGATCGATATTCTGCGTCCGCAGGTACTCGAGCCATCCCAACAACGAAGAGGTCGGCGTCCCCAACTGGTGGGCCGTCTCTTTGGCCAGACCGATCCACACCCGGTTCTGTTCATCCTGCTTGGTCGACCGCAACGCAATGTACCCGAACAACACGAAAACGATGATGACCAACAGCTGGATATACGGGAAATAGGTCAACGACTTAAGCAGCTTCGACTCGTCGAAAAAGATATAAAACGTCTCGTTGTAAAGCGTCTCTACCTTGATCCGGGGATTGATTTCGGCCAATTCGACCAACTTCTGATTGAGCAGATCGGGGTGGTTCAGAATATGCTCGGGGATCAAATGCGAAGCGATCACCCGCTGATCCCGATCGATCAAAACGAACGGGATGTTGTTTCGGGTCGTAATGATCGAGAGCAACAGCGGATTTCCCGGGTCGGCCCCCAACTCACGAAACGCCGCCACCCATATATCCACCTCGTTTTTCTCCTTTTCGCGCAGCTGTACGGCCATGTTGTTGGTGAACAACAGCGATGAAACCCCGATCACCAAACCTACTGCAATAACGACCAGACGGCTTCTGAACGAAAAGACCTTATGCAATATACCGCCCATGCAAGCTACGATTTATTCCGCATTACGGGGCGTATCCTGCGAGGTCAGGATACGGCGATACTCCTCACCGTTTTTCAAAACCTCAACGGCCCGATGCACCTCCGGATCATTCAACGACACATGGCGAGCGACTCCGCCGTTATAGTGATACCTCAGGATAATCTCCTTTTCGAGCAGTTTTCGAACGTCATCTTTGAAACTTTCAAGGTCCGCTTCCTTATCCTCCTTCAGCTTTTCGGCAATCCGATCGAGCTCTTCGGAGATCCGGTCGGCATACTTTTCACGCTCCGCCTTACGACGCAACTCCTTGAGCGCTTCCTGCGTTTCAGAGTCGTATTCCACCTCCTTGTCGGCCATAAACGCTTCGAACCGACCGTACTCTTCATCCGACAGCGTGAAGGTATCGACATCTATCCCCTCCCGATGACGCTTGTAGTAGTCGTTCGCAAAATCTTCGATATACCCTTTGGCATACAGCGACATGGTGAAGATGCTGGTATAATTGGGATCCAGCCGTACATCGGGCATGATTCCGCCACCGTCATATACCTTACGACCCGCCACCGTTTTATACTCTTTGATCAACGAATCGGGAACCATACCTACGCTTCCGTCCTCATTCCGGTGGGCGTAGTCGACCGACTGAATGCACCGTCCGCTCGGAATGTAATACTTGGCCGTCGTAACCTTCAAGTAGGCATTATAACCCAACGGACGGGTCACCTGAACCAACCCTTTCCCGAAAGTACGTTGGCCAACCAGCACCGCCCGGTCCAGATCCTGAAGCGCCCCCGACACGATCTCCGCTGCCGATGCCGTCATGCTGTTGACCAGTACGGCGATCGGAATCTCGGTGTCGACCGGATCGGTTGTCGTTACGAATGTCTCATTCGAATCCTCCGAACGCCCCTTCATCGATACGACCGTCGTTCCCTTGGGTACGAACATCGAAAGAATCTTTACCGCCTCCTGCAAGATACCGCCTCCGTTTCCGCGCAAGTCGATAATCAACGAGGTGATCCCCTGCTTCTTCAACGCTTCGAACGCCGCCAACACATCTTGGCTGCAGTCCTCCGAAAAATCGTTGTGCAGAATATATCCGACATTTCCGTCGATCACCCCGTAATAGGGTACCCCGGAGATGACGATTCGTTCGCGTTTGATCTCTACCTCCTCCTGCTCGCCGGTAAGTAGTTTTTCGACCGTAAGTTTTACGGAGGTTCCGGGAGTTCCCTTAAGCATGTCGCTCACTTTGGTCGCATCATAGCCCTTGATACTCTCACCGTTGATCGCCACAATCACATCGCCTACCACCAGTCCCGCCTTGTCGGCCGGAAAGTTTTTGTAGGGTTGGGCAATCATGACATAATCACCGCTCTTGCGGATGATAGCTCCGATTCCGGCATACTTTCCGGTCGCCTGAATCTCGAAATCGGCCATCTCCTTCTCGGGGATCAGCTCCGTATAGGGATCGAGCTCAGAGACCATACCCGCTGCCGCATTCTCGAGCAACCGGTCGGCATCGACCGAGTCGACGTAGAACAGGCTTACGTCGCGAAACATATTGAACAGAATCTGTATGTTCTTACCGAGAAGAAAATCGGGTTGCGATGTCGCAGCGAACGATCCTCCGGCAACAAGGAGCAGGGCTCCCCACACGATCCATTTTTTTAATTTCTTATGCATATTTTCGATCATTTTTTTAACATAACGCAGAATTTTGCCGAATCGGTATCAATCCTGCAAAAAAGGTTGCAGACGGAACTCGATTCGTGCCACCTCTTTCCTCATTCCCTCCATTTCGATTCCCCCGTCGGTAGCCGAAACGACGATTCGATCCTCCCACAGCACCAACGTCCGCCTCAACGGAGAGGACATTCTGAATATCATCTCGTTATCTTTCTGTTCGACCAGCACAAATCCGTTATCGGAGAAGACCTTCTGGATCTGCTCCTTACCGGCATTAAAATCCATTTTCAACGGCTGACGGATAAATCCGAGTTTCGGATAGACCAGCGACCACAAAACAATAATCGCAAAAAGCAACAACGCTTTCGGGGTCATAAACACGTCGGCCAGATTGCCATCGGCTCCCGTACGGGCCATTCCCGTAGCCACCATCACCGCTATCAACGCAAAGACCAGAACCAACAGACGAACCATATATTTTACAGCTCTCCGCCAATAGACTTTTTTATCCATACTCATTTCGTTGTAAATAACTCACAAAGATAGCGAATTTACCGATATGAATCGCTATCGAGATCCGGAATCCCTCTTCGCCAGACGTTTATCTGCGTTTTCGAGCCAGAGACGACCCGATCGACCGGCACGTCGAACTCAGCGACAGGAATCGCATCAAAAAGTTGATAATCAAAACAGATACCGATCTTCAACGTATCGACTCCTCCACGGAGCAACCGGTCATAAAACCCCTTGCCGTGACCCAGCCGGTTTCCCATGCGGTCGTACCCGACAGCCGGAACCACGATCAGATCGACCTCAGACAATGGAATCGTCTCCCCTTCCTCCGGTTCGAAGACCCCGAAACGCGCCTCCTGCAACCGACTACTCCCGATAAACCGCCTCAACAACAACCCCTCGCCCTGCATAACCGGGAGATAAATCCGCTTCGAGCCACTCCAACGCTCCACGAAACGGTGAGTGGCTACCTCGTTGGGCAGGGACCAATAGAGAGCGATCCGTTCCGCAGACTGAAACTCCGGCATCCGTTCGACCCGTTCCAGAATGCGGTGGGAGATATCCTCTCGCTCTCCTGCATCGTAGCGCTCCGCACATGCCCGCACGGCTCGCCTCAACTCGTTTTTTTCCATCACACAATCAAAAGTCACAAAAATTTCGAGATACGGCCACGCCTCTTCTTTTTCCCCCTCTGTTCAATCAATAAAACAGTCCGTTCTGATTGAAAATCGTAAATCCGAAGTTGAAGGTCAGGAACCAGTTGTACTTGTTGGTCGCATCATACTTCGACAGCGCCAAGCTGACCGGCCCCACCGGACTCTGGTACACCAATGCCGAACTGAACATGAACCGTATCCGTTTGCGAATGTTCTCCTTGACCGAGTTGTTGTCCTCGGGGAGGAAGAAGAATGCGCTGTTTTTCAGATAAAATTTCGAACTGAACTCGAAGATAGGCATCGCCCCCAATCCGAGAAAAGAGCTGCTACGGAAATCCTTTATGTATACGAATTTACTGTGTTGTGTGGGCGTAAAGGCCGGTGAGGTGATATTCGTCGCATATTCGTTCGTAAAGGAGGGATGATTGGTCCACACACCCTGCACCAAATATCCGAACGAGAACCACTTTGCTATCGGATAATAGTGCTCGCGCAAAAACTCTGCTCCGAACCAATGCCGAGGCTGCCCCGCACGCTGCATCGCCCCCTCTGGAGCACGGTTTCCGGGTTGATAGAGTTCGTTTCCGGCAATAAATATCGCAGAGAGCGACTGCCGGATACCCCGCGTCGGATAGAGCAGATAGTTAAGATCGTTCCGGTCCCACTCCAACTTGGTTCCGAAATAGGAGAACTGTGTCCGGTCCATGATGTCAGCATCGGCATAATCGGTCGTCTGAAAGTAGCTGTACCGGTCGTAGCCTCCGTTCAAACGCAACGAAACCACCGAGTGTCGATCGACCGGAAACTTCAACGCCGTTGTAAAATAGGAGTCGATATACTTCGAATAGGACAGATCGGTCTTCTTGGTCAATCCGCCGAAATTGCTTTTGAAGTAGTTGTAATAATTGAACGTAAACCCGTAATCGACCGAGAACAGCTTTTTCAGAAAGAAGTCGGATCTTCCGCGGAGCCCCACCGACGTGTAAAGAGCACTGAAATATCCATCGAAATTATAGGTCTGATAATTACGGCCGATCCGGCTGTACTCGAGTCCCACATAGGCCTGATTCATCGAGGTAGACGATATGTTGCCTCCGAACAGCACCTTGAAGCTGGGTTTGGTCTTCATCTCGATGTCCAGACCGAAAAAATGGGTCGAATCGTTATAGGTTATGTCCGGATAGCTCCCTTCAATCTCTCCGTCATACAGAATTTTAAAATATCCTTCACGAAAATCTTCGAGATCGAAAACCTCAGACTGCTGATCCACTTTCTTCTTCTTGTCGAGGAACAGCATCCGTTTGACATAATTCGTCTGATTCTCGTTCAATCCGCGAATCCGGTAGTTGTCGAAAAACAGGTTGGGCAACGACTCCCGATAAGCCTTTCTGCGGGCTGCCAACGAATCGGCACTCTCGCGACGGGTAATGCGCTCCTTGATCTGGGGCATGGCATCTATGGCATCGCTGTATCCTTTGTTGATGATATAGTCCACCTTCGAAAAGTCGAGGGTCGAAACATCTTCGAACGCGTGTTCGATCAGAATATCCTGCTCCGACGGCAAATCGTAGTCGGTGTGCATCATCGTCAACGCAAGCACCTGTTCGACTACATCATCTTCCTCGGGATAACTGTTTCCTGCCGTACATTTACTACCGATGAGAATATCCGGATTAAAATCCTCTTTCAGCACCTGCCACGGAAAATTGTTGTAAATGCCACCGTCGTACAACAGCGTCGAGTCCTGCTTCAAGGGTTTGAATACCAACGGAATCGTCATGGATGCCCGGATCGCCTTACCCAGATCCCCCTCACGATAGACCACCTCCTTCCGGGCCGCAGCATCGGTCGCTACGCAACGAAACGGGACGAACAACCGATCGAAATCCCCCTGACACTGCGCATTGGCCGGCGAGAAAAACTCGACAAAGGCCATATCGATCTGATGGGAAGGAATCAGATTGGTGGGCAGATGGGCTACTTTCTTCGGATTCTTCAGGTCGAGTCTCAGTGTGAGCATCGCTGCATTGGGTTGCTTTTGACGAAAGTAGTAGATATACTGAGGCTGAATGCGTCCGCTCATCCAATAGCTGATCTGGTCGGACTTGAAGACATCCGCCATTTCGTCGGGCGTATAGCCGATTGCATAGAGTCCGGCCACGATCGACCCCATAGAGGTTCCCGAGATGTAGTCGATCGGGATCTCATTCTCCTCGAGCGCCTTCAGTACTCCAATGTGATACAAGCCTTTAGCCCCACCTCCACTCATCACCACACCGACCTTTTGAGCCGATGCCCAACCGCTCAAAATCAACAGAAAAGAGGTAATTATGCTTTTTATGCGCATGATTCGCAAAATATTTGTACCTTTGTTTGTTAAAACCTCCGGGTAAAAGTAGAGATAAAAACATAAAACACCAACAATGATTGACAAAATAAACGATTTGTTGCGTCGGGTCGAAGCATTCAAACCGAAAGTCGATAGTGAGATCGAAGAGTTCCGCATCCGGATGCTCGGCCGTAAAGGCGAGATGAACGACCTGTTCGAAGAGTTCAAAAAGGTAGCCCCCGAAATGAAAAAAGAGCTGGGGCAAAAGATCAACGCGCTCAAAACCCGCATCAACGAGAAGATTGCGGAGATGAAGGCAGCGGCCGAAAATGCAGAGACGACGGCTCAATCCCAGATCGACATGACCCGTCCCGGATCGAACGATCCAATCGGTAGCCGCCACCCGATCTCTTTGGTCAAGAACCAAATTGTCGAGATCTTTTCCCGTCTGGGCTACACCGTGGCGGAAGGTCCCGAAATCGAGGATGACTGGCACGTCTTCTCGGCGCTGAACTTTCCGCCCGAACATCCGGCCCGCGACATGCAGGACACCTTCTTCATCACGAAAAATCCCGACATCCTGCTGCGCACACACACCAGTTCGATTCAGGTCCGTACGATGGAGCACCAGAAACCGCCCATCCGGGTCATCTGCCCCGGGCGAGTTTTCCGCAACGAGGCGATCTCCTACCGGGCTCACTGCATCTTCCATCAGGTAGAAGGCCTGTATATCGACGAGAACGTATCGTTTGCCGACCTCAAACAGAGCATCCTCTATTTTGCCAAAGAGATGTTCGGCGAAAAGGCCCGGATTCGCATGCGCCCCTCCTACTTCCCCTTCACCGAACCATCTGCCGAAGTGGATGTTTCGTGTAACTTGTGCGGTGGCAAGGGCTGTAATGTCTGCAAGCATACCGGGTGGCTCGAAATCATGGGCTGCGGCATGGTCGATCCCAATGTGCTGGAAGCCTCCGGTATCGATTCGAAAAAATATTCCGGTTTCGCATTCGGCATGGGAGTTGAACGCATCTCCATGTTAAAATATGGAGTCAAGGATCTCCGTTTATACTTTGAAAACGATGTTCGTTTCCTGAGCCAGTTCGACTCGGTATATTAAACTTAACCGCACATACGGATACGCCATGCCACGCAAAAACGGAATCGTCCTGTCAGCACTCGTTCTGTTGGGAACGCTTGTGTTTTCTTGTTCGCTCTTCGCCCGCTCGCCGCGAGCCGACGCCAAAAGCAAAAAAACACTGCCCCGAGCCGAACAAGCCTCCCTTTTCTATCTGGAAGGGATCAAAAGCAATGTTCTGGAAGGGGACTCCGCCCGTGCAAAGGCATGGTTCAAAAAAGTATTGGAAATTGATTCGACCCACAGTCCTTCGCTGTATGAACTGGCCTCTCTGACGGCTCTTGACCAACCGGAAGAGGCGCTTCAATACAGCCTGAAGGCGAATGCGATCGATACGACGAACACGTGGTACAAAATGCAGTTGGGCAGACTGCTGATCGCCACGCAACACTACGACTCGGCCCTGACGTTATATGACCAACTCATCCGGATGAATCCGAACGATCCGGACAATTATCGGCTGAAAGCTTTGCTGTATGACCAGTTGGGCCAACCCGAGAAGGCTTTGGAGATGCTCGAAACCGCCGAAAACCGTTTCGGTATCATCGAACTGCTCGCCAGCCATAAGCTGCAACTCCTGCTCAACACGCAACAGTTTGACCGAGCGATGGCCGAAGCCCGCATGTTGGTTGAAACTTTCCCGTACAACGAGGATAATTATGTCGTATTGGCCGAACTCTATGCGATGATGAATATGAATAATCTGGCCCAAGAGAACTACGACAAGGCCCTCAGCATCAACCCGAACAGCATGAGGGCACTGGCTTCGTTGAACGACTTCTACAAAAGACAAAACGACAATGTTCGTTTTTTAGAGACAGCCTCGAAGCTCTTCCGATTGAAAGAGTTCCCGTTGGAAACCAAGCTGAAATTCTACGAAGAACTTTTCCAGAATCCCAGCTTTGTCAGAAACAATTTTATCCAGATGGGAGAGTTGGTGCGGACTCTGGCGATCACTTATCCCGAAGATCTCCGGACGCTGGAGTTGTATGCCAAATACCTGATTGCCGGAGGATCAATCGAGCAGGCTCTGCAACTCTACAAGTCACATGTAACCGACTCGATTCCCCAAAAGCAGATTTTCAACGATATTATCGGCATGGAGGCCTACCTCAAACGGGCCGATTCGGTCGACAAGTACACGACCATCGCATTGGAACGGTTCCCCGAAGATGCGGAACTTCGGCTGCAAAAGGCATCGGTAACCGCATACATGTTGGAAAAGCCCCAAGAGGCTATACCGCTCTTCGAAGAGGCGCTCAAATATGCCAAAACAGACTCCCTGCGCAGCGTTATCTACGGTGCCATCGGGGATAACTACCATACATTGGGTGACGACAGAAAATGCTTTAAAGCCTACGACAAAGGGATGAAGCTCGATACGACCAATGTATCGATCTACAACAACTACAGCTACTTCCTGAGCCTGCGTAACGAACGGCTCGATAAGGCATTGGAGTGGGCACAAAAGGCCGTGCGTCTCGATCCGAACAATCCGACCTTCTTAGATACCTATGCATGGGTTCTCTACCAACTGGGGCGCTATGAGGAGGCCCGTATTCCGATGCGGCAGGCCATATCGCTCGACTCAGACAACAACAAGGAGCTGTTCGTCCACTATGGCGACATCCTTTACAAATTGGGTGACCGGTATATGGCCTCATACTATTGGAAAAAGGCCCTTGAGAACGGATACGACGCGCAAGAGATTGAAAACAGGCTCAAACAAATCGAATAGAGAGGGAGATGATTCGGACAGGATGGTGGATATATTTGGTTGCAGTTTTTTTTGCCTTGACAGCGAATGCCCAGAAGTTAGAATCCTTACGGGAGGAGATTCGTCAAGCCGAGGAGGATATACGCATCACCGACCAGCTGCTTTCGAAAACCCAAAAGAGCCAGAAAAGCGCTGATCAACAACTGAAGCTGATCCAAAACAAGATCCGCAACCGAAAGAATATCATCTCTAATCTCGACAAACAGTCGAATCTGATCGGAAACGATATCGGGACAAAGAACACGACAATCCGGTCGTTGGAGGGAAATCTGGACCAGCTGAAAAAGGAGTACGCCGCCATGGTCTATGACGCCTACAAGAACTATAAGCTGAACAATTTCATGCTTTTCCTCTTCTCGTCACGAGACTTTAACGACGCTACACTACGGATTGCCTACATGCAGCGGTACAACAGGATGCGGGAGCTTAAAGCAGCCGAAATCGACTCGCTATCGGCTTCGATCAACCGGGAAGTGAACGAACTCGAACAGCAGAAGAGCGAATTGGACAAGGTGAGACAGAGCCGGAATGCCGAATTGAACTCTTTGGGCAAGGACGAGACACAATATCGCGCTACCTCCAACAAACTCAAAAAAGAGGCAGCCAAACTCTCTTCATCGATCCGGGCGAACAAGGAGAAGATCGACCGGCTGCAGCAGCAGATCCGCAAGATCATCACCGAAGAGTCCCGTAAAACAAACTCCAAAACCCAAACGACCGAGCAACGCGAATATACGGCCAAGCTCACCGGAGCTTTCGGTCAAAACATGGGTAAACTGCCCTATCCTGTTCACGGAGTCATTATCGACCGGTTCGGTATCCACCCGCATTCGACCATAAAGGGGCTTACATCGAACAATACGGGGGTCGACATTGCAGCCGATAAAGGAGCCACCGTACGGGCCGTTTTCGAGGGAGAAGTGAGCCAAATTTTCGCCTCTCCGGCCGGAATGAACAACGGCATCATCATCCGCCACGGCAACTATTTTACGGTATACGCCAACCTCTCGTCAGTCAGTGTCAAACGGGGCGATAAGGTTGCGCTCAATCAACCGATCGGCCAATTGGCCGCATCCGAATTCGAGGACAACAGTACCCTCCATTTCGAGGTGTGGAAATGGAGCGGAGAGGGCAATCCGACCAACCTCAATCCCGAAAAATGGTTGCACAGATAACAATGTTTTAAAGACAAAGAGGCTATGGCGATAAACTACTATACTGACGATTGCACATTCACCTATCGGGGCAAGGTGAAAACCTCGGCATGGATCCGGGAAACCGCCCACAGCGAAGGATGGAAGTGTGGAGCCATATCGATCGTCTTCTGCTCCGACGCACGAATGCTCGAAACAAACAACAAATATCTGAATCATAACTATTTAACAGACATCATAACGTTCGATTACGACAATCCGGACGCAAAGACGATTTCGGGAGACCTGATGATCGGTATCGAGACCGTACGGGATAATGCCGAACAGTTCGGCGTTCCGTTCGAAAACGAACTCCATCGGGTAATCATTCACGGAATCCTCCACCTTTGCGGATACGAAGACAAAACACCGGAGGCTGAAAAACAGATGAGAGAGTTGGAAAACCGCTACCTTTCGGTTTTCTACAACAGCTCATCCGAAGAGAATCGAACGAAAAAATAACAGAAGTAGACAAACAATGAGATTCGAATACGATATCATCGTCATCGGAGGAGGCCATGCAGGATGTGAGGCGGCAGCAGCGGCAGCCAATATGGGATGCCAGACCCTGCTGATCACGATGGACATGACCAAATTTGCGCAGATGTCCTGCAATCCAGCCGTTGGAGGTGTGGCCAAAGGACAGATCGTGCGCGAGATCGATGCGATGGGCGGATATATGGGAATCGTCACCGACCGGACAACGCTGCAATTCCGCATGCTGAACCGATCGAAAGGTCCGGCCATGTGGAGTCCCCGTGCACAGTGCGATAAGGCCAAATTTTCGGCCGAATGGCGCCGTATGCTCGAAAATACACCCAACCTCTATCTTTGGCAGGATGCCGTGGTCGACCTGAGCGTCGAGGAGGGAAAAATCCGGAGCGTTACAACCCGTATGGGTGTTGTTTTCGAAGCGAAGGCCGTCATCCTGACTGCCGGAACCTTCTTAGAGGGTCTGATGCACATCGGACGCACACACGCATCCGGAGGACGTGCAGGAGACGCAGCATCGCACGGATTAAGCGCTCGTCTGGCCGAATTGGGATTCGAAGTCGGACGCATGAAGACCGGAACCCCGGCGCGCCTCGACGCCCGGACCATTGATTTCGAAATCCTCGAACCGCAATACGGCGACGAAAACCCCGCCAAATTCTCCTTTTCACCCGAAACGCAACCGGTTAAAGAGCAGCTTCCCTGCTTTCTGGTCTACACTTC
>URBJ01000063.1 GCA_900546005.1 uncultured Alistipes sp. | reverse complement strand
TGTCAATACGGATGTTGCCGAAGTATCGTTTCTGACGAACTTCAACTCTTCGAAAGGGACTCCTGCGTACAAGATAGAGGTGAATGGCAAGACCTATCCGTACCTCAAGTGGTTTTTCGTTTTGAACGATACCTACCAAGTTTTTTCGATTTGAACGATACCTACACCAGTACGCTTGACTCGACAATCCTTTTCTCTTTATGAATTATAATATATATTATGTTAAATAATATATGTGTATAGGTGATGCTGCTCTGCTTTTCGGGTTATTTCAGAATAACCTTCGACTTTCCACCCTAAAATGCTTGCACACCGGGACATTTTGGTCTACCCATTGGTCTACCTAAATTCTGCTTCACGATTCCCCAAATTTTCGCTACTTTTGCAAAGCGTCGCATAAAGCGGCATTCGATTTACTATGCATAAAATTCGACTCTTTGCACTCTTCATTATAAGCCTTCTGGTGCTGTCGACTGCTTGTCACCGACAAGAGCAAAAAACAGAGACTATTTCAGTCAGCATCGATCCGCTGCGATACGTCACAGAACAGATCGTCGGAAACGACTTTCAGATACAGGTACTAGTTCCTCCCGGATCGAGTCCCGAGACTTATGAACCGACCTCTGCACAAATGCTACAAACAGCTCGTTCAAAGGCTTTTATCGACATAGGGCTACTCGATTTCGAAATCAAATTAGAGCAAGCGATCCGGGACAATATGCCTCAGGTAACCCTGATCAAAAGTTCCGAACGGGTTCCCTTGCTGGCCGGTGCGTGTGGACATACCCACGCCGATCAAGATCAAACACACGGCACCGATCCGCATATATGGCTTTCCCCTACCCGACTAAAAATCATCGCAGAGAACATATACAACGGAATATCAGCTATTTATCCGGATTCTACCAAATATAGGACAAACTACGAAACTTTCTGTAGCCGGATCGATGCGCTGGATCGTTCGCTCGACAGTCTGTTGACCCCTCAAAAAAAAGGGTTTCTGATTTATCATCCGGCATTGACCTATTTAGCTGCTGATTACGGGCTGACGCAAATCTCCGTGGAGGTAGAGGGGAAAGAGCCTTCTGCTGCCTATCTGAGCCGACTGATCGACACATCCAGAACATTAAAAATCAGCAAAATACTCTATCAGAAACAATTCGACAAAAGTACGGTAGAGGCAATCGCCACAGAACTGGGGCTCACGCCCGTAGTCATCGATCCTTTAGCCGAAAATGTCGTGGAGAATATCGAATCGTTAGCCCACATAATAGCCGACTCATGCAGCCAATAGTAACGTTACAACACATTTCGGTCGTTTATGATCACGAGAAACCGGTCCTCACAGATGTCAATCTAACCATCTACGACCGGGATTTTATCGGTGTAATCGGGCCGAACGGTGGAGGGAAAACGACGTTGGTCAAAACCATCCTTAAATCACTGACTTACACCGGAGAGGTCATCTATTCGCCCGAGATCGAGAGCAAGGGATACAGAAGAATCGGCTACCTGCCTCAAACGGCATATATCGACCGATCGTTTCCCATTTCGGTGAGCGAGGTCGTTTTGTCCGGACTGCAATCCCGAAAAAAACTCTGGGGCCGATACTCCTCGCAAGATCGGGAACGGGCGGTTGAACTCCTTGACATCTGCGGCATCGCAGATTTGAAGAACCGTCCGATCGGGACTTTGTCGGGAGGACAGATGCAACGGATGCTGCTGTGCCGGGCGTTGATTTCCGATCCGCTTTTGTTGATTCTCGACGAACCCACAAACTTTGTAGACAACAAATTCGAACAGGAGCTCTACGCTCTGCTGAAACGGTTCAATGAAAAGATGGCGATCGTCATGGTTTCACACGATCTCGGAACGATCTCGTCATACGTCCGCTCGATCGTTTGCGTCAACGGTCACGTCCATCGGCACGATTCGAACATCATCACCCCCGAACAGCTGCATAACTACGACTGTCCGATACAGCTCGTCACGCACGGAGTAGTTCCCCACACCGTTCTGGAGAGACACGAATAGGCGAGATAAAGATCAAAGGCCCGAATCTCGATCAACCTTTGATTGGCGCTTGCTTAATCCTGCATAAATGGATGATCTCTAAACGGCCCTTCTTTTGAAGGGAACCGACTTGAACGAGCCCCACGTCAGACAACGCCATACCCACTCCATCGGTCCGTAATAATAGCGTTTGAGCCACCACTTACTCCATGACACCTGAATAAGGAACAGAATAACCCCTGCCAAAAAGCAATACGTAAATCCCCACTTTGCGGCTAATCCGAAACCGTAACCATAATACATCACTGCACCGATTACCGACTGGCTCATATAGTTCGTCACGCTCATCCGGCCGAACGGAGCGAGATGATCCAACACTCGTTTGGCTCCCAACAGGAAATAGGCTTGTACAAACAGACCGATAATCAGCAACATCATTCCCATCTCGACATAATGGTCAAAGATCATACAACCCATTTTCGCATTTTCGGGATTGACACCCATAACGGGTAGAACGGCCGACAGGCTGGAAAACACCACAAAGAGCAGGGCCCCGAGGGCGAGAGCATAACGGCTGTAACGGATCATCTTGCGTCGATCCCTATGGATTCCATGCCGACCGATCAGCAACCCGACGATAAACAATCCCACCAACTGCCATATCCGCGTTCCCCCGACGAACCATGCCCATTTTTGGAAATGAGCGCTCCACAGGTTGTAATCGAG
Organism: uncultured Alistipes sp.; assembly: GCA_900546005.1. Classification (GTDB taxonomy): domain Bacteria; phylum Bacteroidota; class Bacteroidia; order Bacteroidales; family Rikenellaceae; genus Alistipes_A; species Alistipes_A pullicola. The sequence goes on along the minus strand of URBJ01000063.1, from coordinate 10,026 downwards.
CACATCGAGAAACGATCCGTATTGGTAAATCTGATTGGACGTTGCATAGGCCTCCTCGATAAACCGCTCGTATTCAGGAAAAAGGATAAACGGGTTATCGGGAGAAAGCAGATTATAAACAAATAATCCGAGATAAGGAATCTGGAAAATGAGAAACAGGCTCAAAAATATCAGCCATTTATCTTTGACCCGAAACAAAGGCACGAGCAACATGCCCAATAGGGCATAAACCGCAAAGATTTCGCCTAAATACATCAGCCCATTGATATATCCTAAGGCATATAACAAGACCATCCGCCACAGGAAACGTCCACGGAAATCGATTCCCCGCTCCTGTTGGTTCTTCATCTGAATGAAGAAGCTCAATCCGAACAGCAAAGAGAAGATGGCGTATGACTTCCCGGCAAACAGGAACCACACGATAGACTGTAATTTTTCATCGAACCAAGCCAGCACTGGTGAATCGGCGACAGGGTGAATATAGAGCTCAAAGTGCTCCATCGAATGGAGAATCAAAATTCCCATCAATGCAAAGCCGCGCAAAGCATCGATAATCTCGATTCGTTTTTTCGGGACTATCTTAGTTGTCATAAAAAGTTTGGGTTTAGTCAGGTTTATCAAAGGTAAACGTTTATCTGCAATAGAGGCCCATACATCCCATTAAAAGCTGCGTTTCACCGTTTTTTTAACAAATAAAACCACTTTGTGAAAATTCTGCACTTGATATCTCCATACAAAAACGGGAACACCATTTCCGATATTTCCGTTTTAATTAATAAGTTTCCGAAGAAAAACGCTGCTACATCATCGGGAAACTATCTTCGTTCAGCTCTATTTGCAAATCGCACTCAATTTCTCGAACAGGGCATCGATCTGCTGCATCATATCACGCCGCATCTGTTGATAGTGCTTGCGTACCAGACTTCTGCTCTTCTTCTCGGCCGGATGGTTCGCCCGATCGATCATTTGGTTACGGAAATCAACTGCTTCTTCCATGATTGCAATGATATCCTCGCGCTTGCTTTGATCTTTGAAATAGAGAGCCGTATAGCAATCGGAAACCACTTCGTTCACAAGATAATTGATATCTTTTTTAATACATCTGAGACTTGCCATAATAAGACATTTTAAGGATTACTTCGACAAAAGTAGCGAATTTATCTCAAAAATTCATCGCTCGACCGTGCAAATATTTGCCGTTCGGCAGTCCGACCCCCTGATTTTCCGCAGGTTTCCTCTAAATCTACACTTTTTCGGCATCCCGTTTCGAGATCAACTGCTTTCCCGTATCCCAAAGCAATTTTCTTGCCCAACGTACGATGACCAGCGAGCACACCAACGCAACTGCCGCATCAATCCAGACGATGTTCCATATCATGGCACACACCAGACCGAATATAGCCCCAAGGCTGGTCAGGGCATCGGCCAAGACGTGCAGATAGGCTGACCGGCTGTTGTAGTCCTGATGATCGTGCAGGACAAACGCACATATAACATTGACTACCATGCCGATTACAGCTACGATCATCGCTTCCGTATATTGAATCTCCACGCTTGGCGTAAAGAAACGCTCAATCGCCTCGACAAGAATCAGCAAGGCAAAAACGAGCAACAAGATACCGCTCGTATAGGCGGATAAAGAGAGGATCTTTTCTGAGTCGACCGTGTGGATCTGTCTTTTCTGCAACCGGCGAACAAATACATAGGCACCCCAGCTCAATCCTATGGCTAATACATGCGATCCCATGTGGATCCCGTCGGCGAGCAGAGCCATCGAATGGGTGAACAGCCCGAAAACGATCTCCAAAACCATCGTCACCACTGAAAACAGCACAACGAAGGCCGTCTGTTTTTCATTCTTACTTTTCGAAACCCGTGTTTCCATAATAATGCAACCTCTTTTTCCTTTCTGCCTTATCAACAAGCTGATGGTGCAAAATTATGGAATCACTTCCCGAAAAAGGTTACACAAACCCTTTCACTTTTGGTACATTTTATTCATTGACCGACGAAACTCATTCGGGGTTACTCCTGCATTACGCTTAAAGAATCGGGAAAAATAGGACAATTCATTGAAACGCATGGCATAGGCAATTTCCGACACATCGAGGTCCGTACGAAGCAACAACCGTTTGATTTCAAGCATGATTCGCCCATGGATCAGCGACAGAGCCGACACGCCGACACACCTATGGCTCAGCACATTCAGGTAATTGGGAGTCACTCCGAGCATCCGGGCATATTCGCTGACTTGACGGCAATCGAGAAATTTTTCGTTGATCAATTTCCGATATCTAATCAAAATATCGGGGAGGCTCTGCCTCGACGCTTCCGCTCGACCCATACGCCTCCACTCCAACATCAGCAGATCGATCTCCGCCCGCAGCAGGGTCTCGGAATCGGGCAAGTTTCCGGCCGATTCCGCAGACACAAGATCAAACAGCACCCGCATCCGCTCCTGTTCGGACCGGTCCAAATCTCTGTACACACCCGACTCCTCCCGAAGCACCATACTGCCTTTCTCTGCATAAAACGGCCACATAAACTCCTCGGTAAATTGCAGTGCCGAATAACACACCTTCGATCCGACCCTCAGCAGATGGACCTGTTCGGGCTTAACGAAGAACATCCGGTTGGGCAGGATGGCGTAATGTTCAAAATCGATCATGTGTTCCCCCTCGCCCCAATGGATCCAGTAGAGCGCATAAAATGTATGACGATGGGAAAAAGCGACCTCCACGTGTGCGTCATGACACACATTACGCTCGATCTTGAACTCTTCCCCTTTCGCCGGAGTGTGTCCAATCTGATAATTCTCCATCCGGTCCATCTCGATAAAACGCTTTTTGCAGGCACCTGTATCCTTTGTATCCTTACTGAAACTCGCTCTTATCCTCCCCCCTGTCTCTTCCGAAAAACGTATCATACAACTTGCAAAATACTATTCCGATGCGTTCATCGTTTCGGTCTGTGCCATTCCCAAAAAATCAATGATATCGCTGGCGTTCATTCCCTCTTCGCCATACTTCTCTGCAGCCAGATCTCCGGCCAAGCCGTGTAAATAGACTCCGAGAACCGCAGCCCGACACGGATCATAACCGCGGGCCAACAATCCGGTTATATATCCGGTCAACACATCACCACTACCACCTTTGGCCATACCCGGATTTCCCGTTGCATTGAACAGACAACGACCGTCAGGCGTGCAGATCATCGTATTGGCCCCTTTTACCACGATATAAGCCTGTAACCGCGCCGCCAGACTACGGACCCGCTCGATCTTCTCCTCCTCACCGCTCCACGGCCCGACCAGACGTTTCAGTTCGCCGAGATGCGGAGTCAGGATCGCTTCAGCAGGTACAAGGTCCATACACTCGGGATGCGCCGCCAACATGTTCAGGGCATCCGCATCGATCACCAATTTTACGTCCGTTGTTACCGCTGCCAGCAAATCTCTAAAAGCCAGCACCGAGCGGGGATCCTGTCCTACTCCACAACCAACCCCAATGGCACGGTAGTGTTCCAAATGTTTCGGGACACAAGAAAAAACGCTCTCCGGATCGCAACTGACCATCGCCGACGGGCACGCTACCTGCACGACCATACGTTCCGATTCGGGCAGGTGGGTCGTCACCAATCCGCACCCCGAACGCAATGCCGCCCGCGTAGCCATAACGGCGGCACCGACCATTCCCCTCGACCCGCAAATCAACAGGGCATGTCCATGCGTTCCCTTGTGGGCAAAACGATGGCGCGGTACAATCAATTGCCGTGCCTCTTCCCTACCCGTATAGAAATAGGAAGAGGGCGTTTCAGCCATATATTGTTGATCGAGACCTATGGGCAAAACTACGAACCTCCCCGCAGCATCGCCCGCTTCGGGCAACAACAGGGCCAATTTCGGGAACTCCAGCGTCAGGGTCACCCACGCGTGTACCATCGTCCGTTCCGCATTATCGAATTCCGTTCCCATTCCGGATGGCATATCGATCGACACCACCCTATTATTCGACGCATTGATTGCCAATATCACACCCTTCACCGGATCCTTGACCTCACCCCGAACTCCGGTTCCCAACAAGGCGTCGACGACAACCGTATTTTCCGTTAATGGCAAGCTATCTATCGTACAACGCTCTACACCTTCGGGAAGCCGTTCCCAATTTGTCCGACATTCGGGAGTCATCTGTTCCGGCGCATACACCCCACACACCGCACAACGGTATCCCACCTCACTCAACATACGCGCTACGGCCAAACCGTCTCCTCCGTTGTTTCCCTTTCCAACGACAAACAGCAAGGGTGTCTCTCGTCCGATATTTTGTTCCATCCACCGGGCAATCGACCGGGAAGCCCGTTCCATAAGATCGAGGCTGCTGATCGGCTCATGTTCCATCGTATATCGATCTGCCTCGCGTATATCCCTACCTGTCAATATCTTCATAATTTTCTCTAATTTTCGACTGGGGACTTTTATTGTTTCTCACACTCCTTCATAACCAACTAAAATAAAACTCTTTAAAGTGCCCATCTACATAAAAGCTACCCCTCTCATGCCACATTAAAAGTAAAAAAAATTGCAGAAATCTCAAAAGCAAGCGGAACCGTTCCGTTTTGATTTATCTTTGCGCCAATAAAAAGCACTGCTATGATCCGGAATCTTATTTTCGACTTCGGTGGAGTACTGATCGACTGGAATCCCCGATACCTCTATGCATCCTATTTCCAATCCAAAGAAGAGATGGAACTCTTCCTGCGCCGTATCGGCTTCGATCAATGGAATGCCAAACTCGATGGCGGATATCCACTCAATCAAGGAGTCACCGAATTGTGTCGGAAATTTCCCGAATACGACGAACCGATCCACCTGTTCAGGGACGAGTGGGAGAAGACGGTCAAAGGTCCTATGCACGGTATGAGCGGACTGCTCGACCGTCTGAAAGCAAACGGATACAAACTCTACGGACTGACCAACTGGTCCAACGAGACCTTTCCGATTGCCCGCCGCAAATACCCGCTCTTCGAGCGGCTCGACGGCATCGTTGTCTCGGGAGCCGAAAAAATATGCAAACCCGATCCCCGTATCTACCACATTCTACTCGACCGTTATCAACTTTCCGCTGCGGAAACGTTATTCATCGACGATACGCAAGCCAATATCGATGCGGCCCGCAAAATCGGATTCTCTGTCATCCATTTTTCCGGATACGATGCACTGGTAAAAGAGTTGGAACGGTTTCAAATAAAGCTTTAAATCCGTACATTCTCTCACGATTTTTCCGCTCTTTTCTCTCTCCTCGCGATTATAGCTCGCACAATCCCTCGTCCCTTCATTTTCTACAATAAAAACAGGAAGGCCGCTCACATATAAGCGGCCTTTTCCTTATTCGCCTTTCGAGACACTACGATCCAAAGTTGTCGTACAAGATGTTTTCGGGCGGAACACCCAGCGAATCGAGCATCTTCACGACGGACGAAATCATCATAGGAGGTCCACACATCAGATAGATACAATCTTCCGGAGCTTCGTGGTTCTTCAGATAGTTCTCATACAACACCTGATGAACAAATCCGGCTTTGTACTTAACCCCTGCTGCATCGGCTTCGGGATCGGGCCGGTCGAGCGCAAGGTGGAAGCTGAAGTTCGGGAACTCTTTTTCGATCTCCATGAAATCCTCCAGATAGGGAGCCTCCTTCAACGCACGTGCCCCATACCAGAACGAAACCGGACGTTTCGTCTTCTCCGTTTTGAACAGATGCATGATGTGGCTACGCATCGGAGCCATACCCGCACCACCGCCGACAAAGATCAGCTCCTGCGTATCGGGCAGATTATCGGGCAGGAAGAACTCTCCATAAGGTCCAGAAATCGTCACCTTGTCACCCGGTTTGCGCGAGAAGATGTACGAAGAGCAGATACCCGGATTAACCTTCATGAAGCCACCCGTAGCCTTATCAAACGGAGGCGTCGCAATACGGATATTCAGCATGATGATGTTGCCTTCGGCCGGATGGTTGGCCATCGAATAGGCTCGGAACGTAGGTTCGGGATTCTTGGCCACCAAATCCCACATCTTAAACTTATCCCAGTCGGCCCGGTACTTTTCGTCGATATCGAAATCACTGAACTTGATCTCGTCGTATTTCGGTATATCGATCTGAATATATCCTCCGCTTCGGAAATGCAGTTTCTCGCCCTCGGGCAGTTTCACGACGAACTCCTTAAGGAACGTAGAGATGTTGCGGTTCGAAACCACCGTACACTCCCACTTCTTCACACCCAGAACGGCCTCCGACACCTTGATCTTCATGTTCTCCTTAACCTTGACCTGACATCCCAACCGCCAATGGTCTTTAGCCATCTTTCGAGAGATGAAGCCGGTCTCCGTCGGCAGAATATCGCCGCCGCCCTCCAGCACCTGACACTTACACATACCGCACGAACCTCCTCCACCGCAAGCCGACGGTAAGAACACACCGTTGTTTCCCAACGTAGAAAGCAGCGAATTGCCGGGTTCGACGGTCAATTTTTTCTCTCCGTCGTTGATGTCGATCGTGACCTGACCCGACGGAGTCAACTTCGCCTTGGCATAGAGCAGCAACACCACCAGAATCAGCGTTACCACCAAAAAGGCTATGATTGCTATGATAATTGATAGTCCCATATCTTTTTATCGAATTATTCGTACTACAACTGAACTCCCATGAATATCATAAAAGCGATTCCCATCAGACCGGTCAAAATGAAGGTGATGCCGGCGCCGCGCAACGGAGCGGGAACGTTCGAATAGGTGATCTTTTCACGGATTGCCGCCATCAGGATAATGGCCAGCCACCAACCGATTCCGGATCCAGCCGCGAAAGCTGTCGCTTCACCGAGCGAGGCATAGTCTCGTTCCTGCATGAAGAGTGAACCACCCATAATGGCACAGTTTACGGCGATCAACGGCAGGAAGATACCCAATTGGTTGTACAGCGCGGGGGCAAACTTTTCGACCACCATCTCGACCAGCTGCACGAACGAAGCGATGACCGCGATAAAGACAATGAAGCTCAGGAAGCTCAGGTCGATTTCATGTGCTCCTTCCGGACCGTAATCGGGATTGATCCACCCCAAGGCCCCGGGCGACAGAACGTATTCATTGAGCAGATAGTTGATCGGTACGGTCATTACCATGACGAAAACCACCGCAATACCGAGTCCCATAGCCGTTTTGACGCTCTTGCTGACGGCGATGTAGGAACACATGCCGAAGAAGAACGCAAATACCATGTTGTCTATAAAGATAGACCGAACGAATATGCTGATAATATTTTCCATACTTCAGAGGCTTTAACTATTTCTCGATCAAGTTTTTATTCCGGCTGCGTTGGAACCAGATGATCAGACCGACACAAATCAGCGCCATAGGAGGCAGGATCATCAAACCGTTGTTTACGTATCCGATGTTATAGAGGCCTATTTTTTCCAGCACGGGGTATCCCCACAGGGTACCCGACCCCAGCAACTCGCGGAAAAAGCCCAGAATAATCAGAATCATTCCGTATCCCATACCGTTGCCTACGCCATCCAAGAAGGCGGGCCAAGGTTTGTTACCCAAGGCGAATGCTTCGATACGCCCCATGATGATACAGTTCGTAATGATCAGACCGACAAAGACCGAAAGCTGTTTGCTGACATCGTACACGAAAGCCTTGAGCACCTGATCGACCAGAATCACCAGTGCGGCCACAACGACTAGCTGTACGATAATTCGGATCCGGTTGGGAATCCCCTTCCGAATCAGAGAGATGATCATACTCGAAAATCCGGTTACGACGATCACCGACAGGGCCATCACAAATGCCGGCTTGAGCTTGGCCGTTACGGCCAACGCCGAACAAATACCCAAAATCTGAACGGTAATCGGGTTGTTCTGACCGAACGGTGCAGTCAGCAACTTCATATTTTTAGCCGAAAAGAGCGGTTCTTTTTCTTGTTTACTCATGGCTTTCCGAATTATTGGTTACAACATTTGCGGCTGTTCCGGAAGACGCCGACCGCTGCTTCTGGATAAAAGCGTCGTAGTCCTTCAAACAGTCTTTCAACATATTCTCTACGCCGACACTCGTCAACGTACCTCCCGAGACGGCATCCACCGCATAGGGATCATCGTCCGGAGCACCTCCCTTCTGCAACTTGATCGCAACGACTTTCCCGTCTTTCAAGATCTTCTTACCCTTGAACTGGGCCTGAAAAGCGGGCGTTGCAATTTCTGCACCCAGACCGGGTGTCTCGCTCTTGTGTCCGAAGACCACACCGTCGACCGTATCCCAGTCGTCGGCCAGTGCAATGTATCCCCACACCGGGCCCCACAAACCGGCGCCCCACACAGGAATGACATAACTGATGTTGCCCTCATCGTTCTTGCTGACAAATACGGGAAGCGTCCGTTCATTTTCCGGTTTGTCATACTGAGTCTTCAGGTCAGACAACAGGGCGAATGCATCCACACCGTCCACCTTATCCCCCGCTGCATTCACCACATAACTGTCGATGATATACTTGGCGTACATCTCATTGATGTAGGCATTCTTGTCGGAGACCTGATCGGCCTCACCGCCTTCGCCCACCGAACGCAGAATATCGCCCTTCTTTTCGATCTTCACGTTCTCCTCCTGAATGTTTTTCAACGACAACGAAGCGAACGAAAGAACCGCTGCCACGATCACCACCATGACCGAAGCATAGATAATGATATATGTATTACTGTTCTTGTTCATATCCCTATCTATTTAGCTAATTTCAAACGACGGTTTCTGCGGCGGATATTGGCCTGAACCACATAGTAATCGATCAGCGGAGCCACCGCATTCATAAACAGGATGGCAAGCATCATCCCTTCGGGATACCCCGGATTGAGCACCCGGATCATCACGGCCAAGAAACCGATCAGGAATCCATAGATAAACTTTCCGGTATTGGTCTGACTCGCCGTCACCGGATCGGTCGCCATAAATACGGCTCCGAACGCGAATCCGCCGATAATCAGATGGTAATAGGCCGGAATATCCATATAGGCATTGGCCCCGATCAGATTGAACAACAGACCAGTCAGATAACCTCCGGCAAATACGCTCAACATGATTCTCCAGCTGGCGATTCCGGTCCACAGCAGGATCACCGCACCGATCAGAATAGCCAATGTCGAGGTTTCACCAATACATCCGGGAATTGTCCCCAAAAACCAGTCGATCGGAGCGCCGTGCGTCCACTGAACCTGATCAGCCTTGGTCAGCACAGCAGAAGCAGCATCGGTCAGAGGAGTCGCACCGGAGTATCCGTCAACCACCCTTGTGCCGTTGGTCAGACCTGCCACCCACACCTTTTCACCCGAAATATAGGGTGTGTATCCGAAAAAGATGAACGCCCGAGCCAACAAAGCGGGATTAAAGACATTCATACCCGTACCTCCAAAGACCTCTTTTCCAATGATCACCGCAAATGCCGTCGCAACGGCCACCATCCACAACGGAATATCGACCGGCATGACCATCGGGATCAGCATTCCGCTGACCAGAAAACCTTCGTTGACCTCATGTCCGCGAATCTGAGCCGAGATAAACTCGATACCCAAACCCACCACATACGACACGATAATGATCGGCAACACCTTCAGGAAGCCGAACCAGAAGCAGGTCCATACCGAAGCGTCGGCCACGCCCATTGCACGGAAGTGTTGAAGTCCCGTGTTGTACATACCGAACAGCAGAGCCGGCAGCAACGCAACCACGACTACGATCATGACCCGTTTCAGATCGAGGCTGTCGCGGATATGGCTACCGCTGCGGGTCACACGATTCGGCACGAACAAAAATGTTTCGAATGCATCGAACGTCGAGTGGAGCTTTTCGAACTTGCCCCCCTTCTCGAAGTTCGGTTTTATTTTATCGATCAGTTCTCTTAATCTTTTCATCTTCGTCCGAATTAGTTAAGCTCTTTAATCATAAGGTCGATTCCCTGACGGATAATCGCCTGCATCTCGG
>URBJ01000062.1 GCA_900546005.1 uncultured Alistipes sp. | reverse complement strand
TTATTACGTTAAGTGAAGAACTAGAACGACGTAAAAAATTGGATACCGTAGGTGGCATTGCTTATATTACATCTCTTGCGAATGAAGCGACAGGCTATAATATTGAAGAACATGCGCGCATTATTGTAGAAAAAGCACAGATGCGCCGCCTCATTGATGCAGGTAATAAGATTGTCGGTATGACCTATGCTGGTGAGGATGAACCAACCGTTATTATGAATACGGCGGAACAACTCGTTCTTGATGTAGGTGGTCAAACACAATCTGAATCGACGTTTTCACCAATCAGGGATATAGTCCTTACGAATATTGATAGACTGAACAAACTGCAACAACATAAGGGGTCTATTACAGGTGTACCAACTGGATTTAGAGATTTGGATTTCAAGTTAAATGGGTTACAACGGTCGGACCTTATTCTCGTAGCGGCTCGTCCTGCTATGGGTAAGACGGCTTTTGTCCTGTCGTTGGCCCGGAACGTTGCAGTCGATTACGAGAAGGGGGTGGCCTTTTTCTCTCTGGAGATGAGTGCCGAGCAGTTGATGATGCGACTGATTGTCGGAGAGTCGGGGCTCGACTCCCGGGACGTGCGTAACGGGCAACTGACTCCCGAACAGTGGAAGCATCTCGAAGCCTCGATCAAACCCCTTGCCGGTGCCCCTCTCTTTATCGACGATACGCCGGCTCTGTCGATTTATGAGTTCCGGTCGAAGGCCCGTCGGCTCAAAACTCAATACGATATTCAGTTGATCATCATCGACTACTTGCAGTTGATGACGGCTTCGGTCGATACACGGGGCAATCGTGAGCAGGAGGTTGCCATGATCTCCCGTTCTCTGAAGGCGATTGCCAAGGAGCTGAACATTCCGATTATCGCGTTGTCGCAGTTGAACCGTTCGGTGGAGTCGCGGGGCGGAGACAAACGTCCGCAGCTCTCCGACCTGCGTGAATCCGGAGCGATCGAACAGGATGCCGACTTGGTGGCCTTTATTCATCGTCCCGAATATTACGGACTGAACGTGGACGAAGCGGGCAATTCGACGCAGGGTATGGCCGAAATTATTGTGGCAAAACACCGTAACGGAGCGGTCGACACGATCAAGCTGCGTTTCCGTAAGGAGCAGGCCAAGTTCTTGGACTATGATGACATTTCGATGGATGGCGGTATGATGTCGGGAGGCATGAATCAGGAGTTCGGTTCGGCCATCGATGGTGGTGGAGCCGGTGCTGCCGGAGCATTGAACGATTTCGGAGGATATGGCGAATTCGGAATCCCGTCCGGATCGCTTGGTGGGGCGAAAGACAGCTTGGGTGGCTTTGGAGCTCCTCCCGATGATGAACATTCCCCCTTCTGATCTTAATTCTGTACATTTCGAAAAGCTCATTCAATAAAAAATCCGGATCCGTATGTTTGTCAAAAGCTATGCGAGTGCACTGATCGGTATAGAGGCCTTGACGGTCTCTGTTGAGGTGAATATTACGCAAGGCATAGGCATGTATATGGTCGGATTGCCCGACAATGCGGTTCGGGAGAGTCAGGAACGGATTCGTGCCGCATTCGGAAACTGCTCCTATCGGATGAGCGGAAAGAAGATAGTGGTAAATTTGGCACCTGCCGACATCCGCAAGGAGGGTTCGGCTTACGACTTGCCGATTGCTATCGCCATATTGGCGGCGTCGGAACAGTTGTCGGATGAACGGATCGCTGATTTCGTGATTATGGGTGAACTGTCGCTTGACGGATCGGTGTTGCCGGTTCGGGGTGCATTGCCCATTGCGTTGGAGGCGAAGAAACAGGGCTTTCGAGGAGTTATATTACCGGCCCATAATGCAGCAGAAGCTGCTGTAGTCGATGGATTGGAGGTGTACGGTGTAGAACATCTGCGTGAGGTGGTGGATTTTCTGCGGGGAGAAAAAGAGTTGACACCGGTTCGGATCGATCTGGAGCGGCTGTTTCGCGAGGAGTCTGAAGTTTTCGACCTCGATTTTGCCGACGTACGGGGGGCGGTTCGCGCCAAAAGGGCGTTGGAAATCGCTGCTGCCGGCGGACACAACGTGCTGATGATCGGCCCTCCGGGATCGGGCAAGACGATGTTGGCCCGACGCATGCCCTCGATCATGCCGCCGATGACCCTCGAAGAGGCCCTCGAAACGACCAAGATTCACTCCGTTGCCGGAAAATTGGGCGCTCATGCGGGATTGATGTTGACCCGGCCTTTCCGGGCGCCGCATCACCTGACCTCTCAGGCGGCCTTGGCCGGAGGTGGTTCGACGCCTATGCCGGGGGAGATTTCGCTGGCCCATAACGGCATTCTGTTTGCCGATGAGTTGCCTGAATTCGGCCGAAACCTGTTGGAGACTCTGCGGCAGCCTATGGAAGACCACATGATTACGGTTTCACGATCGAAATATACGGTTCAGTACCCGGCCAACTTCATGTTGATTGCGGCGATGAACCCCTGCCCTTGCGGCTATTATAACCATCCGACGAAGGCGTGTGTCTGTTCGCCCGGGGCGGTGTTCAAATATATGAACCGGATTTCGGGCCCGATGCTCGATCGGATCGATATGCACATCGAGGTCATTCCCGTGGAGTTTGACGAACTCTCCCGGAGCGGTGGAGAGGAGTCGAGTGCGGTTATCCGGCAGCGGGTTGTGGCGGCACGTAAGATTCAGTCCGCTCGTTTTGCTGGTATGTCGATTCACACCAATTCGATGATGAACAGCCGCTGTTTGCGGGAGTTCTGTCCGCTCTCGGAGGAGTCGAGCGTACTGTTGCGGCGGGCTATGGAGCGATTCAATCTGTCGGCCCGGGCTTATGATCGGATCATCAAGGTGGCCCGGACGATTGCCGATTTGGCGGGGACGGAGCAGATCGAACCGGCACACATCGCCGAAGCGATCGGATACAGGACGCTCGATCGAGACAGTTGGGGAAATTGAAAAACGATCCGTCATGTTGCTCTCCGAACGATTACGCATTACACCTTTCCTGAAAATCCTGCCCTGCTTTGCAGCGGGAATTTTTGCGTTCGGATATGTCACGGCGCCCGATTGGGTAATCGTGTCGGCGACGATCACCTGCTATCTGCTTGCATGGGCGTTGCGCAAGAGCGTATGGGGCGGATGCTATTCGGCAGCTGCACTATTTATGTGCGGTATTTTGGTGACGGCAATTGCCGCGACGCGGGAGGTGATGCCGCGCGGTGTGCGTTTGGCGATGGTTTTGGAAGTGAACGATACGCCAGTCACACAGGGAAGATGGCAGCGGACAACGGCGGATGTCGGATCGTTCCGTCGGACCGATGTGGCTGCGGGTACATGGACCCCGACCGATGAGCGGATCGAGTTGCGGGTGGATACCTCGATGAGGGTTGCCGTTGGCGACCAGCTTTGCGTGACCGGATATTTGAATCCGCTCGATACGACGGGCAGTCGATACGGAAAGTTGATGCGGAGTCGGGGAATCAGTGCACGGACGTATGTCGTAGAAAACGGAATCGTGGCTCGTCTGGAGGGGAACGGACGGCGGTTGATTCGGGTAGCTTCGATGTTGCATCAGGCAGCGGTAGAGCGTATCGCGCAACTGAACATCGACGATGCGGATAAGGATATGGTTTCGGCATTGGTAGCCGGAGAGAAGAGAGCATTCGATCCCCGCCTCAAAGAGGAGTACTCCCGGACCGGTGTGGCACACATTCTGGCAGTCTCGGGATTGCACATGGGGTTTGTGCTGATTATCGCCAACATGCTGTTCGGTTGGCTCGTACTGTTCCGTAGAGGACATATTCTGAAAAACGTGCTGGTCATATTGGCGTTGTGGCTCTATGCGGTCATGGCGGGGCTTTCGCCATCTGTGGTCCGTGCAGCGCTTATGTGTTCGGGCGCACAACTCGCATTTGCCTGCTCGGTGGTCGGTGGCGGGTACAATATCGTTCTGGGTGCAGCCACGCTGATGCTCGCTATCCGTCCGTTTTATCTTTACGATGTGAGTTTCCAGCTCTCTTTTGCGGCGGTGCTGTCGATCCTTTTCTTCTATCCGCGCATGTATCGTCGGCGGTTGTCCCGCAACAAGCTGTTGGATGTTTTGTGGAGCTCGCTTCTGCTCGGCGTTGCGGCCCAAATCGGAACGCTGCCGATCGTCCTCTATAATTTCGGAAACTTGCCGCTGATGTCTCTGCTGATCAATCCGGTGGTAATTTTTACGGCCTTTGTCTGCATCCTGCTCGGACTCGTCTGGCTGATTTTACCGTTCCCGTGGTTGAATGGCGTGTGCAGTACGCTGATCGAATGGGTGTTGCGGATTCAGAATGGAACCGTCTCGTGGGCAGCCTCCACGCCGGTTGCCGGAATAGAGAAAATCCATGTCGACGGGTATTGGATCGCATTGTTTTATCTTCTGCTTGGGCTGGTCGTATTGGGATGGAAACTTTATGAGGAGCGGATCGGCGGGCTCCCGAAAAACAGATTGAGTTATGACGTTGGAAGAGGTTGAAATATTAAATAGTGATCCGGTCACGAGGCAGTTGCTCGATCTGCGGGAAGAGGCTCCCGAACGAGTGGCCCTGCGAGCGCGTGAACATGGGGCGCTGTTGGCGACGCAGGTCAAGTATTTGCAGCGGGCCCGGACGAAACTTCCCTCCTACTACCGGGCGGGGTGTATTATACCGCCGCTTGCATTCGAACAGTCGAGCAGTGAGGATGTCGCTCGAAGAAAAAAATACGCGGGAGATCTGTGTGTCGATCTGACTTGCGGATTGGGAGTCGATGCCTATACGTTGAGCTATCGGTTCAAACGGGTGATCGCGGTCGAACGGGATCTAGTGACGGCCCGTGTGGCCGAGATCAATTTCGGACGTCTCGGGGTGGACAACATAGAGGTGGTGTGTGATACGGCGGAACGATTCATCGATGCGTTCTCCGAGCGGGCCGACCTTTTCTATATCGATCCGGCGCGGCGTGACGGAACCCGTAAGGTATTTTTGTTGGAGGATTGTTCGCCGAATCTTCTCGGACTTTTGCCCGAGTTGCTGAAAAAAGGGAAAACCGTCGTGGCGAAACTTTCGCCGATGTTCGATGTGGAGGAGGCGTTTCGAATCTTCGGCGATACGGCTTCGGTCGAGGTCATGTCGCTTCGTGGAGAGTGTAAGGAGGTCTTGGTTCGTATTTCTTCCGATCCGGAGCCTGAATCGGGGACGATTCGGGTGTCACGTTCCGAAGAGGATTCGCTGCTCTTCGATCGAGGTGAACAGCAGCTTGAGACGGCAGAGTTTACTCCTCCATACAGATGGTTCGGCGTTCCGGACGTGAGCTTGGGGAAAGCACGTCTGGTCAGCCGTTATGCGGCACGGATCGGAGCTTTTGCTACATCGACGAGCGGATATTGCCTTTTCGAATCGGAACCGGAGCACTTTTTCGGACGGCTCTTTTCGCTTCGTGAGACGATACCCTATCATCCGAAATCGTTGCGCCGGCGGTTGAAGGATTTGGGCATTATACGTTGTGAGGTGATGAAAAGGGAGTTCCCCTACTCGATTGAGACGATTCTCCGGTCGTTGGGCATTCGAGAGGGAGGCAGCGATAAAATAGCGTTTACGAAGATCGGGGCGGAGCCCTATGCGTTCCTGCTGGGACCCGAAAGATTATGCGATAAGGAGAGTGATTATGGAAAAAAAGAATAGAAGACGACCTTCATTGACTCAGTCGGTCGGGCTGATCGTATTTTTGATTGTGCTGATCGGTGTCAATGTGTCGTTGATCGGCGATGACGTCCTGTCCGGGGCAAACCAGATGACCCTGCTGATTGCAGCCGGTGCGGCCGTGTGCGTGGCTCTTTACAACGGTTACCGGTGGGATGAGCTGCAGGACGGGATGGTGCGGACCGTGGCCGGAGCGATTCCGGCTATCATGATTCTTCTGATGATCGGAGTGCTTTCGGGCACTTGGATGCTGAGCGGCATCATTCCGGCGATGATCCACTACGGCCTCTATGTGTTGCAGCCCGAGTACTTCTTACCGGCAACTGTAGCGATCTCCGCGCTCATATCAGTAGCGACGGGAAGTTCGTGGTCGACGGTCGCGACGGTGGGCGTTGCACTGCTCGGTATCGGCCGGACATTGGGATTCGACGAAGCGGTAGTTGCGGGTGCGATCATATCCGGAGCCTATTTCGGCGATAAGATCTCGCCCCTGAGCGACACGACGAATCTGGCTGCCGCGACGACCGGAACAGAACTCTTTACCCACATTCGTTATATGATGTATACGACGATTCCGGCTATCGTCTTGACGCTGCTGATTTTTACGGGATTTTCGCTCGGTCACGATGGATCGCTCACGTCGGATGTGTCGGTCGCTGAAACGCAGCGGATGATCGGCGAGTGTTATCGGATCACTCCGTGGTTGTATGTCGTCCCGATTCTGGTTATCGTTTTGATCGTTCTGAAAATGCCGTCGGTTCCGGTTCTTTTTATCGGAAGCCTTGTGGGGGGAATCTGTGCGGTGATTTTCCAGCCCGAGTTGATCGGTTCGCTGAACGGTGATGCAACGCTGACCTCGGGAACTGCCTATAAAACCGTTCTTCGCTCGATGTACGGAACGATCGCACCCGAGACGGGAAATGCACAGATCGATTCGCTGTTTACCTCACGAGGAATGGCCGGTATGTTGAATACCGTGTGGCTGATCCTCTCGGCGATGATTTTCGGCGGGGTCATGGAGGCCGGACACTTCCTCGAACGCATTACCGAAGCGCTGATCCGGCGGGTCCGGTCTACTTGCGGACTTGTAGCCACGACGGTCGGAACCTGTGTACTGTTCAATACGACCGCGTCGGATCAATATTTGGCTATCGTTATTCCCGGAAAAATTTTCAATTCGGCCTATCGGAAAAAGAGACTTGCCCCGGAGGTCTTGAGCCGGACGCTGGAGGATGGCGGTACGGTGACTTCGGTGTTGATTCCGTGGAATACGTGTGGTGCCACACAGTCGGGCGTACTGAATGTGGCTACGTTGGCTTACTTGCCCTATGCGTTTTTCTGTTATCTCAGCCCGTTGATGTCGATTCTTCTGGCCTGTCTGAATTTTAAAATACGCCGATTACAGGGGGACGGAACGGAGCCAGATGAGGAAAGTCATAAATAAAATTGTATTTTTGTAAGAGAATAGCGCAACGAAGATGGGACTGCTGAAACGGATTATCCAATACATAACCCACGATATCTGGGTAAAGAAGGAGCACGAATACAAATCGCGCAAGATCCGTTGGGCCGTACGCCAGATCAAGGTGATCATATTTACGGCGCAGGGGTTCGGTCAGCACGAGATTCTCGTGCGGTCGGCGGCTCTGACCTTTTATACGTTGATGTCGTTGGTTCCGATTGCGGCCATGGTGTTCGGCATCGCCAAAGGTTTCGGACTCGAAACCCGTCTGAACGAATATCTGTATGGAAAGTTTCCGCAGTATTCGGTGCTGATCGATCAGGTTATCGATTTTGCCAATGCCCTGTTGCAGCGGACCAAAGGGGGGCTGATCGCATCGGTCGGATTGGTGGTTCTGTTCTGGTCGGTCCTGAAGGTATTCGGAAATATCGAAAATGCCTTCAATAACATCTGGGAGGTGCACCGTTCGCGGAGCTTCGCACGGAAATTCAGTGACTACACGACCGTCGTGGTCGTAACACCGATTCTGGGGGTAATATCCAGCGGGCTTGGTGTCCAGTTGCAGAGCCAGTTGCAACATTTCACCTCATCGGCCGTCGTGCAGATGCTGTTGGGATTCGTGTCGGTCGTCATGATCTGGCTGATGTTCGCATTCGTCTATTTGGTGATGCCCAATACGAAGGTAAAACTGCGTAATGCGGTGATCGCCGGAGTCATTGCGGGAACGGTATTTCAGATTTTCCAGTTGGCCTATATCTATATCCAGTCGCGTCTGACGAGCTACAACGCGATTTACGGAAGTTTTGCAGCGGTCCCGTTGTTCCTGATCTGGATGCAAAGCAGCTGGCAGATTGTACTATTCGGGGCTGAACTTTCGTTTGCCTATCAGAACATAGGAAAATTTGAATACGAAAAGCAGGCTCGTGAGATGAGCTACGAATACCACAAAAAGGCACTGGTTGTGGTGATGTATCAGATCGTCAACCATTTTATTAATAAATCGGGAGCGGTCTCTTCGGAGACGATTGCTGGAGCGCTTAACCTGCCGCTTCGAGTGGTTCGGGATGCCATTTATGATCTGGAAAAGGTGGGCTTGATTGCTTCGATTGTCAGCAAAGAGGATAAGGTGAACCTCTATGTTCCGGCACGAGATGTCCACACGCTGCGCGTCTACGATGTGGTCCATCAAGTGGAGGCTGCCGGACAGGCCTCGTTCGATACGCAGCAGAGCAATGAGTTCCAGTGGGCCGATTCGGCACTTAATCGGCTGGAGCGTGTGGTGTCGGAGTGCGACGATAATATTTTGTTGAAAGATCTTGAGCTGGAACAGAGTAAACTGAATGAAAAGGGATGAAACGGGTAGTCGTCATAGGGAGTGGAAATGTCGCTGAGATTCTGGCTGAAGCGATAGCCGATGGTTCGGGGTATGCTTTGGTGCAGATCTATGCGCGCAACCGGGAACGGGGCGAATACATTGCCGGTAAGGTCGGTTGCAGGTGGACCGATGACCCGCAGTCTCTTGCCGAGGCGGACATCTATCTGATCGCGGTGAGCGATACGGCCGTCGGACCGATCGCACGGATGTTGGACTTCGGCGGAGCGGTGGTTGCCCACACGGCCGGAAGTGTTTCGATCGATGAACTCTCGGGTTGTTCCGAACATACGGGTGTCTTCTACCCCTTGCAGTCGTTTACTGCGGGCCGTTCGCTCGATCTGCACGGTGTGCCGTTTTTCATTGAAGGCTCCTCCGACCGGGCTTTGGAGGCTTTACGCGATTTGGGCAACGCACTGAGTGGACGGGTGATTGAGATCCATTCCGAAGAGCGGAAACGACTCCACCTCGCAGCCGTTTTCGTTTCGAATTTTGCAAACCACATGTTTGCGCTCGGAGAGAACCTGCTGGAGGAGTACGGGCTCTCGGCCGAGTGGATCAAACCGCTGATGCGGGAGACAGCCGACAAGGCTTTACATGCCTCATCCGCTGCTACGGTGCAGACCGGTCCTGCGCGGCGCAACGACCTTGTAACCCAGAAAAAACACCTCGAACTGTTACAGGATCGGCCCCAGATGCAACAATTGTATAAAATGATTAGTCAAAGTATATGGGAAACTTCAAAGAAGATATAGCAAAGGTCCGGGCCATCGTACTCGATGTCGACGGCGTATTGACCGACGGAGGCATTATCGTGACGCCCGAGGGTGATTTTATGCGAAAATACAATTCGAAAGACGGTTACGCGATGTCGTTGGCCCAACGAAAGGGGTACTATTTAGCCATCATAACCGGAGGACGGGGAAATTGTCTGAAGGTTCGTTTTGATGCTATCGGTATCCAGCATGTCTATATGGATTGTCACGAAAAGCTCAAGACGTTGAAACAGTTGTGTGAGAAGTTGGATTTGCAGCCGGAAGAGGTGATGTATATGGGAGATGATCTACCCGATCTGGAGCCGATGCGCTATGTCGGGATGCCGGTTTGTCCGGCCGATGCGGCACCTGAGGTGGTGGAAGCATCACGTTATGTGTCGCAATTCCGGGGTGGCGAGGGGTGTGTCCGCGACGTGATCGAACAGGTGATGCGGGCACGCGGCGATTGGTATAAGGAGGGCGATGAACCGATTCGGGTCGCCTCCCGATAACCGATGAGGCAACTATGATCCTATGTGATGAAAGTACGGTATAACTAACTATCTATCTAATAATTTAAAGAGATGAAGAAGAATGTAATATGTTTTATGTTGGTTTGTGTATGTGCCCTGTGTGGGCATCGGGTACAGGCGCAGTTTTCGTTAGGCAATTTGCTGAACAAGGATGCAGTGCAGAATTTGGCCGGAACGCTGTTGCAACAGAACGATTTGACGGTTGCCGATCTGGTCGGAACGTGGAAATATAATGCCCCGGCCTGTGAGTTCCAGAGTGACGATCTGCTGAAAAAGGCAGGAGGCAGTTTGGTGTCCAATCAGATCGAGGAGAAGTTGTCCGGCATCTATTCGAAGGTCGGTCTTACGGCGGATCAGTTCTCCTATACGTTTGCGGCGGACAGCAGTTTTACCTGTCAGCTGAAAGACCGGGCGATTTCGGGAACCGTTTCGAAAGAGGCCGATTCGGAACAGTTTGTGTTGCATTACAGTGCGGTGCAAGGGTTGCTGAATATCGGTTCCGTGAAAGTATTTATCCGGAAAAGCGGGGATACGCTCAGCATCATGTATGAGGCCGACAAGTTGTTGAAGGTTTTATCGGCGATCGGTTCTGCGACGCAGAACACTACGCTCAACACCATTGGACAGTTGGCGGAAGGATATGACGGATTGCTGGTCGGCTATGAATTGATTCAATGATCCGGTAACGGGAAACGCATAAAGATAATCGAGGGGAAGTGGAACAAGGATACACTTCCCCTCAATCGTATAAATAGAGAGAGGGTCGATTGTGATTTTATGTGTGGCGTGTCACTTTTTTTAGTGGGTTTGGACATGCCGGCAGTTACATTCGTGCAGGTCTCCGCTTCATTCATTGGTCAGGTGGTCGGGACGGATGGAACGAAGATCAAATCGGGAGCATCCGGTATGCTGTCCGGATTCAGGACAGATTATTAGTAGAAGGCGCAGGCGCAGGTGCCAGCTTAACGTAGGTTGTTACAGATCGGACAGCGGGTGGTGTAAGTCGACGTTTTCGCGTAATTTTCCGCTGTCGAGGTGGGTGTATATTTCGGTAGTAAGGATCGATTCGTGTCCGAGCATCTCCTGTACTTGCCGGATGCTGGCTCCTCCTTCGAGCAGGTGGGTGGCGAACGAGTGTCGAAAGGTGTGCGGACTGATCGTTTTGGTGATACCTGCCGCCAAAGCCGCCTTCTTTATGATGTGGAAAATCATGACACGGGTCAATCCCCTACCCTTGTTGTTCAGGAACACAATATCCGCATCGCGGGCATCGGTCTGCATGGTTTGACGCTGGAGCAGGTACTCTTCGATCCGGTGTCGGGCGGTTTCGCTGATCGGGACCAGTCGTTGTTTGTCGCCTTTTCCGATCACGCGGATAAACCCATCGTTGAAGAAGAGGTCGCTGAGCCGCAGGGTGATCAGTTCCGAAACCCGAAGCCCGCAGCTGTACAACGTCTCGACCATCGCTTTGTTCCGTATGCCGAATCGGGTATCGGAGTCGAAGGTGTGAATGATCGACTCGATCTCGGCAACAGAGAGTACATCCGGAAGCTTCCGTCCGGTTTTGGGAGGATCGATGAACTCGGTCGGAAGGTTCTCTATGCGGTCGTTGATCAGCAGGTAGTAGTAGAAACTCTTGATTCCGCTAAGGATTCGAGCTTGCGTCGTTTTTTTTACGCCCTTGTCGTACAGGTGGGCCAGAAAAGCTTCGATGTGGCGCTCTTCGGCTTGCTGGGGCCGGATCGAAAATTCATGCTCGAGGTATTCGGCCATCTGTTTCAGGTCGCGGATGTAGGCCTCTACCGTGTTGTCCGACAGCTTCTTCTCCAGACGTATATAGTAGATGTACTCTTGTAACTCTTTTTCCCAACTTCCCATGTTGCGGTTGTTTTTAGATTCAAATTTACTACATTTGTTTATAGAATCGAATACCGAGGATGAAATATAAGGAATATACCATTGAAGTGGCCGACGATCAGGATCGGGAGATTCTGATCGCCGATTTGGGGGATCTCTCTTTCGACAGTTTTGCCGAAGAGGATCGGGTGTTGAAAGCCTACATTGCGGAACAAGCGGAACGAGAGAACCGAGACGAGATCGACCGTTTTTTGCACGATGCACAACGGAACTACCGGGTCGAGGAGTTGCCCGATCAGGATTGGAATGCGGTTTGGGAGTCGAATTTCGAGCCGATCGACGTAGCGGAATGTTGTCGGATCCGGGCTCCGTTTCATCCGAAGAATCCGGCATGTCTCTATGACATAGTGATCATGCCCAAGATGGCGTTCGGTACCGGACACCATGCGACGACCTACCTGATGGCCGACGAGATCATGCGTCAGAATCTTTCCGGACTCTCCGGGCTTGATATGGGAAGCGGAACGGCCGTACTCTCCATTCTTGCCATACTGTGCGGAGCCGCGCATGTCGATGCCATTGATATCGATGAGTGGGCCTACCGCAACGGTGCAGAAAATGTGCAAGGTAACCGAATGGAGGATGCGATCAGCGTAGAGTTGGGGGATGCTTCGTTGTTGGCGGGTCGGCACTACGACTTTGTTCTGGCAAATATCAACCGGAATATATTGCTGGCGGATATGGAAGCCTATGCCGCGACTCTTTCGTCGGGAGGGATTTTGTTGGTGAGCGGTATTCTGGAGGCCGATGTGCCGACGATCGTCGAGTGTGCCGAGAAATTCGGTTTGGAAAGGGATGAGGTGCGTTACCGGAGCGGATGGTCTGTTGTTAAGTTCATTATGAAGTAATAAGGTCGGACTGTGAGTACAGAAAAGTATGGAAGGTCGATAAAATAAGCATTCCGGAGGTAGGAAGGTACGGAAAAAAGAGTATCTTTACCGAACGAAAGTCAAGTTTTCAGATTTATTAATTAAAATCATTAGCGTCCCGTTAAAATGGGACGAGTTAAACAATTAATCAAAAAGCCCCG
>URBJ01000061.1 GCA_900546005.1 uncultured Alistipes sp. | reverse complement strand
GGAGGGCATCAAAAAACAGCTCACCCACCTCGTCGACTTCGAATCGGACGCTCCGAACGCTGCCGAATTGGTCAACAACTACGACTGGATGAAAAACTTTTCGTTTCTGGAGTTCATCCGGGACATCGGAAAGTGCATCACGGTAAACTACATGATGGCTAAGGACTCGGTCAAAAAGCGGTTCAACGGCGAAGGTGACGGTATGTCGTTCACCGAATTTACCTATCAGTTGGTACAGGGGACCGATTTTCTGTATCTCTACCAGCATAAAAACTGCAAACTGCAGTTGGGCGGATCGGATCAGTGGGGCAACATCACGACGGGAACCGAACTGATCCGACGCAAAACGGGTGGAGAGGCCTTTGGTCTGACATGTCCGCTGATCAAGAAGGCCGACGGCACGAAATTCGGAAAAACAGAAAGCGGAAACATCTGGCTCAATCCCCGATACACCTCTCCATACAAGTTCTATCAGTTTTGGCTCAACACCAGCGACGAAGATGCCGAACGCTACATCCGCATCTTTACGATGCTCGATCGCGATACGGTCGAATCGCTGATCGCCGCCCACCGTGAAGCGCCCCATTTGCGGAAACTGCAAAAAACACTGGCACGTGAGGTCACCATCATGGTCCACAACGAAGAGGAGTACAACAAAGCCGTGGAGGCCTCCGAGATTCTGTTCGGCAACGCTACGACCGACACGCTGCGCAAAATCGATGAAGAGACCTTCCTCCAAGTTTTTGAGGGGATTCCCCAATACGAAATCCCCGTATCGCTGCTCCGCGAAGGTGGTGTCGGTGTAATCTCCCTCTGCACGGAACATGCAGCGATCTTTCCGTCAAAGGGCGAAGCCCGCAAGCTGATTCAAGGCGGTGGCGTCTCGCTCAACAAAAAGAAGATCGCATCGATTGATGTCGCGGTGACGGAATCGGACTTGATCTCCGATAAATATCTGCTGATTCAAAAGGGTAAGAAAAATTATTTCTTGATCATTGCAAAATAAACTGCGCTATATGGCACTTATTAAACCTGCAGGTTACCGGAACCTGCTTGAAAATACCGAAAATACCGAAAAGGCGATCAAACTCGTCAAAGATATGTTTCAGGAGAACCTCTCGGCCCAGTTGGTTTTGCTGCGCGTAACGGCTCCGATGGTGGTCCTTTCGGGAACAGGAATCAACGACGACCTGAACAGCGTGGAACGTCCGGTTTCGTTTCCGATCCGGGATATGAACGAACAACGTGCCGAAGTGGTACACTCATTAGCCAAATGGAAACGGTTGAAATTAGCCGAAATGAAGATGCCCGAAGGACGCGGTATCTATACCGACATGAACGCCCTGCGGCCCGATGAGGAGCTGGACAACCTCCACTCGCTCTATGTCGACCAATGGGATTGGGAGAAGGTGATCTCCCGCGAACAGCGCAACATCGCGTTCCTCAAAAAAACGGTTCGCCGTATCTACGAAGCGATCAAAGTGACGGAAAACAAACTGTACGTCGATTTCCCTCAACTGGTACCGTTTTTACCCGAGGAGATCCATTTTATCCATGCACAAGAGCTGTTGGACCTCTATCCGGGCAAAACGCCCAAGGAGCGGGAGAATGAGATCGTACGCAAGTATGGAGCCGTCTTTGTCATCGGTATCGGAGCTCCGCTCTCGGACGGAATACCTCACGACGGCCGTGCCGCAGACTACGACGACTGGAGCACCCCGAACGAAGAGAGTTATGTCGGACTGAACGGCGATCTGCTGTTGTGGAATCCGGTTCTTAACAGTGCGTTCGAGGTATCGAGCATGGGAATCCGTGTAGACGAAGCCGCTCTCGAACGCCAACTGAAAATGCACGGACAGGAGGCAAAACGGTCGCTCTATTTCCACCAAAAGCTGCTCTCCGGGGCCCTGCCCTGCACGATCGGCGGTGGAATCGGACAATCGCGCCTCTGCATGTACCTGTTGCGTAAAGCACACATCGGCGAGATCCAAAGCAGCATCTGGCCGGAATCCATGCGAAAGGAGTGTGCCGAAGCCGGTATCGTATTGGCTTAATCGATCTGCGATAACACACGAAATAAAATAGAGACGGTGTTTACCGTCTCTATTTTTTATTGGTCATGACCTCAAACTCCGCATAATAACTCCGCATATCGTAATCACCGGTTCCTCGGAAATCTGAAATCCTTTTACCGATCCGGTACCTTCCACCGGGCAGATCTCCATAAAGATACGACCATTTGATCCTCCATACCCTCGAACTACCTTTCTGAAGAATATACGCAATATCTTCGAAAGCATAAACCGCATCCGCATCTTCTCCGGACTGCCTCCGTTCCACATTTTCCCACACCCCGTCAACCTGTCGCTCCAACCAAAACATAGGACCGGTCTGCAACTCTCCGGTCGGATTTCCACCCGACTGCTCACAAATCAGCGTCAGCCCCGCAGGCGTCACATCTGCCACCCGCAACCGAATCCCCCACACCTCCTCTCCGGAAGTTAGGTCTTTGCTCCCCCGCGTATCCTTCCCCGCCAACGAATCATTTTGAAAAAGACTCTGTCCCTCTTCCGAATCGTTCATTGAATAATAGATAACCGCAGGACCGTTCTTTTCCATACGGCCAGCACAGCCGCAACAAAACAACAACAAAACGAGGACAAAACAACGCACAAAAACGCGAATTACGAATTATAGCTGAAAAATTCTTGACTCTTTGGGATAGAGGTTGTTGCAACGGTTCCCAATCCGTTTGATCCATCCCAACGGCATGCCTTCATAACACACCAGATTCATCCCCTCTTCAAACAGTCGAGGGTCTACACTCTGTTTTCTCAAATAATCCAAAGCCGGTTCCAAAGGCAGGTCTACAACGGCGACCCGATCTTTCGAAACCCCATAAAAGAGCGCCAATGCCGGATCGGGCTTGAAATCGGCCCCGAAAAACTGGCCGGCAGGCACTCCGGAATAGATCACGTTCATACACTCGGAAATCTGTCGGATAAACGAGAACTGCTCCCGATCATAGATATAGACCGTTTTATCAATCGCGGCAAAGCTCTTGTCACCCGAACCGTCGATCCATCGGGCCACCTCCTGCTCCTCGTTACTCCTGAGCGCCGAAAAGACCTTCTTCCGGGCCTGAGGCATCTTCTCCTTTCCGGCCCCCTCCTTTCGCAACACTGCGACAAAAAAACCTTCGCTCTTCGTCCGCCCCGGGAAGAAACGAAAAGTCGGAATCCCCTGCACCTCTCCGCAAACAATCCCCCAAAGCGGATCAACAGCTATCTCTACCGGCGTGCAATCGTACCGTTCGCAAAGCCACGCCACATTCTCCTCATCCTCAAGCCGATTGAACGTACAGGTACTGTACACTAAAATCCCCTCCGGGCGCAGTGCATCCCACACATCTTCCAGAATACGTCGCTGACGGGCAGCACACAACTTGACGTTCTGCTCGCTCCATTCGCTCCGCGACGCCGGATCCTTACGGAACATTCCCTCGCCGGAACACGGTGCATCGACCACCACCGCATCGAAAACGTGGTGAAAAGCGCTGAAATGGGCCGGATCGTTGCTCGTTACGACCGTATTGCCGATTCCCCAACGCCGCACATTATCGGCCAAAATTGCCGCCCGGGAACGGATCACCTCATTGGCTACGACCACACCTTTCGTCCCGACAAGAGTCGATAACAACGTCGTCTTACCGCCGGGCGCAGCACAGAGATCCAACACCCGCAGTGCTTCCCGCTGCCCATCGAACACACTCCGAAAAATCTGTTCAAGAAACATCGAGGCGGCCTCCTGTACATAGTAAGCTCCGCCATGGAACAACGGATCGAGCGTAAACTGCGGACGGGAAGCCAGATAACGGCCATCCCGGCACCAAGGAACCACCTCCTGCTTCGGATTCCATTGCTCTGCACCCTCTCTTAGTTTATATGGATTGTATCGCACCGAAACGGGCGGTTCACTCTGTAACGAATCGAACAGTGCTGCAGCTGCCTCCGATCCGAGCTGGCTCTCGATCATCCGGCAAAACGGATCGGGCAACGAAATGGAATGATTCATCATCGGCCCATGTTTTTGATCTCCTGAATCCGGGCAACCACACCGTCCAGCAACGTCGCGTCGGCAATAAAATCGGTATGGTCCACGTCGATTGTAATCACCTCTCCCCGATACTCATGCTCGATCCACTCGGTATATTTCCGGTTCAGACGTTCGAGATACTCCTCCTGAATGCTCATCTCATAGGCTCTCCCCCTTTTTTTGATCTGATGGATCAAGGTAGGGACGCTTGCCTTGAGATAGATCAACAGATCGGGAACCGGAATCAAAGCCGTCGCCAAATCGAAAATCTTCATATAGGTATCGAAATCGCGCGAGGCCATCAATCCGCTTTCGTGCAGGTTGGAGGCAAAAATATAGGCATCCTCATATATGGTTCGGTCCTGAATCAGATCGCTTCCGGTCTTCAGGATCTCCTGAGCCCGCTGGATACGCTGCCCGAGAAAATAGATCTGCAGATTAAACGACCACCGGTTCATATCTTCATAAAAATCGCCGATATACGGATTATCGCTCTCCTCGAAATAGGCCTTGGCACCCGTCCGCTCGGAGAGAATGCGTGTCAGCGAAGTTTTGCCGCACCCTATATTTCCTGTTATCGCGATATACATATCCCTTTATCTCAACGGTTTCTACAAAAATATATTTTTTATTCGGTTTTTTCAGAAATTTTCCGAAAAAGCGTTTTAAAATTCTCGACCATCCGCTCCCAAGTAAAGCGTACTTTGTATTTTCGTATATTTTCCTTAAACGGTTCGGCCAAATTTTCGGTATAGAAACGGTCTATTGCCTCTGCAATGGCTTCATATCGAGGCGGAACGACAAACCCTACCTCCTGATCGGGAACAATCTCGCGCAATCCGCCGACATCGGTAACGATCATCGGCACATCGAAATAGTAGGCCACCTGCGTCACTCCGCTCTGCGTGGCATCACGGTAGGGCTGTACAACCAGATCGCTCACCGAGAAGAACCGCGCCACTTCGTCGTCCGGAACGAAATAGTCGAACATCAGAATCGTATTTCGAATACCGAGCCGATCGATCTGACTCATGTAGCGCTCCTTTCCGCTATAATATTCACCGGCGATGATCAGCCGATGCCCGTCGAGCTTGCCTCTGCGATAAAGTTCCGCCCACGCATCGAGCAACAGATCCAGCCCCTTGTAATCGCGCACAAAACCGAAAAACATCGTATAGCGGCAATCCGGATCGATCCGCAACAAACGGCATGCCTCCTCCCGGTCCATCTTCTCTCCGTAGTTCGTGTACATCGGATGGGGCGAAAAAATAGCCGGACTGGAAGGCTTAAACAGCCTTAAATCACGACAGACCTGCTCGGACATATAGATAAACCCATCGATCGATCCGAGAAAATATTTGGTCAAAGAGGTATCGAAGAGTCGTTTCTCGTGCGGGATTACGTTATCCAACACCGCGATCGTCCGGACTCCTTTCCGCCGGGCAATCCGGCACACGGTCCCGAAAGCCGGGGCCATCTGCGGAATCCAGTAGCGCACGATCAACACATCGGGTCGCTCACGCGCAATCTTCAGCCCGGTGCGGATCCAGCTGATCGGATTGACCGAGTTGAGCATACGGGTAATATCGACCCCCTCGGGAGCCGGACCGTCATCATACTGACTCTTTCCGGGAAAGAGGAAAGAGGGGTACTGCAACGTAAAGGTAATGATCCGACAAGCGATCCCCTCCTGAATAAAAGTCCGGGTCAACGTCTGGTTGGTTCCGGCCAACCCTCCCCGATAGGGATAGGCTGTCCCCAAAAGGATCGCCGATTTCATCTCTTTCATACCGATCTCTCATTTTGGTCGAGCAACTGCTCGATGTAGGTCCGGTCGTTCGACAGACGCGGAACCTTGTTCTGTCCGCCGATCTTGCCGCGACGCTTCATCCATGCATAAAAAGTCCCTTGCGGCACATGTGTCACCGTCGGACGCAGCAGTGTCGTATCCTTGAAACGTTTGGCCTCGTAATCGGAGTTCACCTGCTGCAACGTCCGGTCGAGCACATCGGTGAACCGTTCGGGATCGGAAGGCGGTACCTGAAATTCGATGACCCACTGATGCGATCCCTTACGACCCTCCGTCATGTAGATCGGACCGGCCGTATAATCCGCAATCTGTGCCCCCGTTGCCTGACACGCGGCCTGAAGCGCCCGATCGGCATTGTCGACAATCACCTCCTCACCAAACGCATTGATAAAGTGACGGGTCCGGCCCGTGATCCGGATTTTGTACGGAGCCAACGACGTAAACTCCACCGTATCGCCGATCATGTACCGCCACAAACCGTTGCAGGTCGTGATGATCATCGCATAGTTCTCTCCGCGCACCACCCCTTCGAGCGGAACGCACTTCGACGGATCGTTCAGATCCTTCATCGGCAGGAATTCATAATAGACCCCGTAATCGAGCATCAACAACATGTCGTCGGCCAACGGATCGTTCTGTATTCCAAAAAAGCCCTCCGATGCGTTGTAGGTATTCATATACTTCATCTGCGGCGAGGGGAAGATCCGTCGATACTCCTCGCGGTACGGTTCGAAGTTCATCCCTCCGTGCGTAAAGAGCTCCATGTGCGGCCACACTTCCAAGATGTTGTTTTTCCCGGTGTATTCGAGCACCTTTTTGAGCATCACCAGATTCCACGAAGGGACCCCCGCAAAGGCCGTTACGCGCTGCGATACCGTCTCACGACAGATCGCATCGACCTTCTGTTCGAAGTCGGGAATCAACGCCGTCTCAACCTTCGGAACCCGAAACCGGGAAGCGATACGGGGCGTATTTTCGATCAGGATTGCCGACAAATCGCCCTCCTGTGCCACACCGTCGCTGCGCACCAGACGATGGCTGCCTCCGAGCGTCAGGGTCTTTCCCGAAAAGACACGACTCTCAGGATAAAGATCCGAAAAGAGCGCTACAATATCTTTTGGGCCCCGCATGTGGCAACGCCGCAGCCCCTCTTCACTAACAGGAATAAACTTACTCTTTGCCGAAGTAGTTCCGGAGGATTTAGCAAACCACCGGATGGGCGTTGGCCAAACCACCTGCTGTTCCCCCTGTCGGACCCGTTCTATATATCCGCAAAAGGCGTCGTAATCGGTTACAGGCACCTGCCGGGCAAACTGCTCCGGTGTGCGGATCGAGGCAAAACCGTGCTCCTTTCCGAAAACGGTCTCAGCCGCTCGACCGACCAGATCGTGCAACTGTTCCTGCTGCACCTCTACGGGATGCGCCATAAACCGACGTATCTCTCTTCTACGCGGCGCCGTTGCCGCCCGGACCACTTTTGTCAACCACGACATATTCGCTATCAATTAAAGAATTTTCCGATCTTCGCAATCGCAGAGGGCAGGGCAAAGACCACAACACGGTCGTAGGCATTGATCTCCATGTTGCCGACTGCAATAAACGTCTTGTCTCCTCGCACAACTCCCCCGATGATCGCATCGTGCGGAAATTTCAGATCCCGGATCATGCTCTTCGTCGCCGGTGAGTTCGGCTTTACGATAAACTCCAGAACCTCCGCATCGCATCCGGTCAGACACTTGATCGCCTGTACGTCGGTGCTCATCGTAAAGCGGAAAATACTGCTCGCCATGATCAGCTTCTTGTTGATGATCGTATCAATCCCCATACTCTCGGCCAGATTGATGTAGTTGAGGTTCTCCACCTCGGCAATCACCTTTTTCACCCCGAGGCGCTTTGCCAACATCGCTGCCAGAATATTCGTTTCGGCCCGACCCGTCACCGCAAGGAAAGCATCCATTTTGCTCAGCCCCTCCTCGACCATCGCATCCGTATTCCGTCCGTCTTCATTAATGATCAAGGTTTTGTCCAACTGTTCGGCCAGTTTATAGGCCTTTTCGGGCGTATAGTCGATCAGTTTGATGTTCACCTCATCCTGCAAGGCCGTAGCCACCTGTACACCGATCCGGCTTCCACCCAGAATCATCATGTTCTTGATGTCGATATCGGTCTTTCCGGAGAAGGCCACCACCTCCTTTTCGGCATACTGATTGGCAATCACATAGATGTTGTCTCCCTCCTTAAACCGATCGTTTCCACGCGGAATGATCGTCTCTCCGTTGCGCGATATGGCAACCGTCCGATAGGGCAGATTCTCCTGATCGGCCGAGGCCTCGATCAACGACTTATCGACCAATGGCGACGACGCATCGATCTTGAATACGACCAACGAGAGCTTTCCTCCCGAAAAGTCGACATATTCGGTCGTACTGGTATGCCCCAACAGGTTGATCACCTCCTGTGCGGCCGCTTTCTCGGGGTAGAACAGGTAATCGATCCCCATATTGATAAAGGCCTCCTTGTTGTTGGGCTCCAGATACTCGTTGTTGTCGATACGGGCGATCGATTTACGGGCGCCGAGCTGTTTGGCCAACATGGCCGAAACGATGTTCGACGTCTCATCGGGTAATACGGCGATATAGAGATCCGCTTTCCGCACAGAAGCCTTCTTCAGCACGGCAAAGGTCGTACAATCCCCCTCAATCACGATCACATCGGCCATGCCGGCAATCGATTCAAGTCGTTTCGGATCGCTGTCGACCACCGTTATTTCATGATACTCGCTGCTCAACATCTTGGCCAGATGGCTCCCCACCTCTCCGGCCCCGGCGATTACGATTTTCATAGTTTTTTCGTTTTCCTCTCCGCTCGGACAAAATTCATTCCCCTCCGCAGAAGAACTCCTTAACGTTACAAAGATAAAACAATTCCTCTTTTTATTGTTGTCGCAGGGAATATTGTTATTTTTTCGCCATCTTTGTATAACCTTTGTAGGGAGTATGTCATTAAACGCAAGACTACGAATATGTCATCCGGATTATTGATCTTTCTGATTACCGTAGGAGCCGTCGCCTTTTTCGTCATCGGCCTTTCGCTGACGATCATCTTCAAGGGCCACTACATGGACTCCGAAATCGGAGAAAACCGCCACATGAAGGAGCGCGGCATCCGATGCGCCTCGCAACAGATGCGCGAAGAGGAGGCCCAACTGCGACAGGGTGCCGTACGATCGGGCACAGACAGCTGCACCACCGGATGTGCCTCGTGTACCGCTGCTGCATGCCCACAACAACACCCCGAAACCCATTGAAACCTGAAGTTATGAAGATATCGGTCGTTATCAACACATTCAACTCGGAACGCTTTCTCGATGCCTGCCTCAAATCGGTTGCAACTTTCGACGAGATCGTCCTGTGCGACATGCACTCGACGGACCAGACCTGCGCCATTGCCGAAAAATACGGTTGCCGAATCGTATATCACGAACGGACCGGATTTGTCGAACCGGCCCGTAACTATGCCATCGCTCAGGCCTCCAACGAGTGGGTGCTGGTACTCGACTCGGACGAAGTGGTTCCCGATGCCCTGCGCGAATACCTGTACCGGTTTGCCGAACAATCCGAACACACGGAATATGCCGCACTGAGAATGCCCCGCAAGAACTATTTCTTCGGAAAATTCATGCACGGAGACTATCCCGACTATATCGTCCGTCTGATCCGTAAATCGAAATGCGACTGGCCGGTAACGATCCATGCCCGTCCGATCGTCAACGGCCGTACGGCCTCTATTCCCAGCCGTCGACACGATCTGGCCATCGTACATCTGGCGAACGAAAGCGTCGAGGCCCGGCTGGCCAAAATCAACGTCTATTCCGACAAGGAGCTGTTGCGCCGCAGCGGACAACACTTCTCGGTGGGCAAGGCTTTTATGAAGTGCAGCTGGCGGTTTTTGCGGTTCTACCTCATCAAGGGAGGGTTCCGCGACGGAAAAGCCGGCTTCACCTATGCCGCACTGAATGCCTGCTACAAATTTACGACCATCGCAAAGATCTGGGAGCGCCAATCCCTGT
This sequence comes from uncultured Alistipes sp., assembly GCA_900546005.1. Lineage (GTDB taxonomy): Bacteria > Bacteroidota > Bacteroidia > Bacteroidales > Rikenellaceae > Alistipes_A > Alistipes_A pullicola. The sequence continues at coordinate 2,973 of URBJ01000061.1, read as the reverse complement.
CAGAAAAATAGTTTTTCAGCGTTGGTCCTACTGACAGAGAACGTTATCTGTTATAAAAAAGATACTCTTTGCAATCGCCCCAAACCTTTTTCGAGGAGAGTGATCCGGATTGTTGCACGGCCGGCGCAACCTTCGTTTTGAAATCTCGAAGCGAATCGTTACATTTGGAGTATAAAGCTCATTTTTATGGCAACATTTGAAGTCAGAGGCGGCACTCCGCTCAAAGGGGAGATCTACCCGCAAGGGGCCAAAAACGAAGCCCTTCAGGTGCTATGTGCAACGCTGTTAACGCCCGAAAAGGTAACCATCCACAACATACCGGCTATTGTCGACATCCTCCAACTGATCGAACTTTTTAAGAAGATGGGGGTAACCGTCGAGAAGATCGACGAAAGTACCTATTCGTTCGAGGCCAAAGAGATCGACTTCGACTACCTGAACAGCGAGGATTACCGCAAACGTGCAGCACGCCTTCGGGGATCGGTCATGATCATCGGACCGCTGCTCGCCCGTTACGGAAAGGGATTTATTCCCAAACCGGGAGGCGACAAGATCGGACGTCGGCGTCTGGATACCCACTTTATCGGGTTCCAGAAATTAGGCGCCCAATTCGATTTCGACAGCAACTCGAACTTTTTTTCCGTATCAGCCAAGAGACTGACCGGTTGCTATATGCTGCTCGATGAAGCCTCCGTCACCGGAACCGCCAACATCATCATGGCTGCCGTACTGGCCAAAGGCCGAACCACCATTTACAACGCAGCCTGCGAACCCTACGTACAGCAACTTTGCCGGATGCTGAACCGTATGGGAGCCCAGATATCGGGCATTGCATCCAACCTGTTGATTATCGATGGTGTCGACAGCCTGCACGGAACGACACATACCCTGCTTCCCGATATGATCGAGGTGGGCAGTTTCATCGGTATGGCCGCCATGACCCGGAGCGAGATTACGATCAAGGACGTCTCTTTTGAAAATTTGGGCATCATTCCCGCCCAGTTCGCCCGCATGGGGATCAACTTCGAACAGCGTGGCGACGACATCTACATTCCGCGCCACGACCACTATGAAATCGAAAGCTTCATCGACGGATCGATCATGAATATTTCGGACGCGCCGTGGCCGGGTCTGACTCCGGACCTGCTGTCAGTCTTTCTGGTAGTCGCCACACAGGCCAAAGGTGCCGTACTGATCCACCAAAAGATGTTCGAAAGCCGTCTGTTCTTCGTCGACAAGCTGATCGACATGGGGGCCCAGATCATCCTGTGCGATCCACACCGGGCAACAGTCATCGGACAGGACCACCAGATCCAACTTCGGGCCACCACCATGTCCTCTCCCGATATTCGGGCCGGAGTCGCCCTGTTGATCGCTGCCATGTCGGCCGACGGACGCAGCATCATCCAGAATGTCGAACAGATCGATCGGGGTTACCAGAACATCGACACCCGTCTGAATGCCCTCGGAGCCGACATCCGACGTATCGACTAAATTTCAGGCAGGAGCAGTAACACCAAGGAAGACTTTAGCCCTCCTTCTCATTTAAAAACATAAGGCCGTATCCCAGAAATGAGATACGGCCCTTTATTTTCTTTGATTCGACGTGTGATTTTCGAAAGATGATCTTTTTTCTCTACGGAACCGGATCATAACCGCTTCCACCCCATGGATGACATCGCAGCAGACGCCGGATCCCCAGATACCCCCCACGGATCAAACCGTGCTTGCGCAACGCCTCGGCACAATATTGCGAACAGGTCGGCGTAAATCGACAGGAAGGAGGTGTAAAGGGAGATATACAATTGCGATACACCCAAATCAAAGCCAGAAAAGGGGCGATCGTCACCCGCTTAACCCCTTTTTTCAATCGGTTCCAGAAGTTTGGATATGATTTTCCGTACGGCATACTCTATTGCGGCAAAATCGGCCACCTCTTTCGATATGTAAAGCAAAGCCACGCTCATCCGCTCACGCTGCTCCGACGTGCGGTCTTTCAGCGGAGCTCGATTCAGACGGTAGGCCTCGCGAATCCGGCGCTTCAGCAAGTTTCGGACATTGGCTCGCTTATGGTGCCGTTTGGAGACCGAAACGAGTATCTGCAAGCCAATCCGACTCTCATCATCCACCCGCTCTCGCCGGACCACACAACGCAACGGATAAAACGTCTCCCCCCGCCCCTCATCGAAAAGAGCAGCGATCTCTTTTCGAGATTTCAACCGTTCATTACGGGGAAAAGCATGATCCACAGCCGCCATACCTGAATGATCTTTCCTCAATGACACCGAGCACCCCAAGGTCAGCTCACCTATTTACCCTGTCCGGGCGCTGCCGCTTTGGTTGTACGGCTTCGTTTCGGCCGTTTTGCATTTTCGATAAAGGCCAGATCGGCCGTCTTCTCCTGCAATACGACCGGTGCAACCTCCTCTCCCGCATTGACTTTACGGATGTAGATATCCAACGCCTTGGTCATCGAAGGGGCCTCCGGAGTAGGAGCCATCGCACTGACGGTCAAACCTCCCTCGATCGCCGCGCGCGCCGTACCGTTTCCAAACACCGCAATCTTCGGATGCACGGTTTCGGCAGGGAAACGACTGAGCAACGATGCGATCTCCGATGGACTGTAAAAGACCAACAAATCATACTTCTCCATATCGACCGAATCCAGATCGGCGCTGACCGTACGGGCGAGGATGACCTTATCCCACTTGAGTTGCAACTTCTCCAACGCCATCGGCATTTCGGGCTTATGCGGCTCCGAAAGCGTCAACAGGAACTTTTCGTCTTTATGTTTCACGATCAATTCGAGCAGCGAAGAGAACGTTCCGTCGGCAAAAAATATTTTCCGTTTCCGGTAGACGATATACTTCTGCAGGTAGAGTGCAATTGCCTCGGTATTACAGAAATACTTCATCGTTTCGGGAATCGTTATTCGGGCCTCCTCACAGATCCGAAAAAAGTTATCAATCGTCA